>CBDUPW010000210.1:0-12628 GCA_965369205.1 uncultured Polyangiaceae bacterium | reverse complement strand
ATCAGCTTGGGATCCTCCAGCACTTCAAAGACCCGCCGCGGCTCAAGGCGGCGTTGATCGGACTGGGCGCATGGGGCTACGCCGCATTCATCGTCGCGTACGCCGTACTGCAGCCCTTTGGGATCCCGGGCACCGTGTATGTCGTCGCGGCCGCGTTGATCTGGCCCTGGCCGATCGCGTTTGCGCTGTCCATCACGGGAACCATGTGCGCGAGCGTGGTGGGCTTTTCCTTCGCGCGGTTCGTTGCGCGTGACGCCGTCTCAGCGCTGATTCCGGAGCGATTCAAGAAATACGATGAAGCGCTGGAGCGCCGCGCATTCGTAACGGTCGTCGTGCTGCGCTTCATATTTTGGATGCCGCCGCTGTTGCACGCGTTCTTTGGTATTTCAAAAGTGCGCTTCTGGACGCACTTCTGGGGCTCCTTCGTTGGCTACCTGCTTCCGCTCCTGGCCATGAGCTACTTCGGGCAAGTGCTTTTCGACGCAGCGAAGAACGCACCCCCCCGCGTTTGGGTCGGAGTGGCCGGGGTCGTCGCACTTTTGGTCTTGCTGTTCTGGCTTCTGCGGCGACGCAGAGTGCGGGCGAAGCCGGTCTAGACTTCACCGGGCGGCCGCGCCTGCCTGGGCATGCCCAGAAATGTGAGCGCGCGAACTGCTTTTCGCGCCGGTTCGAGCTGCAGGCGGCGCGCCGACGTGATTGACTCCGCCGCCCATGAAGAAGGTCGTGATCGCAAAGCCCGGCGGCTTCGACGCACTGCGCGTGGAGACCCACCCAGATTTGGAGCCGAAGGCCGGGGAAGTGCGCGTGGACGTTTCCCACGCGGGGGTGAACTACGCGGACTGCATCGTGCGCATGGGATTGTACGAATCCGCGAAGAAGTACGTCGGCTACCCGATCACGCCGGGCTTCGAGGTTGCAGGCACCGTTGGCGGCGTGGGAGCTGGCGTGACCGAATTCAGTGTCGGTCAAGCCGTGTACGCCGTGACGCGCTTCTTCGGTTATGCGTCCCAGGTTTGCGTGCCGCGCCACCAGGTGGTGCCCCTGCCGCAACAGCTCAGTCCGGAGCAGGCCGCGGGATTCCCGACGGTGTTCTTGACGGCGTGGTACGCGCTCTCGGAACTGGCCCACCCTCGGCCGGGCAGCACGCTCTTGGTACACTCCGCCGCGGGTGGGGTTGGCAGCGCGCTGTGTCAGTTGGGCAAGGCCATGGACTGCACGGTTGTGGGTGTCGTTGGCAGCTCGCACAAGATCGAAGCGGCCCGCGCAGCAGGTGCGGACCACGTCATCGACAAATCTAAAGAGAAGCTATGGCCGCGGGCGAAGGCCCTGAGCCCCGACGGTTACGACGTTGTGTTGGACGCAAACGGCGTGTCCACGCTCCGGGGTAGCTATCGTGCTCTGCGCCCGACGGGGCGCCTGGTGATCTACGGCTTTCACAGCATGCTGCCCCGGAGCAGCGGGCGGCCGAATTGGGCCAAGCTGGCCTTCGACTTCGTGCGCACGCCGCGCTTCGATCCCTTGCAGCTCACCAACGACAACAAGAGCGTGTTGGGCTTTAACTTGTCCTACCTCTTCGAACGTGCGGACCTGCTGGCCACTGGCATGGACGCGCTCTCGGACTGGCTTAGTCGGGGGAAAATTCGGCCCCTAGGCACCGAATGCTTGCCCTTTGCGCAGGTGGCTCAGGCGCATCAGCGCTTAGAGTCCGCCATGACTACGGGTAAGCTGGTGCTACAAATCTGAATCCGCTGCAATGTCCGCCCCTCGCTTCGGGCGCGTATTTGGGTCGTACTGTGTATTTCTATCTCTTCGTCACGCTTTTCGTTGTTTGGATGGTCTTCGATGCGGTCCGTCGAAAGGCGCCGCTGTATTGGCTCGTCGTCATCGTGTTGTTCGCACCCTTGGGTACGTTCGTCTACTTCGCTGTCGTCAAACTGCGCCAATGGAATCCTCCTGGCGTTCTCAAGCGCGCGCCTGACGGCCCAGGCATCGAAGCCCTGCGTCAGCAGCTGGACGAGACACCCAGCGTTGCCAACAAGCTGGCCCTGGCGGATGCGCTGGAGGCGCGAGACGAATGTAATCTGTCCGCTCCCCTGTACGAGGATGTTTTGCGCGGAGACCCAGACAATAGGCAGGCACTACATGGACTTGGGCGCAGCGAAATGGGGAGAGGTCGCTTCAACGCAGCGGCCGAGCACTTGGACCGGTTGTTGCGGCTCGACAACGCCTATCGCGACTACGCCGCCGCTCTCGACTACGCGGACGCGCTCTGGCACAACGACCAGCGCGCGGACACCATCGAAGTGATGGAGGGGCTGGCGCGGGTGAGTACACGCATCAATCACCGTGTCGCACTAGCGCACTACTTGACGGAATACGGTGATGTTGCCCGTGCTCGAGAGGTGCTTGCGGATGGACTCAGCAGCTACGAGACATCTCCCGACTTCGTGAAGAAGCGCGACCAGACCTGGGCGCAGCGCGCAGATAAGATGCTCAAGGGCCTGCCGGCGTGAAACCACGCCGCGGAGGCCGGTGCCGCGTCGCGCTTTGCGTCGCGCCCTGCCTCGCTCTGGCGGCGTGTTCTCCGGCCAAATCTCCGCGGGTTCCGCCAGCCCCAGAACGCGCGCGCCTTTCCTTCGATTGGCAGCCGCCGGCGGCCGCGGACGTGATCCACGAACACGAAAAGAACCTCACGCGCGTGACCACACGTTTCACGCTGCGCGCCTGCCCGGCGGGGGAACTGATGAGCGTGCGCGCCATAGACCACGAGCTTTCGTCCGTCGACGAAGTGCCCGCCAGCGCCATCGACCCAAACGAACTGGCGCAGGTGAACGCCTTGGCGCGGGCGACTCCCACCTTCCTGGTTACCAAGGATGGTCAAGTCTACGATGTCGTCGGCATGGAGCAGGCGATGCGTGCCACCCTCGTGCAGATGCGAGCGGAAGGCAGAGACGCGGCGATCCTAGATCGCTTGGAGAAGTCCTTTGCGTCTCCGTTGATGACGCAACAGATCAAGGAGAAGTACTCGGAGCTCTGGTACCTGTGGGTGGGCTCGTGGCTCGATGTTGACTTGACCAAGCAGCGCTCCACGCAGGACATGACGATCTTCTTGGGTGGCAAGAACTTGGTGGTCCCGACCGAATTCGAAGTCAAGAAGTCCGCGCCCGACCAAACGGAGGTCTCCCTTCAAGGCGTCCTTGAAGGTCCCGCGGCCAGCCAGGCGCTTGCGCATATGGTCCGTGCGATGGTCAGCCTACCGGACGGCGACCAAGACAAGATCGCGCAGCTGCAGCTGCGCCGCGTCTACAGCGCGACCCTTGTCACGGATCCGAGCAGCATGCGGCCATCCCGCGTGATGTCCACGATGCGCATCACGGTCACCGGTTCGGGACCTGCATCGCGGCGCGCCGAAGGGGACCGCTACACCTTCCACTGGCTCCCCAAGGAAAAAGCAGCTGCGCTCTGCGCGAAGAGCGAAAATCCAGGAAAATAGCCGGGCCCCGGGTCTGGGTCCCGGGTGGCGCCGAATCCGTTAGGCAAACTGCCCTGTGCCTGTGCGACGCGGGCGCTCGTTCATGTTTCCATCGGAGCTGTGCCCCGGCGCTCGTCGAGCAGATCCCCCAGCTCGGCGCACGCTTCCGCATGACCCTGGTTGCAGGCCCCACGCAATAGTTGCTTGGCGCGTCCGGGATCCGGGCGCACGCCGTTGCCACGCAACAGAATCACGCCGTACACATAGCACCCCGACGCTGGATCGAGGTCGCAGCCCTTCTTGAATCGCTCCAGCGCAGTGGCCACGTTCACGCGGGTCCCGCGTCCATCCAACCGCAGGCGTCCCGCCCCCACGCAGCCCGCTGCGGATCCGAGGTCACACATCTTCTCGTACAGTTCGAAGGCGCGCGCTTCGTTCTTGTCGACGCCCTCGCCGTCCTCCAGCAGCAGCGCCAGCCCGACACAAGAATCCGCATGCTGCCCTTCGCAGCCTTGGGAATACAGATCAGCGGCGCGGGGCAGATTGCGCTTTTCCGCCGACTCGGCCATCACCATGTCGGCGAGAGCACCGCATGCCCAGCCCACGCCGCCGGTGCAGGCGTCGCTGTAGTGGCGCGCTGCCGCGCCCGGGTCCGGCTCGGTGCCGAGACCGTTGGCCAGTGCATGCGCGAGATTGGCGCAACCCATGGGCAATGCCATCTCGCAAGAACGCCGCAACAGCGGGATTGCGCGGCCTTCGTTCTTGGGCACGCCGTCGCCGTCCAGATATGCGACGCCCAAATCGTTACAGCCGCGCGCCGAGCCTAAGTCGCAGGCGCGCTTGTAGGCTGCAAGCGCGGACGACTCGGTGCCTTTCGCCGCAGCCGGCGGCTTCGCGTTTGCGTTCGTCGGTGGCCTTTCACTGCGCCCCGCGCAACTCGCGACGACCAAGCACGCCAGCATTGACCAAGCTCGAAGCACTGCCCCTAGCTTAGCGCCGCTAGAAGATTGGTCACCCGCCATAACGCACCCCCAAGTAGTAGAGCGCGAAAATGCCTTGGCAGACAATCCCGAGCAGACTTGCCCGCAGTAGCCAGGGGCGCGGCCGGGACGCCGCCGGCACCTCGGGCCCTACCACGGCGCGATGGTTGAGCACGGAAAGCACCGGGGCCGTCAGAAACGAGGCGGTTGTCGCGAGATCCACCAGCGTCTTGAGGGACGTCATCATCATGCCGATCACGCTCAGGGCGCCCACGCAGATCACGATCAGTGCGACCCAATAGGTGCGCTTTTGTGCAGGTTCGTCGAGTTCGAAATGCGCCCCGGTTTCGGGACCGTGAAAGCGCGCGACCAACACCGCAATGGCCCGGGGGAATCCGTCTACAACGGTGAGCACGGTCGAGAACATGACGGCAAAGGCCGCCGTGCCAATGATCGGGCGGCTCGGTTCGCCGAGGCTGCTTGCGTACAGCGTGATGACTTGTCCCGCGAAGGCCCCTGCGGAGTCCGGGAACTTCTGCCCGGTCCCATACATGGCGCCGGCGCCCATGATCACGAAACAAAGGGCGAGCAGCGCCGTGCCCACGTACCCGATGTGAAAATCCGTGCTCGACTCTTTCAAAGTCGGCGCATGCCCACTGTCCGCGCTCCGGGCCAAGGTCCACAGGGATTGCCAAACGGAGACATCGATCGCCGATGGCATCCATCCGACCAGTGCCGCGACGAAGAAGATCGTCGCTTTGTCCACCGGTCCCGGGGGAAACAGCGCCAGCGTTGAAAAGTCCACCCGGGGGAGGGCGAGTGCCGTGGCCGCCAGGGTTGACAGCGTGAGCACGGCGACGAGCACTTTCGTGATGCGATCCAGCCAGTGGTAGCGCCCGACAGCGAGCAAGCTCGCGCACACCGCGATGATTGCTGCGCTGACGACGACCGCGCTCTGCTTGATGCCGAGCACCGCGATGGCGAGGCCTGCGGTCACGATCGTAACCGCCGCCAGCACCGTGAACATCGTCAACACCGTCAGCACGGCGTAGAGCGCTAGCGCCCATGTGCCTTGGCGCCGGTAGCCTTCGAGCAGTGAAGTGCGGGTCGCGACCGCGTAGTGGGGCCCAAAGCGGAACGCCGGATACTTGATGGCATTGGCGATCAGCACCAAGACCACGAGCCCCAGCCCGTACACCGCGCCCGCTCGCGTGGATTGCACTAGGTGCGACACGCCCACAGCCGCCGCCGCAAACAAGAGCCCGGGCCCCAGCGCCTCCCACACCCCACGACTGTTCGCCTTGCCCATGTGTTCCCGCGCCCTCAGCCACGCCCCTTGCGCAAATCACGCAGCTCCCCAATCCGCTCCCACTCAGACGAAGCATCGGCACCCAGCGCGCTCCACTCCACCGCGGCGGCCTCGAAGTCCACCAGCACCACGCCGGGGCCCCAATCGCGGTGCAGGGTGCCTGCGTTGATGATGCTCAGGCCCTTGAAGTGACGCACCATCTTGCGGTGGGTGTGCCCGTTGAATACGAACTGCACATCCGGCGATGCCACTAGGCGATGCAAGTCGGCATTCACTTCCAGAGCGTAGCCCTCGTCATCGGCACGCACGCAGGCCATATCGCTTTCACCGAGGCCGTGGCAGAGTAGTGCAGAACCAAACGGTGTGGCGAAGTCGCGCGTCTTTGGCAATCCAGCGATGAAGTCCCGCGTCTCCTGCGACAAGCTCTCGAGTGCATTGGCGTCGGGCAGATCCCGCATCGCGCCACCGAGCAGCCAGCGATCGTGGTTGCCCGCCACGCTCAGGACGTCGTGATCCTGAAGCAGCGCGCAAGTGCGATTCAGGTCCCCGGCGCCGTCCACGATGTCGCCCACGCACAAGAGCAAGTCGACGCCGCGGTCGTCGAGGCGCTTCAATGCTTCGATCAAAAGCAAGTCCTCGGCGTGCACATCGCCGATGAGTCCGATCCGTGATGCTTGCTGTGCCTCGCTCATCGCAAATGCGACCTGAACTCGGAGCATGCATCATGGCGCACGCCGCTCCAAGATGGCCTCCCTGGCCCTTCTCCCCTTTTGTGGGAGAAGCCGCGGCCTCGTGGGGATCTGCCGGCCCAGGTCACGCTTCCAACGCGTACAGCCGCTTGCGCAACAGCGCAAAATCCGGTGGTTGCTCTAGCTGGATGCCCGCGGCGGCGAGCATTCGGGGCAGAGATGAAAAGCGGTGCAACAAGGAACAACCGAGCAAGCGCGTGCCTTCGTCGGCATTCATGCGCTCAGCGGGCCAGCCGTAGCTGCGCAGACACGCCCGCAGGAGTCCCGCGTCAGAGCGGAAGATAAACTCCACCAGCGCCGCGACGTCGTAGTCTGCGTGGCCCCGCATGCCATCCGCAAAGTCAATCAGGCCAGAGACGTTGCAGCTGTCGTCGGCGCTGTCGACGAACACGTGGGCGTCGAGCAACTCGGTGTGCAGACTGACGCTCTCAGCCGGGTCTGCATACAGTGTGGGCAGCTGCTCCAAAAACGCCTGCATGGCGCTGAGCCAAGGTTCGGGAGTGCCCCGGCGACGTTGGTAGGCAACCACGCCGTCGCGCTGCGCGCGCACGAACTTCGGCCACTCGGGTTGTTCCAACTCAGGCGCGGGCACCTGATGCAACTCTGCCATCACTGCGCCTAGTTGCTCGGCAATACGCCGACGCGCTGCGCGGGAGAGCCCCGGCCACACATCCGCCAGGTGCTCGCCCTGCACATAGGAAGTGATCACGTAGGGCCAGCCGTCAAAGTCGCCGGTGGCCAGCGCCTCCGGTGTGGTGACGGACAGCTTGGAAGCCACTGCCCGCAGAAAGCTCGCCTCGGTGTGGATCTGTCCTGCCCAGCGCGGGGCTGTGAGCTTGACGACGGCCGTGCGTCCCAATCGATAGACGACGTCGGAGCCGCGCGCACACGGCGCAAGCACCGACGCGTCCAAGTCGTGTCGCGTCGCGATGCTGCGCATCACCTCTGCCCACGCAGCTGGCGTGCGCAATTCCCGGAGAGAGGCGTCCTGGGCAACGGTCTTCGGAAGCGCAGTCATGGGGCGGCGCGACGCTAACTGCTCCGCGGCGGGTCGTCGATGCCGGAAGGCCAGTCTTCGGGAGGCGCCGTCACGGGGTCGGCGCTAAGGCGACTCGACAACCTGGCGTGCGATCACAGCAGGCGCCATGACCCACTCTTCGACAGGCTGCCCGGGACCCCCCTCGACGCGCACCCGCACCCCCGTCGGCACGCGAGCGTAGGTCAAGCGCTTGGGCCAGTCGTGTTTCGGGTTTTCGAAGACTAAAGCTTCGGGGTCGTTGCCGACGCGTTTGAACGCGGTGGGCTTGCCTCCGCGCGGCTGCGCTGTGTAAACGACCTCGTCGCCAAGCGCCTCGATGCGCATGTACTCGAAGAAGGACGTCTTGCCGGCCTTCACGCTGTGACCGGACCCGATCATGGTGCCAGCACTGGGATGCGTCCAGATCTCCAGGCTGCGTTCGCCGTCGGGCTTCTCCGCCAGCCACGCGCCGGATAGCCACGCCAGGGAGGCCAGCGAGTCCTGGGCGGGAGCGCTGGTCACCCGCGCCGTTTCGGCCGCTTCTTTGACCAAGAAGAAGCGCGCGTTCGGGATCGTCAAGGCGAGATTGTATTGCGCGATCCGCCAGCGGCCGTCTTGGCGCAGGAGCACTCCGCTGCCGCGTGCGGGACCGAGGTTCTCGGTGTCGAGCACTTCTTCGAACCAGGCCAGCGCACCGCCGTCTGCGAGGGCAATGGTGCGGCGCGTCGCACGAAAGGTCCACGCCTTGCCCTTCTGGAAGTGCGGGCGTGCATAGTCTCGGAACTCGGCTTTGGTCCAGCGCTCGGTTGCGTCGGTTCCCAGGAACACAGCGTCTTCGGTCAGATGGTCGAAGTAGCGTGCTTCCTCGGCGGCCGCGGCCGCAGCGTGAAAATCGTCGATGACGGCGCCGACTTGCTCCTCGCAATTGCTGCAGTCGCTCTTGCCCACGGAGCGCGCGACGGGCGGTGTTACGCGGGGGGCCAGGGGCGTGGGCTGCGGCTGTGCGCAAGCCGACGCGAGCAACCAGAGCGCGCTGAGCGAAGTCTTGGAAATGTGTGACACGCCGCGGGATGTTAGCAACACCCCGCTCGCAAAGAGGCACCCGTGGGCAAGGCAGCATCTGGGCTATGCGCCAATGGCAATTCGCCTCGGCAGCGTCCGGAGAGACCGTCGTGTTTTTGCGCAGTATTCAGGGGCCTGGCGGCGTTACTCGGCCGAAATCGCCACGTCCGCGTCCATCGACTGCACTTTGCTCGGGTGCTTGCGATGCTTTGCGAGATCCATCGGTGTGTGTTCGCCCGCCAAGAGCGCCGCCCGCACCGCAAAGTGGGGCACCTGCGCGCCCAGCACGGCTTCGACAATTTCCGTGACCTTCGCAGCCCCGCCTTGGTCCATGATCACTTCAACGTTCAGGGGCAATACGTCCCCCACGATGCCCGCGCGCTCGATCTCTTCGCGCGCGCCGTCGCCACCAATGCTCAGACGCTGCACGTAGTGCCGCACATTGACGTTCTTGCCAATGCCCTTGATTGTGCGTCGGACGATGGCCTCTTCGCGCTCAAGGAAAGTGTCCACGAGTGCCTGCACGCCGTCACGTCCACCCAGCTCCGCGATAGCGTTCTGGGCGAGTGCGATCACGTAGCGCGCGCCCGTCAAGATCCGCGCGATGCCCGGATCCGTGTTGCCTAGCTTCGTGGCCGCCGTGAAGCGCAGACCGCCGGCACACGCCGCGTTCATTGCCGACAACAATTCGTCGGCTGAAGGCGCATCGAGCAGCTTCGCGTCCAAATGCTCCGCCAGGCTGGCCACCCCCAAAGAAAGCGCGGGCCCAAAGCTCATCGCCGGCTTCGGATGGAAACCCTTGGTGTACGCCGTCCGCGCCCCCGCACGCCGCATCACCCGCGGCAACTCGCGTATCAAATCGAGATGACCCAAGAGCGCCGCCGGCCCCGTCTTCTCAAAGCAAAACCGCCAACGCTCCTCCGTGCCTTCCCGCACCGGCCGAAAATCTTCGGGCCGCGCCTTCTTCCGCTTCACCGAAACCGGCGCCACCGCCGCGCTCTCACTCTCACCCGCGCGCACGCTCTCACCCTCGCGCACACTCTCACTCTCACTCTCACTCTCACCCGCGCCCGCGCGCACGCTCTCACTCTCGCGCACACTCTCACTCTCACTCTCGCCCGCGCGCACTCTCTCACTCTCGCCGGCGTTCACCGCCTTCTTCGTCGCGCCCATCGTGCGTAGAAACACAATGCGCTCATCCCGCATCTGCGTCAGATCACACGCAACCCCGCAGTCGTAGCAAACCAGCTTTCGCTGGTCGGCTTCCGCGTCCACCGTGTTCGTGTGGTGGACGAACATGCCCTTGGGCTTGCCACACGGCGGCGAGAGGCGATCCTTCAGGGCGCGTCGGTACTCCCGCGCCAAGAAGCCATCCTCCAGCCCCACGCTGATGTGACTCCAGGGCAGCCGAGCCGTCACCGGGATGGTGCCGAGATACTTGCCGGTTTCAACGCCACAGTGATCGAAGGCCGCCTGCCAGACTTCCATCTTGAGGTACTCGTCCCAAGTGTCGAAATGCGCGCCGTTCAAGAACGCGTATTCGATCGCGTCGGCCACGCTGCGGTCGCCTCGCGCCAAAATCGCCTCGAGCACGCTCGACTCGGAATGATGCATGCGCAGGGTGATGCCCTTGATGCCTCGGGTCTCGTCCCGCAAGAGTTGCTGCTTTTGCCCAATCACTTCGAGGGGGTCCATGGCGCACCATTGGAATGGCGTATGCGGCTTTGGGATGTGCACGCTGACGCTCACGGTGACCTTGGGACGCTTGCCGCCCACGCGCTTGCCCACGGCCAGTGCGTTCTTGCCGACCTGGGCGATGCCGAGCACGTCCTCTTCGGTTTCCGTGGGCAAGCCACAGATGAAGTACAGCTTCATCTTGTCGAAGCCACGGGAAAATACGCGCTCCGCGGTTTCCATCAACTGCTCTTCGGTGACGTTCTTGTTGATCACGTCGCGCATGCGTTGCGTGCCAGCTTCTGGCGCGAAGGTCAGGCCGCTGGCGCGCACTTTGCGCATGTCATCCAAGATGTCCTCGCCCAGGCCGTAGGCGCGCAGCGATGCCACGCCGAGGCTCACCCGCTCCGGCGCGGTTTTTTCGACCAGCTCCTTGATCAGCGGCGAGATGCACGACACGTCGGCCGTGGACAGCGCCGTGAGGCTCACTTCGTCCTGGCCGCTCTTCGCCAGAGCCGACAGCACCGTGTCGATCACTTCCTTCGGTTCGCGCTCCCGTACCGGTCGGTAGATCATGCCTGCCTGGCAAAACCGACAACCTTCGGTGCATCCCCGCGCGACCTCGATGCTCATGCGGTCAAAGATCGCCTCCGGGCCGCCCACTGGGCCATCGTCCGGAAACGGGTAGTCCGAGATGTTCTCCACCAAAGCGCGCTGGATCGGAAAGGGCGCGTCAACGGCTGTACCCCGCTCGTCGAGCCGCGGCCCCGTGACGACTTCGAGGCCCGTGTCCGCATCAATCTCCGTTACGTACAGCGCGGGCACGTACACACCGGGGATTTGCGCGAGCTCCAGCAGTCGCGCTTCCCGCGACTTGCCCGCGCGCTTCCCAGCGGTCCAGGTGAGCGCAATGTTGGTGGCGGCCTCTTCTCCGTCGCCTACCAAGATAGCGTCCAAGAACGGAGCAAAGGGCTCTGCGTGCGTCGCCACAGGGCCGCCCGCGACAACCAACGGATCCGAGTCGGACCTGTGCTGCGAGCGCAACGGAATGCCGCTCAGCTGCAGCATGTTCAGGATCGTCGTGTAGGTCAGTTCGTATTGCAGCGAAAACCCGACGACGTCGAAGTCGCACAGCGGTCGGCCGCTCTCTAGGCTACACAGCAGCTTGCCGTGCTCGGCGAGCTTCTGCTCCATGTCGATCCACGGCGCGTATGCGCGCTCCGCCAGAGTGCGAGGATCGTCGTTCAAGATCTTGTACAAGATGCGGTAGCCAAGGTGGCTCATTCCGATGTCGTAGATCTCCGGGAAAGCGAGACACACGCGCGCTTCAACGCTGCCCCAGTCCTTCCGCCGTACGCCGTGCTCCGCGCCGGTGTAACGATTCGGCTTGGACACTTGGTGCAAGAACTTGGCGTAGGGATGGTCAAAGAGTTGAGTCATGGCGTGCTGTTCTCGTCGCTTCTCAGGTCTCGGTTCTGACGATCCCTGCCGGCGAAATGTCGCGGACGCGCGGAGCCGCAGCGTATAGCGCGGCGTGCCCCTTCCCGCACATGGCGAGAAGCGCGCGACTGGGGCGAAACCCAACCGCGACCCGAACCTCAGACAAATCAGCTCGCGGAACCCCCCAAATGACCCCGATTTCCCAAGTGCACTGTTCATCCGCACATTAACTATCTGGTGGATGGGCTGCCCCCCTCGGACGGGCGCCGCCTGCGCCCGTGGAGCGCACCTCGAGCGCGCGCAGTCCAGTTGTGCACCCCACGCAGGCGTCACCCGTCCGTCCCCCCTCTGTCCTCCCGCTCCGTCCCCCCCAAGCCCTCGGCTGGCGCCTCGGTCGGGGGAGAAACGACGCACGAACCGCAACTCCGCTCCGCGCCAACCCGACACTGTGTCCCACCCCGCGGGTGGGCGTCGTCAACAATTTCGCGCAACCGAATCTTCAGTGGGCCGACCAATATGCCCACCCGCCCAGGGCGATTTGTCTGCGGTGGAGTTGCAAAGCGCGAGCTGCGATGCGAACGAGCTGCGATGCGAACGAGCTGCGATGTGAACGAGCTACGATGCGAACGAGCTGCGATGCGAACGAGCGGTGATGCGCACGAGAGCTGTGATGCGCACGAGAGCTGCGATGCGCACGAGAGCTGCGATGCGCACGAGAGCTGCGATGCGCACGAGCTGCCACGCAGGTACATCCCTTGGCCGAGGCGAATACTGGCGAGGTGTCCGGATGGCGAATGGAATCGGTGCGTCACCCGAATGGGAACGCGGCGTCCGGGGCCCGCGAATGGGAACGCGGCGTTCGGGCGACAGAAGCGCCGGCGACCGGCGCCGTTCCGAAGGTCGGGGCTCCGAGGCGGGCGGGCC
>CBDUPW010000209.1:0-12757 GCA_965369205.1 uncultured Polyangiaceae bacterium | reverse complement strand
CGGCCCCCGGGCCGCGAAGATTCGAGATCGGCCTCTGCGTGCTAAAACGTGGGTTGGGATGCGCCGCTTTTTTTTGATCGCCACGGGCGTCCAGCTCTGGGTAGGGCAGCTCGCCGCAGCGCCGGCGCCTGGCACACTCTCGGAGCCGATCCGGGTGGACACGCTGCCCTATGCGCTGAAGCTGAGCACCGCTGACGCTCCGTCGAGCAGCATCGACCGCTACTCCTGCGCGTCGAGCATCGACGAATCCGGCCCCGAGCGCGTCCTTCGATTCGAGCTACCCGCGGCAGCCAGAGTGTCCGCGTGGGTCGAGGAATCCGGGTCCGTCGACGTCGACGTGCACCTGCTCACGGACTTGAACGTGACCGCGGGGCAAGCGACGGGTTGCGTGAGCCGCGGCAATCGCATTGCAGAAGCTGAGATGAGCGCGGGCACGGGTTACGTTGTGGTCGACACTTTTGACGGCGCAGCTCAAGCCGGTACGTTCGTGCTGCGCTTGTACGCCATCGGCGACGGATGGGTGGAGCAAGTGGTTGCAGAAGGCGTGCGCTGGCGCTCGCGCCGCTATGCCGATCAGAGTGGTGGCGCGCAGGTCGTGCACCTAATGACGCTCGACCTGAGCGCCCCGGGCCTACGCATTGAGGCGCACGCAGCGACAGGCTGCCAAACGGTGCAAGCCATCGGCGAAGCGCTGGGCGCGACCGCGGGCGTCAACGGGGGCTACTTCGGCCTCGGCGGCGGGTGCCCGCCCGTGTCGCTACTCAAGAGCGGCGGAACCCTTGTTGGCACCAACAGCCAGTCGCGAGGCGCGTTCGGCATGGACCCGTCTGGGGTGCCCCTGATTGACGTGGTGGCCAAAGGGGCGGATTGGCCCGCCGCATCGGAAGCCCACGGCGGCGGGCCAGTGCTCGTCAAACAGGGCAAGGCCACGACCGCCAGCGACTGGGCCGCGGAGAACTTCAACAGCTCGAATTTCAACGGACCGAACCCACGGACCTGGGCCGGGGTCGACGCGAGCGGGGCCGTCCTGCTCGGCACCGTTGACGGTCGCCGTGGCAATGCGGCGGGCATGTCCTTGGGCGCTCTAGGCAGCTGGATCGCGTCGAGCGAAGTTGGCGGAGTGGAAGCGGTCAACTTGGACGGTGGCGGCTCCAGCACGCTCTGGATCGCAGGCGCCACACCGAACGGTGTTGTGAACTACCCGTCGGACAATTCCAACGCCGAAGAGCCCACGCATTCCGGCTCGCGCGCATGCAGCGGCGGCATGTTCGTTTTCGCGCCGCCTTACAATCATCCACCACGATTCCAGACCCAACCCGGCACGACCGCGAGCGTAGGCGTGCAGTACGTGTACGACGCGGACGCACTGGATTTGAACGTGGACGATGTGCTGAGCTTTGCGCTCTTGGGATCCCCAAGCAGTATGTCGGTGGACGCCGTCAGCGGGGAGGTACGCTGGACGCCCGTGGAAACGGATCCACCGAACGTCAGCGTGCGCTTGGTGGTCAGCGACAACGCCGGAGCAGACACCGAACAGGCCTTCACCCTGTCCGTCGCCGGCGGACTCGGCGACCCGGATGCCGGCGCCGGAGCAGCGCCGGGGGACGCGGGCAGCGCTGGGGCGACAGCACGGCCCGGGGGTGCGGAAGACTCGGGCTGCGCTTGCCGCAGTGCGCCGGGCTCGTCGTCCTGGCATGCGGGCGTGTGGTGGCTGGCAGCCGCGGCGTGGTGTTTCCGCCGGCGTCGCCGATCGGCGCTGGACTAGGTGGCGCTCGGCGCTGGCTCGCCCGCTTTCCAGAAAAAGCCGCGCTCGCGCCGATCGGTTCGGAATGCGTCGAGGGCTTCGAAGTCGAGGGCGAAGCTTTGGGCGACTGCAGAGCCCAGCGGCGCGAACAGCCGGTCGGCGTCGATCTGCGTCGGATCTGCAAAACCACCGACGCCGCTGGCACGAAGCATCGGCAGTTCGGAGTTGTGCGCCCAGTCGCTCACGCCCACGAAGGTTCCCAATTCGTATGCGCGGCTGACGCACAGGTGACGCCAGAGTTTCTGCGAGTATTCTGGAGAGTCTTTGCGGCTGACGCTCAGGGCGGGCACGACGATCAGATCGGGCTGCTGGGCCGAGGCCAGGACCAGGTCCGAAAACCAGAAGTCCGCGCAGATGAACACCAGGATGCGTCGCCCAGCGATCACGAAGTTGCCGAGGTGGTCCCCTGGCTGGGCGAAGCGTCGTTCGTCGGCGTAGGGGCGTAACTTGTCGTAGTGGCCGAGTAGTTTTCCGCTCGGCGCCACAAGGACTCCGCGGTGCACGGTGCGCTCACCCTCCTTACGATGCTGCGAGCCTGCGAACAGGTAGCAGCCCAGAGCCCGCGCCATGGCGCTCGCGGCCTGTTCGTAGGCCTCACCGTCCGCAGATAAGAATATCCGCTCTGGGAGAACGACGAGATCGCCAGCGCAGGACTCGATGCGTGCCGTCGCAAGGGCCTGGTGGACTGCCGCCAGATTGTCCGCTTCGGGCAGGTACGAGAGCTGCGGCTGCAGCAGAACGAGGCGCATGCCGGGGTTGGTAGCACGCCGCGCTGGCGTCGGATGCTTCCAGGAGGCAGGATCCGGCTGCGGCATGCTGCACTGGGTCTTTGCCTACGGCTCGAATATGGATCTCGACGATGTCGAGCGGTGGTGCCGCGAGCGCGGTCACGAGCCGATCCGGATCCTAGACGCGCAGGTTGCCGAGTTGCCGGGATTTGCACTGGCGTGGAACTACTACTCAGACGCGCGCCAGGGCGCGGCCGCCAACGTCGAGGAAAAGGCTGGGCGCGCGTTGCCGGGCCTGGTGCTCCAAGTCAGTGCCGCGGGTTTGGGCGTGTTGGATCGCAAAGAAGGCCATCCCCAGCGCTACCGACGTCGCTTGCTGCGCGTCGTCAGGGCGAATGAGTCCGCGCCAAGCCCTTCGGGGGAGTCTGCAGGGTCTGGACCCGCATGCGCCTCGGACACGGCAGCGATCGAAGCTTGGGTGTACCAAGTGCAACCGGAGTTCCTTCGGCCGCAGCCGCAGCATCCCACATCCACTTACGTGAACATCATGCTGCGTGCCGCAGAGCGTCACGGATGTCCCGGCTGGTACCTGCGTGAACTCCGGGCGCTGTTGCGCTGAGCCTGGCCCGGCCTAGCGGTTTCAGCTACCCTGTGCGCCACATGAAATACGCAGCTGCACTGGGAACGTGGGTGTTTGTGGCTTCGGCGGTCGTCGCGTGCGGCGGATCGAGCGACGACGAAGGCAACAACAACGCGACGGGTGGCGCGGGTGGTTCCGGCGCGACGTCTGGTGCGGGCGGTGCTGGCGCCGGTGGCATTGCGGGCGGTGGTGGCATCGCGGGCGGCAGCGCGGGTTCCGGGGCGGGTCCCACGGGGCCCAAGGCATCGGAGTGTTTCAAGGATATCTACGACGGGAACATCAAGGTCGACTACGATCAGTTCCAACCGTCGATCGGTAGCCACTGCCAAGGCACGAACCACCAAGACATCCAAGGCGTAGAAAAATTAGTGTTCTTGGGCGACTCGATCACTGACGGAAGCCCCCCCACGCCGCAAAGTGGTTACTACCGCACTTTGTTGGGGGCGGACCTCAGTGCGAAGTTCCCCGGCCTGGACGTACAGAGCTGCGCCAAAGGCGGCGCCGACATCGGCGACATTCCGGGGCAGATCGCCCAATGCTTTCCTGGCGGTGGCGACAACAAGAAGACCCTGATCGTGTTTACGATTGGCGGCAACGACATCGTGCCCATGGCCAAGTCAAAGGTCAGTGGTCCGGAAGGTATCAAGCAGTCAGAGGCCCTTCTGGCCAAGCTTGCGCCACAAGTGAAAGCCTTGAAGGACCCAACGAAGTTCCCCAATGGTTCCTACGTCGTATTCTCGAACATCTATGAATATACGGATGCCACGACGGAGATGAATTCCTGTCCCACGGCAGTATTTGCCGGACTCAATGGCACCTGGCCCGCGGGTCTGGAGGTCTTCAAGGCCCTGCGTGAGGGTTATATGAAGATCGCCGTCGATACCCAGAGCGACATGATCTTCATGGGCGAAGAGTTTTGCGGCCACGGTTACAAAGCGGGGGACACCAACGGTCAGTGCTATCGCGGACCGGGCTCAGCGAACTGGTTCGACGCCACCTGCATCCACCCGAACCCGACCGGGCACGGGGAGATCGCGAAGATCTTTGCGGCGGTGATCGCCGAGTAGTTCAGGCGGGCAGCGTCTTGACGAAGTAGAACTCCACGGTGTCGCTCTTGTCGTGGAGTTCACGGGTCGTGCCGGTGTTCTTGTAGCCCCGCTTTTCGTAGAAGCCGTGCGCGGTGTGGAAGCGTGTGTCACTCCACAAGTCGATGAAGCGCGCGCCGCGCCGCTCGGCAGCGCGCTCGACGTGCTCCAGCAACTGCGTGCCTAGGCCGCCGACGCGCGCGTTCTTGTCGACATAGAGCTTCTTCAGCTCGATGCCCGTCGGATCCGTCGCGGGCGAGTAACCGATACAGCCCACGACCTGGTCCGCGCGCTCCGCAACCCAGAACTCTCCGGAATGCTCCGCGAAGTACGATGCGATCCGACGCAACTCGGGGATCTCGCCGTCCACGTCCATGACGCAGCCGGGATACTCGGCGAAGACGTTGCTGATCAGGACGATCAGTTGTGCTTCGTCACTGTCGCTCGCGGGCCGGATGGAGAGCATCACGGCCGAGGATTTGTCGAAAACGCTAAGGAGAAAAGCCCTTTAAGAAAGACTAAGTAGGGAGAAGGAAGCGGGCTTTTTGTTAAGAGGCCGCTGGTGGCGGCCAGAAAAGCAGGTGACTTACGCCAAGGCGGGACCCAGCAGACGCAAGCGATCGAGCAGTTTTCGTAGGTATCTCATGGGCTCCTCCTAGGGATCGGGCGGCTCGCCCGTTCAGGTGTGCTCCAATGTGCGCGGGCTGATTACATAATTTATCGGAGTCTGGCAAAGCTTTTAGCTCGATCGCCGACAAGTGACTGAAAATACTCGGAAAAGGAAGGAGAATAGTTGGGCGCGAGTTGCTCGTGACCTGGCAGCGTTGGCGCGTTAGGTCTGCCCCATGCAACCGCGCATTTTGGTGGTCGGCTGCGGCGCCATCGGCGGCGTTCTTGCCGGGACGCTGCTCGAAATCGGCCAAGAGGTCAGCGTGCTGACCACAAATCCTGCCATCGCGAAGGCCTTGGGGGAGCACGGCGTTCGCGTGGCCGGGCCGGACGCGCCGGCGCCCATGAAACCGGCGCGCGTCCTGACCGAGCCGGATGCGGGAGCCGAATACGACTTCATCTTGCTCGCGACGCAACCGCCTCAAGTCGAAGACGCCGCCAGGAGCGCCGTGGCGATGCTGGCCGCCGAGGGCAAGATGGTTTGTTTTCAGAACGGGCTGAGCGAAGAGCGTGTTGCGAAGATCTGCGGCAAGGAGCGCGTGCTTGGCGCGGTGGTTGCGTGGGGAGCATCCATGCTCAAGCCCGGGGAGTACGAGCGCACATCCGCGGGGGGCTTCACCCTGGGCCGCCTCGAAGGCGCTCCGGACGAACTGACCGAAGAGCTCTCGCGCTTGCTCGAAGCCATTGGCCCCGTCACCTTGACCGACAACTTGCTGGGCGCGCGCTGGAGCAAGCTTGCCATCAATGCGGCCATCTCAACCCTGGGCACCATCGGCGGGGATCGTCTAGGCGCGTTGATGCGCCACCGCTACGTGCGCCGGTTGGCCCTCGACATCATGACGGAAACGGTGCAGGTCGCGCAGGCCGAAGGCGTTGCCCTGGAAAAAGTGAGCGGTACTCTGGATCTGAACTGGATCGCGCTGACGGAGGCCGAGCGCACTGCTGCCGGTTCGCCTGGACTGCTGGCGAAACACACCCTGCTCTTGGCCGTGGGGGCTCGCTACCGCCGACTGCGCTCGAGCATGCTGGCCGCCATCGAACGGGGACGTCCGCCGGCGGTGGATTTCCTCAACGGCGAGGTTCTCGGGCGTGCACCGCGCCACGGGCTGACCGCGCCCATCAACCAAGCCGCCCGGGATCTGGTCTGGGCGATCTCTCGTAAAGAGGCGACGCCGAGCCACGAACTGCTGCGCGACCTCTACGATCGCACCCGAGGCGCAGCGTGACCGCCTCGGTTCGCGTCGTGCGGCTCGGGCGTCGGCAGTTGCTCGGCGGGCTGGCCTGCACGTTGCTATGGGGCTGCGAAAAGAAGGAGCCACCCAAGACGCTCTACACGCTGCCCAGCTTCGTCCTGGAAAACCAAAACTCAAAGCCCACGGGTTCCGAGCAGCTGAGCGACAAGGTCTGGATCGCGGCGTTCTTCTTTACGCGTTGCCCCACTATCTGCCCACGCATCACGGCGCGCATGCTGTCGCTATCTCGAACAGCGGCAGAGCAGCAGCTGGATCTGCAGTTCGTGATGTTTTCTGTAGATCCCGAAAACGACACGCCCGCCGTGCTCTCGAAGTACGCCGCTGACAAGCAGCTCCCAGCGGAACGCTTTCAGTTGCTGACTGGCGACCTGGATGTGATCAAGAAGACGAGCGTGCAAGGCTTCAAGGTCGCCCTGGAGGGCAAGCCCGACGAGAGCAAGGAACACTTAGGGCTCCTGCACGGCACGCATCTGATCCTCGTGGGCAAAGAGCTCAGCATCCGTGGCTACTATCGGAGCAGCGACGATACGGAGATGACCAAGCTGATGGCGGACGCCAAGACGTTGCTCTGACGCTCGCTGACGAGCTGGCGGGCTAGGCCGGACTTCGCGGGATTCGCCTGCGCTTGAGTGAACACTCGGGTTTTCCGCCGATCAAAGCTGCCACCCAAGGGGGGACGTGCGGGAAATATTGATATGCATACAAAGTGTCTTCTTCGACGGGCAACCCCAAGGGGGGACGTGCGGAAAATATTGGTACGCATACAAAGTGATCTTCTTCGACTGGCAACCCTAACCAACTGAGCGGCCGAAGGCGCCGGGCTTGGCGGCGCGCGAGATCTGGGCGGCGGTCAGCCGTGGCGCCGAAGGAAGCTCAAAAGCTCGCTGCGAAATTCCGCCCGAACGGGAACTTGAACGTGATCCGCACCCGGGATTTCGATAGCGGTGCAATTGCTTGCGGTCGCGCGCAGCGCGCGGGCGCCAGCCACCAGAGGATCGCCATCTCCGACGATGCTGAGCACCGGCAAGCGCAGCGCGGCGAGTGACTCCGCCGTCACAGCCAGCTCCGGTGCGCCTCGGATCACACCGACCAGCGCGCCCTGGTCGTTCAGGAAGCGCGTCACCAAGCGCACCCAGGCGCGGTGACGCAGCGACGGGCGCGCGCGGGCACTGCCCAAGTGTCCGGCAAGCGGCCCGACTCCGCGGCCCGCTTCCAGGGCATCGGCAAGCTTGGGAATGGCCTGCAGGAATGAGCCGCCGCCGCTGGCCTCGGATTCGAAGCCGGCGCCGAGCACGCCAACGCTGAGCAGGCGGTCCGCGGCCGAACAGGCGAGCTTGAGGGCGACGAAACCGCCGAGGGAGTAGCCCAGCACGTGCGCTCGCTGCAGTCCGACGTGGTCCAGCAGCGCGACGAGGTCCGTCACCATCTTGGTCCCGTATTCGCTCGCGCCCCGAGGTTTGTCGCTTTGCCCGTGTCCGCGTTGATCCACGGATAGGACCCGGTACTGCGCGCGAAGGGCCCGGGTGATGCCGGGGATGCGGAAGTTCAGGTCGCCACTGACCGCAAATCCGTGCACCAGCACGACGGGTGGTCCGCGGCCTTCGTCCGTGAAGAAGATCTGCGTTCCGTCGGAGTCGAAGTGCTGGCCCCGGGACCAGCTGGATCTAGAGCGCAACATGCGACGCTCGCACGGGCAACCTTGGGAAATGCGGACATGCCGACGGCGTCATCATGGCGAATGTGAATATACTCGCCTCGTCATGGAAGTTCGCTACGAAGATGCCGCCGAGATCATTTCCGGTCGTCCGGGCTCGCCAGTCGCGCTCACCTGCGAGCACGCATCCGAGCGGCTTCCCGAACCCTGGGAGTGGCCCGAGGACGATCGCTGGCTGGTGGGCACCCATTGGGCCTACGACATCGGCGCGAGTGATTTGACTCGGGACGTGGCCATGGCGCTGGGCGCTCCGGCCGTGCTGTCGCGTTTTTCGAGGCTACTGATCGACCCAAACCGCCCTGGGGACTCCGACACCTTGTTCCGCAAAGAAGCTGAGGGTCGCGTGGTGCACTTGAACGCGCATCTCAGCAGCGGGGAGCGCGCCACGCGCACGACGCGCCTGTACGACGCGTTCCATGACGCGGCCCATGCCATGCTCGTCGCCAGCTCGTCGGGAACGAGCAAACCGGTATTGATGGCGCTGCATACCTTCACGCCTGACTACGAAGGAACGGTGCGGCAGCTCGAGATTGGAGTGCTCTTCGACCGCGACGAAGCGCTCGCGGAACGCATCCGCGAGGCGCTGGCGCAGACGGGCCTGCGCGTGGGCATGAACGAGCCCTATTCCGGCAAACTCGGCATGATGTACTCCGCGGACATGCACGCCGCCCGCCACGGCTGCCAAACCGTGGAGCTAGAGGTGCGCCAAGACCTCGCCGTCGAAGCCGTCGTCCGGCGCCGCATCGTAGAAGCGCTTACCCGCGTCCTGGTCAAGTAGCGCGCCCCGCGCTGCAGTCGCGCCGGCCCTCAAGAACAAGATTCCGAAGTTCCCCGCACTGGGGTGCTTTGCGCACTGCGCACCGCGCCGGCCCTCAAGAACAAGACCCCGAAGTTCCCCGCACTGGGGTGCTTTGGAGCACTGCGCAACCGCGCCGACCCGCAAAAACAAGAGCACCGCGCCCCCGCGCCGGCCCGCACAAACAAAAAAAAACGCGCGCTCCGTTTGGAACGCGCGTTCTTCAGAACGGAGCTTTTCGGTCAGTAATAACCGACGATGCTTGTGGTCAGACCGTAGCTGGTCAAGGTGCGATCGGCTTCATCGACGCCGCTGCCCGTCGCCGATGGCTGTTCCCGCTTTCCGCCGACGCCGAGGTACACGTAGGGGCCGACGAGGATCGCGAAGTGTGAGAACGGGGAGATCCCGACCATAGCCTCAAGCGTGATGTTGGTGGACGTGTCCGTCGTGTCCGGGCCGGCGGTGCCCCCGCCGACCGGTTCGGCGGGCGTTGTGGATTCGCTTAGGTAGAACAGACCAACGCGCGGCCAGATCGAGAAGGTTTCGTCGAAGGGCATGGCGTACCCGACGCGCGGGTGGATCGCGAGGGTTTGCACGCTTTCACCGTCACGGGTCGTGGACTGGCCACCGCCGCTCGATTCGCTCTCTCCACTTCGGCTCATGAAAATGAAGGAACCACCAACGCTGATACCTTCGGTGACGAAGTAGTCCAGCGCCAGCCGAGGCAAGCCGGCCGCGCCACCGCCGAACAGGTTGACCGCCGTGGCCTTGTTGGTTGTTTCGACAGTTGTTCCGCCGGCGGTGACCTCCGTCTTGTCCCTGATGAAATCCACGCCCATGACGCCATCGACGCCAAAGACGAACTGCATCTCTTCACCGAGGTTGTCGATGCTGGTGGAGCGTCGCGGCATGGTCGGCTGGTAGGTGCCGCCCCATTGGCCTTGGGCTTGGGCAGAAGCGAGACCGGATGTGGCAACGACGGCCGAAAACGTGAGCAGGGAAAGTGCTTTTTTCATCATGTCCTCCGTGAGAAGCGGCGGGAGAATAGCGCGCGGGGCGGACGCTTTCGCAAGCTTCGCCTGCCATTATCACGGCCGTGATAGCATTAACCCTACGATATTGTTAAGTAATTTCCTAGCTTGGGCCGTGCAAGATCCACGGGCAAAGCTCGCGTAGCTGCTGCATTCGTGGCTCGAGCAGGGTCGCGTCCGCAGCGCGCAGGGTGACGTGGCCGACCTTGCGACCGGGGCGGGGCGCCTTGTCGTAGTCATGAAGGTGCGCGTCCGGGACGCTGAGCACGTCGGCTGCTTTTGGCATGGCACCGACACAGTTGACCATGCCTGCCGCACCCAGAAGTTCGGTCTCGCCGAGGGGCAGACCGAGGATCGCCCGCAAGTGATTCTCGAATTGGCTGGTGCGCGCGCCCTCGATGGTCAGGTGCCCGGAGTTGTGGACGCGCGGAGCGATCTCGTTGGCCCACAGCTCGCCCTCGACCTGGAACATCTCCAGGGCCAGCACGCCCACATAGTCGAGGGCGTCGAGCAGCTTGGCGGCGTAGTCGTGGGCGCGTGCCTGCAGTTCGGGAGTGACGTCCGGCGCCGGCGAGCGACTCGTGCGCAGCACGCCGCTCGTGTGGGCGTTTTCGATCAACGGATAGAAACGAGTCGCGCCATCTTGCGCCCGCACTCCCAGCACGCTGAGCTCGCGGCTGAAGGGCACGAAGCTCTCCAGGATCGCGAGGTTGCCTTCCACGTGTGACCACAGCCGCGCGACTTCGTCTCCGTCGCGGACGACGACCTGCCCCTTGCCGTCGTAGCCGAGGGTGCGGGTCTTGAGCACGCAGGGCAGGCCCGTCTCTTTCACGGCCAGGGCCAGGGCCTGGGGTGTGGCGACGGGCAGGTAACGCGGCGTGGGAATGCCAAGCTGGGTAAATAGCCGCTTTTCTTCGAGTCGATCCCGAGCCACGGACAGCGCGCGGGGTGGCGGGAACACGGGCACCTTGCCCGCGAGAGCGTCCACTGCCGCCGTCGGCACACTCTCGAATTCGTAGGTCACGACGTCGGTCTGCGCCAGCGCTTCCAAGGCCGCGGCGTCGGTGTAGTCGGCGACGATGTGCCGACCCAGCCGCGCCGCAGGTGCCGACTCGTTGGGATCGACGAATACGAAACGTAGGCCGAGCGGCGCGCCCGCCAGGGCGAGCATGCGCCCGAGCTGTCCGGCTCCGAGCACGCCTACCGTGCGACTCATTTGCTCGGGTCCGGACTTTCGAGCACTGCCGCGGTTTGCTCCTCGCGGAACGTCGTCAGTGCCTTGCGAAACTCGGGTCGCGACGTCGCGACGATGGCGGTGGCGAGCAGCGCCGCATTGGTGGCCCCGGCCGGACCGATTGCCAGTGTCCCGACCGGCACGCCCTTGGGCATCTGCACGATCGATAGCAGTGAATCCATGCCCTTGAGGCTCTTGCTCTCCACGGGCACTCCCAACACGGGAAGCTCCGTCTTCGCCGCCGTCATGCCGGGCAGATGCGCCGCGCCGCCCGCCCCGGCGATGATCACGCACAGCCCGCGGCCGTGGGCGCTGCTTGCGTACTCGAACAACAGATCCGGCGTGCGGTGCGCGGATACGACGCGCACCTCATGGGGCACGCCGAGCCGCTCCAGCATGCTGGCCGCGTGCTGCATCGTGCCCCAGTCGCTGCGGGAGCCCATGATGATGCCCACGAGGGGCTTTCTTTCGGCGTTGGCTGCCAAAGGGCCGGTACCGTATCCGAATCCGCCCCTTCCGCCCAGTCCTTCTGCAGCGCGCACTCAGCGGGTGGCCCAGGCGGCTATGGGCGTGCCATTCTCGGCGTACGGCAAACCCATGGAACCATCGACGCCATCTACACTGGGTACCTGGTTGGCCGCGCGTTGCCGGCGCTTGAAAGCATGCCTGCCATCTGCGACGCCTGCCGGGCGGGCCGCGGGTGACCGGCGCGTGGGGACGTCGGTCACCGCTTCACTCGCTATCTGCCTGACGGCATGTAGCTTGATCTGCTGTGGGCCTGCGCCGCAAAGCAACACCGCGGAGAAGAAGGTGATCAAGAAATCCGAGGAGAGCGCTGCTCCAGAGGTGTCGCTTCCCCGCGCGGATCAGAAGCTGGTCGCCGAGTTGAAGCAGAGTGTGCACGCGCTTTCCCACAAGATCGGTGAGCGCAACACGAAGAAACACTGGGAGCTGGCTGCTGCAGCCGACTTCATCGCCGATCAGCTGACCGCGGCAGGCTACGAAGTCGGCCGGCAAGGTTTTGAGGTCGACGACGTGATCGCACAAAACCTGGAGGTCGACGTGCGGGGGACCGAGCGGGGTGACGAAGTCCTCGTCGTGGGCGCGCACTACGACTCCGCGCCCGGAAGTCCCGGGGCCGACGATAACGCCAGTGGCGCCGCTGCGCTGCTCTCGCTGGCACGACAGTTTCGCGAGCTGAAACTCAGGCGCAGCGTGCGCTTCGTGTTCTTTGCCAATGAAGAGCCGCCGTATTTCCAGACCGACCGCATGGGTAGCGTGATGTATGCCAAGCACGCCCTGGCTCGGGGCGATCGAATGGTGGGCATGCTCAGTCTTGAGAGTCTGGGCGTCTTCAGTGACGCCAAGGACTCGCAACGCTATCCAGCGGAACTACGGGAGAAGCACCCGACTACCGGCAACTTCATCGCGGTGGTGTCCGACACCGCGTCGGCAGGACTGTGCCGTCGCTTTGCGAAGCTGATGCAAGAAGGGGGGCCAGTGCCCGTCGAGCACGATGCCTTGCCCGGGGACTTGCCTGGAGTCGGATGGTCGGATCACTGGGCGTTCTGGCAGATTGGCGTGCCCGCCGTCATGGTGACCGACACCGCGCCCTTTCGTTCGGCCCACTACCATAAGGCAACGGACACGGCGGATCGCTTGGACTACGAGCGCATGGCGCACGTGGTCGTGAGCTTGAGTCGCAGCTTGCGCGAACTTGCGAATCAGCCGGCACTGCCCCCTCGCGAGCACCCTCGCTCGGAAGTCGGGCCGGTCGTAACGGATAAAGGCTAGTGTGATCGA
>CBDUPW010000208.1:0-12777 GCA_965369205.1 uncultured Polyangiaceae bacterium | reverse complement strand
CGTCGGCCTTGGTCGCGTCAGGCGCCGTGGACTGCAAGGCCGACGGCGTCGCAGGCGCGGATTTCGCCTCCACGGGTGCGAGAGGCTTTTCCGTCACTGGTTGCGGCGCCGCGTCCGTTGCATGCCCCAGAGGTGCGGTGGCACCGCGAGGCCGGGGCACGCTCACGGGTGTGGGCGGCGGCTTGCTTCTCCGCGCCGCCCGCTCCGACTCGGGGCGCAGCGCTGCCCGCTGCGACGGACGGTCGCGCACCGGCGATTGCTCGTCGATGGCGGGGAATCTGAGCGTCGCGCTGCGTGAGACGCCGCCTGGAGCCAACCGCTCCGGAGGCGGAGCGCTCGGGCCCGGCACGCTGACGGCGACGCGCGGCGCTGCGTCCGTAGCGCCCCGTACTTCTTCCGCATCGGGCTCGCTACCCGACCGCGTGAAGTCGACCAACTCGCGCCGGATGCGTAAGCCGGCGCCCGCGAGTCGCTGCACCGTGGTTGCCACATCCGCAGAATTCGCAAACAGGCCGCGACCCAGGCCGGCGATCGTTGCTGACAGCTTGTCCAGGTTGGCGTAGCGCTTGAGGGGATCCCGCAGCAGCATGTTCCGCAGCAGGTCCACGATCATGAACGGCGTTGCCCCCCCGGGACCGGGCAAACGGTCGAGTGGGGTAATGGGACCATGCAGCAGCGACTTCACCAGCTCGTCAGGCTCTTGCGGCAGCTCTTGCTGCAGCCGCAGGGGATCACCAAACAGCGCGCGCCCAGCCATGATCTCCCACGCCAGGACGCCCACCGAAAAAACGTCACAACGACTCGTGCCGCTGTGCCCACGCGTCAGCTGCTCCGGCGCGCGGTAGGGAATGACCGCTGGGTCGCGCAGCAATTTGGAATGTCGCAGTAGCGCGCCCACAATCCCCACGTCCGTGACGAGCACTTCACCGCCCGTCGTGAGCAGCACTCCATCCGGCATCAGCCCGCCGTGGGTCGCGCCCTGAAGTGCCGCATCCCCCGAGGGCACCATTTGCCCCCATTGTTTTTCCGCCGCCCGCTGCGCTTCGACGATATCCGCCAGCAGCGTCAACCCAACCGCAGACGACATGGGGCTCGTGCTCTGGGCGGACAGGCGCAATAGCGCCGCGAGGGATTCGCCCTCGCGGTACTCGCTGACGAGCGTCAAGCGACCCGCATCGTCAAGAACGTCCACGACCGCCGCGACGTTGGGGTGCCGGATCACCATCGCTGTCACTGCCGCACGGTTGAGCAACTGCAACTCGGGCAGGCTCAGGCTGTCGGTGGGGAACTGGCGCAGGTACACCGCACGTCCTCGATCGTCGCCTTCGGTTGCGGCCCCAACCCAACGCTTTCCGAAGTCGCAGGTCAGCTCCGCGATCAGGTCGTAGCGCCCGATGCGTTGCTTGCCGCCGAAGGGCAACGTTGATTTCTTCGGTGTCGTCATGGGCTCACGCCTCACGCGCCTCCACGGCAAGGTCGGTCACCAGACCAAAGTGATCCGACGGGTACACGCCGTCCGCTTCCTCACAGAACGCCAACTGCGTGCGCAGCGGCTCGCCGCGGAACTTGCGGTCCGGCCCGCGAGTGAAGATGTAGTCGATGCGGCGGGGCGGCTCGTGCGCCAGCGCGGCAAATGGATTTTTTCGATCGAAGGTGTAGCCGGGCGTGCCATCTCCCGCGTACTGCCAAGCGTCCGCGAAGTATGCGCTCTTGCCCTCCACCGTCGCCAGCCCGCGCAGATAGCGGATTTCGTCGGAGTCCGGCTCCGCATTGAAGTCCCCCATCAAGATGGGCGGGAGCTTCGACTCGTCCACGGGGCACAGCTCGAATATGGCGTCGACGATGAAGCGCACTTGCGCCAGGCGCACGCTGCCGTGGTGCAGCTTCCAGTTCAAATGCGTGACGAAAACCGGCAACTCGCCATGGGGAGTCGACAGTGCCGCGTAGAGAAGCGACCGCGTTTCTCCGCTCTCTTGGCCCGGCAGCTGGAATCGCCGCTCGCTTAGGATTTCGAAGCGCGACAGCAGCGCATTGCCGAACATCAAACCGCCGCCGTAGTCTGCCGCTGCCGCGAACGCCGTATGGTAACCGTGTCCCGCAGCGATTTCCGTTGCCTGACAGCGGTCGGCGGTGATCGCGGCTGCCCCCTCTTGCAGACGCAGCACCTCTTGCAAGCCCAAGATGTCCGGCGTAAGCGCCGCGACGTCTGCGCGAATGCGTTGCAAGCGCGCCGGCCAAGGGCCGGACTTGTTCCAGATGTTCAGACACGCGACTCGCAAGCATGCGGTCATGGCGCCAGACCTTCCGCCCAGGGTGCACGCCGACCTGCGCGTGCGCAGATGGCTTCGTACACGCGGCGTGCCATGGGCAGGTCCATGTGCCGGAAGTTCTTGGGGTTCTCCCAAAACTCGTGCAAGTCGCCGCGTTTAGCGTTTTCGTAGATGAGCACCTTGATCATCATCTGGATCTTGTCGGCGGCCCGCACGATGCGCGCCTCGAGGCTTTGCCCATCTTCTGCCTCGCGAAAGTGGGCAAACAAGTCCTCAGGCAGCAGCTCACGCGCAATGCGCGTCTCAAGAGCGTCCAGGGCGTCCGCCACCTCCCGGGTCTTGCTGGGCATGGGCATGTCACCGGTTCGGGCTTCTGGGGTGTCGTGCAGCACTGCCATGCGCAGCACCTGCTCCACATTGACTGCCTGCCCCTCTGCGCGGATGGCGTCCGCCAACATCATGGCCACGAGCGCCACACCCAGGCTGTGGTCCGCAATGCTCTCGCAAGGGCGCACGCCCCGCAGCAGCCAGCCAGTGCGGGGCAACTCGCTCAAAGTGTCGAGGTTTATGGCCGTATCGATGATCCGATCCTCGGGGGCACTCATGGGCGGATTATAGTGACGACCGAATAGCGCACGCGTCAATGCGCCCAACGAACCCGCATGGAACCCCTGCACCGAAGAACTCCCCTGGTCACCGGGCGCTACGGACGCACCGCCACGCGGCAGCTTTTGCTCAAGCTGGAGAACTTGCAGCCCGTGGGCTCTTTCAAGATCCGCGGCATCGGTGCGCTCTGCCAGCAGCTGTACGCGGAGGGGCAGCGACATTTTGTGTGTTCCTCCGGTGGCAACGCGGGACTCGCCACTGCCTACGCCACCCAGAAGCTCGGCGCCGTTGCCACCATCGTCACGCCCGAGACGACAGCGCAAAGCTTCCGCGCGCTGCTACGGGCGGAAGGCGCCGAAGTCCTCGTGCACGGCGCGGCATGGGACGACGCCGACAAGCGCGCCCGCAGCATGTGCGTTGACGGAAAGGCCGCGTACGTGCCGCCGTTCGATCACCCACTGCTATGGACCGGCCACGCTTCCATGCTGCACGAGGTCGCGGAGGCGATCCCCCCGCCGGATGCTGTGGTCGTTTCAGTGGGTGGCGGCGGGCTGCTCTGCGGCGTACTGGAAGGCATGCACCGTGTCGGCTGGCGCGACGTGCCGGTGTTTGCCGCCGAAACCAGCGGCGCAGCGTCCTACAGCGCCGCGCTCCAGCATGGCGCCCCCGTCGACATCGGAGCGATCACGAGTCTGGCAACCACCTTGGGCGCGCGTCAGGTCTGCAAACGGGCCTTTGAATGGAGCCAGTGCCACGAGATCCACTCCGCCGTGGTCAGCGACGCGGAAGCGGCGGCGGCCTGCATCGACTTCGCCAACGAGGAGCGCCTGCTCGTCGAGCTTGCCTGCGGCGCCGCCTTGGCGGTCGCGCGAGATCACGCAAAGCTGACCCACGCAAAGCGCACCCTCGTCATCGTCTGCGGCGGCGCCGGCGCGAATCTCGATAAGCTGCTGGAGTGGCGCGAGCAGGCTGGCTGTTCGGCGACGCCGTGAGCGGTCATACTGAAGGAGCACCATGCGCCGACTTGGCTTCGCCTCCTGCTGCTTGTGCCTGGCTTGTTCGGGCCCCGACGCTGCGGCCCCAAGCGGCGCAAAGGACGCGGGCAGCGCAGACAGCGGCGACGTCGAAACGTCCATCCCAGACGCCGGCTGGCCGGATGCGTCCGCGCCGAACCTCCGTGACGACGGCCTGCCTCCCCCGTGGCGCTGGGACGAAATGGCGGCGCGGGTGCTGGACAGCGCAACGCTGGCGCAGGCGTTTGCGGTCGCCGGTGTGAACCCGCCTTCCGGCACGGAGATCTACGCAGCAACGGTGGACCAGAACGCCCTCGGCCTCGGCTTTGCCTTCTTCGAGTACGGTGGCGGAGCATTCAGCCAGTCCTTCTGGCCCGCGTCGACAGTCAAGCTGCTCAGCTCCCTGGCAGCCCTCGACTACATCCAGAGCCAGGGATTCACCGGCGCGGCAACCGTCACCTGGGCCAGCGGCTTCTCGGACGTCGCCAACGCCATCGTCAAGCGCGCCATCCAAACCAGCAGCAACGAAGACTACGACCGCACCATTCGCATTGCGGGGTTCGACCAACTGAACGCAACGTGGCTCAGCCCCGAGCGCGGCTTTCCCACAGCCGTGATCAAGGCGAGCTACGCGGGCTTCGAGGTCAAGAACCCGCCGGGCTACACTCTGAGTGAGGGCACCAAGAGCAAAGTCATTCCAGCCCGAAGCGCCAGCGGCACCTACAGCTGCAAGAGCGGTGGGAACAACTGCGCCAACCTCTTCGAGCTGACCGAAGCCGTACGCCGCGTCGTCTGGCACGATGACAACGACCCGGCGGATCGCTTCTCTCTGTCCGAGGCCGATCGCGCTGGGCTGGAGGACGCACTGTGCACGGCCACGCCGTCGTTCTTCGAGAAGGGGGTCGAGGCGGCCCTGGGGAGCGGCGCGCGAATTTGCCATAAACCCGGCTGGGTGCCCGGCTCGGATTCGCTGGACCACGGCGTGATTGAAGCTGCTGATGGCCGCAGGTACGTGCTCGGCGCGGCCATTCCGGATCCCGGAGATTCGTCGTCCCAGGCAAAGCTCGCGCAGGTCGCGGAGCACAGCTTGAATGCGCTTTCGACGCTGCCAAAGGCGCCGTTCTACCTGCAGCGTGACGCGGGCAAGAAGATCGTGATCGAATCCGCCCCAGGAACACTGCGCATTTTCTCGTCAGGAGCGGACGCGCTAGAGCTCTATATCGATGGCGGCGTGGTTCCCCTGGCTCCAGCAGATGCGGACGGCATCTTCGTGGCCCTTGCCACCGCGGCTGACTACGCCGACAAGCTGATCACCCTACGTGCCTTCAGCGCCGGAAGCTTGTCCGCAGTGCGCAACGTTGTGCTCTCTGCCCCCAAATAACGCCGGCGCAGTTTCGAGCCGCCGTCACGCCATGACAAGCGGCGCCCAGAGTTGCTAGCCTGCCCTCGGCGTGGGGCCGAGCCTCGCGCCGGCGAAAGCAGGAGGCTCCGTGAAGCAAGCGAAAATGCTGTGGCTCGTCGTCGCGTCGGCGCTGGTGGTTGCGTGCCCAGGTTCGCCACCGCCGAAGCACCCGACGCCCACGAAGCGCACCACAGTAGGCAAGAAAGAAAGCATCGCTTTCCAGCTGAGCAAGTCCGGACTGGGCTTCCGCCTTAGCAATGCAGATCCCGAACCCGCGCAGCGATCGCGCTTGGTCGAAGGCCAACCCCTGAATCGCCTGGAACGGGCGCGGGTAGAAAAGCGCATGCCGCGATTGGTCGGCGCGAAGAAAAAGAGCTTCGCGTTGCGCGACAAATCCCTACCCGCACCGCGCCCGGGCAAGACCGTCAAGACCGCGTTTCCCCCGAAGGTAACGGCGCCCGTCGCGCCAGTCGGGTCCAAAGAACTCACGGTGCTCCGTCACGCGCCGGAGGGTGACGTGTCCTTGGCCAAGAACGTCAGCGTCACGTTCTCCGAGGCCATGGTGCCATTGTCCTCTCACGACGACATTGCCGAGCTGCCCGTGCCGGTGACCCTCGATCCAAAACCGCCAGGCAAGTTTCGCTGGATCGGAACGCAGACGGTCCTCTTCGAATCCGAAGGCGAGCGCATGCCGATGTCCTCCAACTTCCGCGTGCACATACCCGCTGGTACCCGCGCGCAAAGCGGGCACACCCTCGCCAAGGCCCACGACTTCTCCTTTTCGACTCCAACGCTCAAGATCGCCGACCGCTACCCGGAGCGCTGGGGTGGCCCCCAAGATCTGCAGCCGCTGGTATTCGCGGAGTTCAACCAGCGCATCGACAAACAGGTGTTGCTCAAGAGCTTCGAGGCCAAAGTCGAAGGGCGCAGCCATGCCGTCCGCCTCGCCACCGCAGACGAAATCGAGAAGGACGACGCCGTTCGCGGGCTTTCGCAGCGTGCGGAGCCGGATCGCTTCATCGTGCTCATCCCAGAAAACCCGCTGCCCAAGAACGCGCGCATCAACGTCGAGCTGGCGGCGGGCGCGCGATCCGCCGAGGGGCCCGTTCCGACCGAGAAGCCTCTGGAGATCGACTTCCGCACCTACGGTCCACTGACCATCCAAGACGTGCGCTGCGGTTGGTACGAAGGATGCCCCCCGCTGGCACCGTGGACGATCCGCTTCACCAACCCCATCGAGGCCGACAAGTTCGAGGACTCCATGGTCCGAGTGGACCCGCCGCTCGAAGGCATGAAGTTGGACGTGAGCGGCAACCGCATCAGCATTCGCGGCCGTAGCAAAGGGCGCACCACCTATCGGGTCACCGTCGACGCACGCGTCAGCGACAGCTTCGAGCAGACTCTGGAAGGCAAGCTCGTGCACGAGGTCCGAGTCGACCCAGCCGAGCCGATGTTGTTCTCGGAGCAGGAGTCCATGGTCGTGCTCGACCCATTCTACGAGCGACAGCTACGCGTCTTTTCGGTCAATCGAGCCAGCCTGCGCGTCAAGCTATACGCCGTCGGCCCCGAGCACTGGCGCAAGTATGAGCAGTTCCGTCGCGACTGGGACTGGGATGGGCGCCTGACGCAGCCGCCGGGTCGCCTGGTGCAGAGCGTCATGGTCCAGCCGCGAAAAGCCGCCGACGAATTGGTGGAAACTCGCATCGATCTGAGCAAAGCGCTGCAAGACAACTTCGGTCAGATCCTGGCGATCGTTGAGCCGCCCAACCAACCCCGGCCGACCCAGGCGCGGCGCTGGCGTGAGCGAGAGTGGGTACGCGTCTGGATCCAGTCCACAGATCTCGGCCTGTCCGCGTTCCGGGATCGTGACAGCTTGGCGGCCTTCGTCACGGATCTGAAGACGGGCGCGCCACGCAAAAGCGTCCAGCTGTCGGTCTTTCCTCCAGGAGCGACGACGCATTCCGATGCCACCGGCATGGCCAGTCTCGCGCTGGGAAACCACGGCGACATGCTGATCGCAAAAAGTGGCAAGGACCGCGTATTCGTAGCCGGCGGCGAACGAGAACTCGTCGCCCGGGGCGGATACGAGCCCGTGCGCTGGATGGTGTACGACGATCGCGGCCTCTACAAACCCAAGGAGCGAGTGCACGTCAAAGGCTGGGTGCGCCTCTCGACTGCCGGCCCCAAGGGAGATCTGTCGCTCTTGCCGCGCAGCAGCGGCCGAACCGTCAAGTGGGAAGCCCTGGAACCCCGCGGCAATTCCGTAGCTGAGGGGAGCGCGCCTGTGGATGCCGACGGCGCTTTCCACCTGAGCTTCGACCTACCCGACGCTGCGAATCTGGGACGCGCACGCGTCAAGCTCTCCCTATCCGATCGGAGCGCGCACCATTCACACTACTTCAAGCTCGAGGAGTTCAAGCGCCCGGAGTTCGAAGTCAGCGCACAGACCACCGAGGGTCCCTACTTCGTCGGCAAGCACGCCATCGCAACCGTCAGTGCCGAGTACTACGCCGGCGGTGGCTTGCCCGAAAGCGACGTAAACTGGCGCGTGCGCGGTGAAGATGCGCACTTTTCACCGCCAAAGCGCGATGGCTATCACTTCGGCAAGCGCCCCAGCTACTTCTGGTGGAGCCGCGGCGACGACGAAAAGGAGCGCAAGGCGAACGAAACGTGGCGTTCGACCACCAACGCCGAAGGCCGCCATCGTCTGCGGGTAGACTTTGACGCGCTGGATCCAGCCTATCCGCGCTTGCTCAACTTCGAGGCCACGGTGACCGACGTCAGTAGGCAGGCGTGGTCGGCCCGCACCACGATGCTCGTGCATCCCGCCGGTGTGACCGTCGGATTGCGACAAGAGAGCCGCATGGTCACCGCGGGCAAACCCATCGTGCTCGACGCATTGGTCGCGGACATCGACGGCAAAGCCGTCGCGGGCAGAAACGTGAGTATCAAAAGCGAACGTCTCGAGTTCTCCTGGCGCGGGCGTAAACGCGTGGAGAAACGCGAGCCCGGGCCTGGCTGCGAGTTCGTCAGCAAAGACGCGGCAGAGCGCTGCGTGATCGACACCAAGCGCGGCGGTCAGTATCGCATCACAGCCGTCGTGACGGACGAACACGGCCGGAAGAGCAACACGGAGTTCGACACTTGGGTGCTTTCTGACGACCCCGCACTGGTGCCCCAGCTCGAAGGCGATCGCGTGGAGCTCACCACGGACAAAGAAGAATACGCCGGCGGAGAGACGGCAAAAGTACTGATCACGGCACCCTTCGCACCCGCGGAAGGCGTGCTCGTACTGGACCGGGACGGCATCGTTTCCTCGCGGCGATTCAGTCTGAAGACGCGGGTGCAGCCTCTGGAGATCCCCCTCGACCGCGCTTGGGTACCGGGGCTTTCCGCACGCGTGCATCTGGTGGGCAGCCGGTCGCGGGAAGACGAACGCGGCAACCCCGACAAGTCGCTGCCGCCCCGCCCGGCGGTGGCCTCCGGCCAGATCTCCATCAAGATCCCGCCAAAAGATCGAACCCTGGGCGTGGCGGTCAAGCCCCAAGCCGAAGCGGTTTCCCCCGGCGCGAAGACGGCCGCCACGATCACCGTGACGGATCCCGACGGCCGTCCCGCGCGTGGCGCGCACGTGGCCTTGGTCGTCGTGGACGAGTCCGTTTTGGCTTTGGCAGGATATGAAACGCCGGATCCGATCAGCGTGCTGTATCCGAGCCGCGGCGGCGCCGTGAGTGACTATGAAGCACGCTTGCGCGTCGCACTCGGCGAGCCGGATACGTCGCAGTTCGAGCTCAAGGCCAAAGAGGGCAAGAAAGCGGACGCTTCGAAAGAGCTGAGCAAGCTCGGAATGAAAGGCGTCGGCTACGGCGGCGGCGGTCTCGGCCTTGCGAGCAAGGCAAAGGCGCCCACGGTGCGCATGGGCGCGGCAAACAAACCGAGCCCCAAGCCCGTCGCAGCGCCATCGGCCGCGGCGGGACCCGCTGCCCCGCCTCCGGCGGAAGCGGAAGCCTCCGGCAAAGACGGAGACGAACGCGACGCCTCCTCCCCACTTTCCGTGCGCAGCAACTTCAATCCCCTGGCAGCGTTCGTGCCGCGTTTGACCACGGATGCGGCCGGCAAGGCGCGGGCCCGGTTCAAACTCCCCGACAGTCTCACGCGCTATCGCATCTTTGCGGTGAGCTCGCTGGGCGATCGCTCCTTTGGAGTCGGCGAGAGCGCGGTGACGGCGCGCCTGCCACTCATGGCCCGGCCCCAGGCGCCGCGCTTCTTGAACTACGGCGACCGTTTCCACCTGCCCATTGTGCTGCAGAACCAAACCACCGAGGCAATGACCGTCGACCTGATCGCCCGGGCGGACAACGCGCAGCTGATCGGCCCGCGCGGCGTGCGCGTCACCGTGCCCGCCGCGGATCGCATCGAGACGCGGTTCACGGTCACCACCGAGTCCGCCGGCACCGCCAAGTTCCAAGTAGGCGCCGTGGGCACGCGAGGCAGCGATGCCGCAACCGTCGAGCTGCCAGTGTGGACGCCAGCGACCACGGAAGCGTTCGCCACTTATGGCGAAATAGACCAGGGCAGCATCGCGCAGGTGGTGCAGGTGCCCAAGAACGTGGTGCGGGAATTTGGCGCGCTGGAAGTCACGACCTCATCGACGGCGCTGCAGGGCCTGACCGACGCCGTGCTGTATCTGCAGCGCTATCCCTTCGAGTGCAACGAGCAGATCGCCAGCCGCATGATCAGCATCGCGGCCCTCGAACCGGTCCTGGAAGCCTTCGAGGCCGGCGGTCTGCCGCCGAAATCGGAACTGAAGAAGAGCATGGCGCGGGACGTCGAGCGCCTGGCGGCCCGTCAACATTATTCCGGCGGCTGGGACTACTGGCGCCGGGATCGCCCGCCCAGCCCCTTCGTTAGCATCCACGTCACCCACGCGCTCTTGCGCGCCAAGGACCGCCGCTTCTTTGTCGACAAGCAGTTGCTCGCCGGCGGCCTGCGCTTCCTCGCCAACATCAGAAACCACATTCCGCGCATTTGGCACCCCGAAGCGCGACGCACCGTAGAAGCCTACGCGCTGTACGTGCGACACCGCGCCGGACAAGGCGATCCAACCCGCGCGCGCGCGCTGTTGAAGGAAGACGGCGGCGTCAAAGCGCGCACTCTGGACGCGCTGGGCTGGCTCTTGCCGATCTTGAGCAAAGACGCTGCAGCGCAGAACGACGTGGTCGAGATCCGGCGCCACCTCGACAACCGCATCACCGAAACCGCGGGGCGCGCCCACTGGGCCACGAGCTTCGACGACAGCCGGCACGTCACTCTGGGCTCCAGTCGGCGCACGGACGGGATCTTGCTCGAGGCCACCATCGATGACCGCCTGGAATTCGACGCCCTGCCCAAGCTCGCCCGCGGCCTGCTCGGCCACCGCAAACGCGGCCACTGGGGCAGCACCCAAGAAAACGTGTTTGTGCTGCTGGGGCTCAGCCGCTACTTCGAAGCCTTCGAAAAGGTCACGCCGAACTTCATCGCACGCGCCTGGCTGGGCGATCGCCTCGCGCTCGATCACGCGTTCAAAGGCCGCAGCACCGATCGCCAGCACACGGAAATCCCGCTCTCGCTCTTGGGTGGGCCCGGCGCGCGCAGCCAAATCGTCATGAACAAGGACGGCGACGGGCGGCTCTACTACCGCATGGGCATGCAATACGCGCCTGCGGATCTGCGCCCGCCACCGGCCGAGCACGGCTTTTCCGTCAGCCGCAGCTACGAGGCCGCGGACAAAGCCGCCAGCGTGCGCAAGGACAAGGACGGCACTTGGCGCGTCAGAGCGGGGTCCCTGGTGCGCATCCGAGTCTCGATGGTGGCACCCGCCCGCCGTTATCACGTTGCCCTCGTCGACTGGATGCCAGCGGGCTTCGAGCCCCTAAACCCGGCGCTGGCCACTTCGGAAAGCGTTCCTCAAGACCAGAAAAAAGATCCCAAGGTGCCCTGGTGGTGGTCTCGGGCTTGGTACGAGCACCAGAACCTGCGCGACGAACGCGCCGAGGCCTTCGCGTCCATCGTCTACGGCGGCACCTACGAATACACCTACGTCGCCCGAGCCACCACGCCCGGCACCTTCGTCGTGCCTCCGCCCAAGGCCGAAGAAATGTACGAACCCGAGACCTTCGGCCGCGGCGCGGGAGACCGCGTCATCGTGCAGTGAGCCGCGCGATCGCGCGTCGCGCTCAAGGACCCGCGTCGGGCGCCGGCTCTTTGCGCGTCGCTGCGTGCACGTCCATGGCCAGGGCGCAGCTGTCGATGCCGACGGCAAACTCCGCACGGCCCGCGGCGGAAATCCACGACGGGTCGACCTGACGGCGCAGCCTGAGCAAGAGCTTCTGCGTCGACAGGTCGACGAGGCCCACGCGCACTGCGTGTGGGCGCTCGCCATCGAGTTCGGCTGGTGCGGATTTGTCTCCGGGTTCGTCCATGACAACCAATAGCAGTTTCGCGCGCAAGGCGCGCTTGGCAGCGTCAAGGGGAGCGCGGTCGAAACGCTTCTTCAGCTTCGCGATCTCTTCTTGGGAGCTAGCCTGAGCCACGCGGTCTTGCCAATCCGGCGCTAGGAACGGCAGCCCCAGGAACGCATCGTGAAGACGCGCCACGTGCGCGGTGCGCTTCATGTCTTCGCTATCCGCGAACAGTGCGGCTCGCGCTTTGGCGCGCAGCAGCTTCTCTTTGCGCTCTGGCGGGGGTTTCTGCAGGCACAGGACGAAGGCATCGACGAAGGAGTTCTGCGCGCTCTCTTGCACGGTGCTCATGCTGTCGAAGTTCGAAAGCGGACCACGCAAATACACGGTCGGACGCGCCAACGTGGCTTCGAAGGCACCGGGCAGGCGCATCTCGTCGGCCACCAGGTCTTCCGGGTAGCTGCCGGAAAGCTTGAGCAGAAACGGATGCAGCGCCGTCGGCATGCGCAGCTCTTGGGGGTCCACGTCTCTGCTGGCGTCCGTCCACTGCGCAAGTAGCGCAGCGCGCTGACTCTCCGTGTCGCGCTTGAAACGCTGAAGCGACAGCGCGAACCACGCGCCACAGGCCACGATGGTCGAAAACGCCACAATTCGAAGCAGCGAGCGGGTGCGCGGCGCGACGCGAGCCCCGGGCAGCGCGCGCTTGCCGGCAACGCTGGCTTCCACCCGCGCCGCAAGCTCCGGCGACATCTTCTTAGTGACCAGCAGCGTAGGCATGCGCGTCAGTCGTCTCCGCGCTGCCCAGGAGGGCGAAAGCGCTGGATATTTTGCTCGATCAAGGACTGGAGCTGGTCGCCGGTGACGCCCAGTCGCTCCGCGGCGTGCCCCGCCAGGGAAGTCTCTGCCACCCCCGGCACGAACTGATAGGTCGCTCGACGATCCGGTCCCAGTTCCACCTGCATGAACGCCAGATCTGGGATCTTGCTCTCCCGCGACAGACGCGCGGCGAAGGCCAAGAAGTGCGTGGTGATGAACGCCTGGGGGCG
>CBDUPW010000207.1:0-12857 GCA_965369205.1 uncultured Polyangiaceae bacterium | reverse complement strand
TCCTCTCCAAAGCCGAGCTTGAGCGCGCTGCGCACGTTGGGCGCCGTCGCCGATGTCGGGTTCGTCAGCTTGCTCCAAGGCCAACAACTGAGCGATGGGCTTAGATCAGAACGCCGCACGCGCGGACGCGGCGCCAGCTTTGTCGCCGGAGTCGACCACGGGACGTGAAGCAACACCTGGGGGTCTCCCGGCGGGGTCGAAGTTGAGGCGCACGGAATCAAGCCGTTGAGGTCTTGCATGGTGGCTGCTCGGTGCGTCATTGGTTAGCGGGAGCCGCTTTGCGAGCGGTGCACAGCATGGCGGTCGGCCCGTTACGCTTGATCGCCGCACAGACGCACGCGGCCTCTCGTCTCGTGATCGACAAGCGCAACGCCGAGGCTGTGAGCCTCGTCGTGATCTGCACCCACACATCGAGTTTTCCTCGATCGGACGCATCGTTCGCGCCATGCTTGCAACATGGAAATGTTCGTATGTGCACGACGTAGCTTCTCGCAGCGACGGCGGTACACACGCAAAGCGGACACATTTCCGAGGATTTGGTGCGGGTTTGCACGGGGACTGACCCACCACTTGGTGCACCCGTTGGTACGGTGTTTGGACCACCAAAGTGCGGACCAACATGCCTACCAAAGACACACCAAACAACGAACCAAACTGACAACCAAGCAAGGATTCAACAGTGAAGCCCGAAACGATTCGTAGATTGCTGGCCGTTCTCGTGTCATTCGGCGAGCCCTGCACGGCGGAACAGTTTGCCCGGGCTGCCTATGGGGATTCGAGTGCATGGAAACGGTCCCGCAAGATCGTCGCTGCCGCCGCTGGCGTCCTCGGGCGGCTACGGGCGTTGCGGCTCGTCGAGCGTAGTTCCGGGCGGTATCGCGTGAGCGCGTCTGGAAGCGCGTACCTCGGAGGCGACGCCCTCAAGCACGCCCTCAAGCAAGCAGAGAATCCACCGAAACAACCCGTGAAACGCGCCCCCGCCGCAACGCCCGGGTGGGTGGTGCATCCCTTGGCACCGGGTGGGTTCGTTTGGTTTGACGGACAGTGGGGATGGTGGTGGCCGGACGGCTTCGGGGGGTTGGTGCCGTGGTTGGCACTTGCACGTAGCTAGTGGTGGCGCGGTGGCTTCCTAAGCCGTCGGGACGTAACAACGCACGACAAGCCGCACCTCATCGATAAGTTTTGCGCGCGGCGCGTTGCGCGTTGGAACGCGCGGGTTACACTTGCATTATGCAAAAGCACCCGGACGAGCTCAACGACAAGGACAGCGGCGAATCTAGCACCCCCGTCGCGACGGAAACGGAAGCGGCCGTGTTGCACCTGTTGCTTGCGCAACTGGACATCTATCGCCTGATGATCCTCTCTGATGTGACCGAAAGCGCGGAGTTCATCAAGGAAGGCCGAGACCGCTACTGGAACGCATTTACCCGGGGCTGGGGGCGTGAGCAGCACGCGCGCGTGTTTCTCTTACAGTGCATCGACGAGGTGGACGCCGGGCGTGCAATGGCACAACTTTTTGCGGCGATGGCTCGGAAGAAGCTGACGAAGCCCGAGCATCCGACGCCGTTTGATGCAGTGTTCGAGGTATTCGGTGCGCCCGCGTTCCGCGGGGGCCTTGAGGCCGCTGCGCAGAAAAAAGAATACAGTCGAGCCGACGCGATCAGGGCCATGTACTCTGCGGCGTACCCGATTGAGGCTTCTCGACTCACGGACGAGCAGCTCGAACGTGCCATGGAGGAATGGATCCGGGTCGGCGGCCCTCGCAAGGGATTGGCCGCACTGCACAAGTGGGATTTCTTGGCTTCCGTCTGCGAATCGATCGGCCTTGGACCGGTAACGGGGCGCACGCTCGAAAACAGTTGGAAGGCATGGAAGAAGAAGCTGCGCGACGTCGCTGTCCATCCTGCGAGTGCGCCAGCTCCAGCGTAGTGGAGCGCTAACCTCGAGGCTCAGACCCTCGACGTGATCTCCGGTGATCGCGCAGGTTTTGCTCGCACATGAGCGTGCGCGGCATCACATTGGATCTGTCCGCACGTCATTTGCGACGGCGGCGGAGGTTGTGATGCAGAACGGAATCGAACGGGTTGTGACGGGGTTGCCGCGCTTGGCGTGGAATACGGGGGAGGTCGCCACCGCCCTCGGCATGAACGCAGATGCTCTGCGCCGCCAATGCGAGCGCAAAGCCGTGCTGGGCGAAAATGGCGAGCTGGTGGCACACCTTGCCCTGGGCATTGTCGCTCGAAAGCGCGACGGACGCTGGCTGTTCATCGTGCCCCCGGAGCTGCTCGGGCAGGCGCGCTGAGGGCGTGGTATGTTGTGTTTCGTCGCGCGTGGTCGGCCGCTTGTGAGGTAGCTCATGAGTAGTCGATCTGCAGTGAAGCGTGTGAAACGCGCGGGCACGACCCGCCTGGTCATTGATTTTTTCTTTTTGAACAAACACGGCAAGCGGGAGCGCTACCGGCGGAATGCGCATGTGCAAACCGTGATCGGAGCCAGGGCAGAAGCCCAACGCCTGATGGACTTGGCGGCGCGCACGGGATCCCCGGAGGGATCCATCCGCGTCGTGATGACCTTTGAGACCTTTGTTGCCGAGGTGTATCGACCGGTGTTTCTTCCCCAGCTTCGGCCTGGCACGCGGGAACGCTACGAAGGCATTCTCCGACAGGGGGTCATGGACCACTTTGGTCCGATGACTCTGGATGCCATCGGTTTCACGGAAGTGCTGGAGTACACCGCGAAGCTTCGAAAGCGACGGCGCGCCCGACCGCTGAAGGGCAAGACCCGCGGTATCGATCCGCGTGGGCATGGCAATCTGATCCGCGCTGTGATCAGGGCGGCAGTCAACGCGAAGGAGTTGCCTCTGATGCCGGTGCTGCCGAGCTTTCCTGAATCGCCGAAGCTCCCAGCGGCTCCATCTGAACGGCATGTTGACGTGCTGCTTGACAATGCCCCCGGTTGGCTGCGGCTAACGGTGGCGCTCTACGCACTTGCAGGGCTCCGCCAAGGTGAGGTGCGGGCGCTCCAGATCGGCGACATCGACTTCAACGAGGCTCACATCTGGGTACGGCGTGCATACAGCGCGGACGAAGTCGTCCCGCCGAAAAGCGGCCTCGAAAGGGTCGTGCCGATGCTCCCTGAACTTGCGGAGATCCTCCGGGAGGCGGTGGCGGGAAAGCCTCGTCGGGCGTTGGTCGTTTGCGACGATGAGGGGCTGCCGTTGCCTCGGCAACGGATGCTCAGTCGCTTGAAGGCCTTCCAAAAGAAGACCGGGCTGAGCGACTGGGGCTGCCACTCGCTCCGACACTACTTCTGCAGTCAATTGACTCGGAAGGGAGCCAGCATCGAAGCGGTCCGCACCCTGGCAGGCCATGGCAGCGTGCGCACCACCCAGCGGTACCTGCACGTCACCCGCGGCGACTTGCACGACGCGGTCGCCAAACTCGAAGGCCGGACTGGTAATATGTTGGTAACGCCGTAGCCTGCGTCGCCAATTCCGATGTGTTGTTCAACTCTTAACTCAGGTTTTGTCGGGGCGGGCAGATTCGAACTGCCGACCTCACGGACCCGAACCGTGCGCGCTACCAAACTGCGCTACGCCCCGAAATGTTTGCTCTTATGAAGGCGCGGGACGATGAAGGTTTTGGGGCGCTTTGTCAAGGGAAGCAGACGTCTCCGGGGCCCGGATCGGTTTTCGTCGGCCGGCCACTGCCTCTGCCTCTGCCTCTGCCACTCCCGCCGCCGCCGCCACTCACACTCCGTCACGGCCACTCCCGCCGCCGCTGCCCATGACTCCGTCGCTGCCGCCGCCACTGCCACTCCCGCCGCCGCCCTCGCTGCCGGTGTCCCAGCTTCTGCTACCCGCTCCGCCTCAAATCCGTTCCGCCCGTGTCAGGCGTTCCCAGTTGCGGATATGTGTGTGCTCTCTTGGGGGCCAGCGTTTGGCCCAGTCCGTGGCGGTGTCGTCGCGGTGGGTGCGGAAGCCGTGGGTTTCGAGGAGTGCGGCCATCTCCGGCGCTTCGTATTGGGCGCGGACGGACTCGCCGATGATGCGCGCGCCGGCGCGGCTGAGGCCCAGCGCCCAGGCGGCGTCGAAGTGCCGGGGCAGGTACGTCACCGCCAAACGACTCCCGGGCGCGCTGCACGCGCCGATGCTTGCCAGGGTCGCCTCGACGGCCGCGGGTGCCAGGTACATCGTGACTCCTTCCCACAGCCAGATGCTCGGCGCGTCGACGCGAAAGTCGTGGCGCGCGAGCACCGCGTCCAGGGACTCCTTCTCGAAGTCAATGGCGGCGTGGATCAGCTCCTTGGCATGGGACGCACGCGACGAGGTGCGCTCTCGCTTGTAGGCTTGGGTCGACGGGTGATCGAGCTCGAAGACGCGCACTGGGGCCAGCTCGGAGATGCGATAGGCGCGCGCGTCGAGTCCGGCGCCCACAATGACCAGTTGCTGCAGGCCGTCGGCGATGGACTTCCGCAGGAAGGCGTCGATCTCCAAGGTGCGCAGCGGCACACCATAGGAGAGTCCCAGGCTGGCGCGTCCGAGCCCGCGGTGCATCACGCGAGCGGCAACTGGATGCAGCCGCGCCGCCCGCACCGTCAGCGATAGCGAACGCGGCAACAGCGAAAGGGCCGCGCCGTCTTCGACCGAGGGCAGTCCAACTGGCCCCGGACTATATAAAGCGCGCAGCGCCGCCACCCAGTCACTTGTGGAACTGCGGCGGTTGCGGCGCACGCGCTCTATTTCACTCAGCCCTTTTGGGCTTTGTGGGCTTTGAGCTCTTCTACCAACGCCGGCACGGCCTGGAACAAATCGGCGACCAAGCCGTAGTCGGAAATCTGGAAGATGGGTGCTTCCGGATCCTTGTTCACGCACACGATGGTCTTCGAACCCTTCATGCCCGCGATGTGCTGGATGGCGCCGGAGATCCCGACCGCGATGTACAGCGAGGGCGCGACGATCTTGCCGGTCTGGCCGACTTGAAAGTCTCCCGGGCAGTAGCCCGCGTCGCAGGCAGCGCGACTGGCGCCAATGGCAGCGCCAAGGGTGTCGGCCAAGGGCTCCATGATGTCGAAGAACTTCTCTTTGATCGCGCGTCCGCCGGAGACGACAACGGATGCTTCCGTCAGCTCCGGGCGCTCGCTCTTCACCGAGGCAACACCCAGGTGTTTGACGCGGGCTGCACCGGCACCGGGAGCCACCAAGGCGACGGCTTCGACGGGGCTCGCACCACCGCTGGGCTCGGCCGGGTCGACTTCGCTTTGGCGGCAGGTGGCGACCTGCTTGGCCGTCGAGAGCTGGCAGTAGCCGTAGGCGTTGCCGGCAAACATCGGGCGCTTGAACGTCAGCTTGCCGCCTTCCGCGCTCACTCCGGAGCAGTCACCGGCGTAAGCCGCGCCGAGGCGCGCTGCCACGCGGGGCATGAGGTCCTTGCCGAAGCTGGACGCGCAGGCCACCAAGACGTCGAACCCTTTGCCCACTTCGGCAACAGTCGGCGCATAGTGCTCCGCGAGGTAATTCGCCAAAGAGGCGTCTTCGCAAGCCAGCACTTTGGCCGCGCCGAATCCAGTCAGCTCAGCGGCGCCGGCTTTGGCTGCCGCACCCATGACCAGAATGGAAAAAGTGCCGCCGTCAGCTGCGCTCTTCGCGAAACTGATGGCGCTGTGGGTGGTCTTGCGGACCGTTCCATCTTCGGTCAACTCTGCAACTACGAGAACGTTCGCCATTGTCGTCTCCTCTCAGATGACCTTCGCCTCGGAGGCGAGCTTTTGAACGAGCTCTTGCACGTCCTTGACCTTGATGCCGGCTTTGCGCCCGGGGGGCGCTTCGAACTTCACGTAGGTGGTGGCGTTCTTCTGATCGCCCACGAGATCCGCCAAGTTCTTGACCGCTAGGGGCTTCTTCTTGGCTTGCATGATGGCGGGTAGGGGCGCGAAGCGTACTTCTTCGTAGCCGTACTTGAAGCCTGCATCGGTGTGCTTGGAGTGCACGCTGCCTGGGGACACGATGCGCAAGTCGACGGTGACTACCGCGGGCAACGTGAGCTTCACCTTGGCGACGCCGCCGTCCACTTCTCGCTCAACGAGTAGACCGTCGGCTTCTTCGGTGATGGTCGCGGCGAAGGTAGCCATGGGGTAGTCGAGCAATTCCGCAAGCGCCTGGCCCACCATATTGTTCTCGCCGTCGACGACCTGCTTGCCCAGGATGATCAAGTCGGGCTTTTCTTCCTCGACGATCTTCTTGAGTGCGGCAGCCACGAGGCCGCCGTCCAAGGCTTCGTCCGTGGTCTCCACGCGGATGGCGCGGTCAGCGCCAGTGGCCAGCGCCGAGCGGAGGTTGGTCTCCGTCTCTTTGGGGCCGAGGGTGACGGCCACGACTTCGCCTTCGCGCTTCTTTGGCGTCTTGCCGTTTTCGGTCAGGCGCAGCGCGGTCTCGAGGGCGTAGAGATCGAAGGGGTTGATCTGCCATTCGAGGCCAGCGGTGTCGACGCTGTCCCCCGAGGCGGGGATCTTGATCTTGTTGTGGTTGGCCGGATCGGCCACCCGCTTGAGCGGGACGAGGATCTTCACGACAGGACCTCCTGGAGTTTGGCTTCGGGAGGCGCAAATGCGGGCCTCCGCGCGGGGGTTTTGACTCACACCGGCCCTCCGGCCAAGGCCGTTTTACCAGTGCAAATGGGGGATTAGTGCCTTTGGAGCGGCGCGTCAATGACGCTTGCAGCGCGCCCGGCGCGGGCGAGCCCCTCGCGCGCGGCAAGCCGTCCGTCACGGGGCAAAGCGGATCTCCCGGGGCTTCGTGTAACGTCACGGAAATGGACCGGACCGACGTACTTGTACTTGGCAGCGGCATCGCGGGGCTCACCGTCGCGCTCAGGTGCGCGGAGCACGGTGACGTTACGGTCGTGACGAAGCGCAAGAGCGACGACTCTGCGACGGCCTGGGCGCAAGGTGGCATCGCCGCGGTCCTTTCAGAGGACGACTCCTACGAGAGTCACGTCGCCGACACGCTCACTGCCGGCGCGGGGCTCTGCCACGACGTGGTGGTCGACCTATGTGTGCGGGAGGGCCCGGCTGCAGTCCGTTGGCTGATCGAGCTGGGCGTGGAGTTCTCTCGCGGAGGCGACGGGGAACTGGACTTGGGTCGCGAGGGCGGTCACACCAAGCGGCGCGTCGCCCACGCCGGTGATATCACCGGACGCGAGATCGAGCGGGCATTGCTCCAACGCGTCGTGGACCACCCACGCATTCGGCTGTTGGAGTGGCATATGGGGGTTGATTTGATCGCCCTCAGCAAGTTTGGCGGGCCCGATCAATGCGTGGGCGCCTACGTCTTGGATGAAAAGAGCGGCACGGTCGAGACGATCTTGGCGCGCGCGACCATCTTGGCCACCGGAGGCGCGGGCAAGGTCTACCTGTACACCTCGAATCCGGATGTTGCGACCGGCGACGGCGTTGCGATGGCCTATCGGGCGGGCGCGGAAATCGCGAACATGGAATTCTACCAGTTCCACCCCACCTGCCTGTACCACCCGCAGGCAAAAAGCTTCCTGATCAGCGAAGCGCTTCGGGGGGAAGGCGCGGTGCTGCGGCTGCCCCATAGCGGGGAAGCGTTCATGCAAAAGCACCACCCGATGGCGGACCTGGCGCCCCGCGACATCGTGGCGCGAGCCATCGACTTCGAAATGAAGCGCACCGGCAGCGATTGCGTGCACCTGGATATTACCCACAAACCCAAAGCCTTCGTGCGCGAGCGCTTTCCCAATATCTGCGCCGAAGTCGAACGCTATGGGCTCGACCTGACCCGAGAGCCCATCCCCGTCGTGCCCGCGGCGCATTATATGTGCGGCGGCGTGACGTCGGATATGCGTGGGCGCACCACACTGCCGGGCTTGTGGGTGATCGGCGAAGCAGCGTGCACGGGCTTGCACGGTGCCAATCGCCTGGCGTCAAATTCGCTGCTCGAGGGTTTGGTGATGGGCACGCGTGCTGCGGACAAGCTAGCCAAGAAGCTTCCAGAGTTGCGCGCTGCGCCGGAGCAGACGGTGCCCGACTGGCAGATCGGTTCGGCGGTGCCCAGTCACGAAGAAGTCGTCGTTGCCCACAACTGGGACGAGCTGCGCCGCACGATGTGGAACTACGTCGGCATCGTGCGTACGAATACGCGCCTGCGCCGGGCGGCGCGCCGCATCGCGCTACTAGAAGAAGAGATCCGCGAGTACTACTGGAAGCATCTGGTCACTCGGGATTTGCTCGAGTTGCGCAACATCGCCACTGTTGCCGGACTGATCGTGTCCAACGCGGCCTCGCGCCACGAGAGCCGCGGACTGCATACCAACTTGGACTACCCGGAAGTGCGCGCGGAACTCGCGGCGGACACCGTCAGCAAGCGCGGTGTCGCGCCCCATGCCCGAGGTGCCTGACGTGCCGCCTGACGTGCCGGCAGGGGCCAGCGCTGCGAAAATCGCGCTGTGCGTGCCCGGGGGCGGTGCCACCGGCGCCATGTACCAAATCGGCGCCCTGGCCGCTTTCGACGACTGCATCGCGGGATTCTCCGAACGCGGATTCGACTTGTATGTGGGCGCTGGCAGCGGAGCGACGGTCGCTGCGGTGCTTGCCGCCGGACGCGCGCCCGAGCGCATCTATCGGGCGTTCTTGGATCCCGCGGATACCTACTTCCCGCTGGAGCGCAGACATCTGCTGCATATGGACTTCCCAGAGTGGCGCCGCACGGTGGTCAGCATTTGGCAGACCCTGCGGCACGGCAGCACCAGCCTCCTGTCCCGAGGCCCCGCGCCGACGCCTTCGGTGCTCTGGGAAGAACTAGACCGCCTCTTCGACACCCTGCCGGCGGGGTTCTTTTCCTTGGATCGTTACGAACGTTTCCTAGAAGAGTTCTTTGTGCGCCGGGGCATCGCCAACAGCTTCCCACTGACGCCGCGGCCCCTGCGCATCTTGGCGCATGATCTGGACTCCGGTGAGCCCGCCCTATTCGGCGGAACCGGCTTCGACCACGTGCCCATCACGCGAGCCTGTATTGCGTCCATGGCGGTGCCGCCGTTCTTTTCACCGGTACGGATCGGTGGGCGCCACTACATCGATTCCGGCGCCGCGCAGATCAGCCACCTGGACATTGCCGTGCATGAGGGCGCGGACGTCATCGTCGTAGTCAACCCCATGGTGCCTGTGCTCGCGGAGCGTGTGCCTACGGGGCATGGCCCCAAGAGCAGCGTGCGCAACAAGGGTCTGATGTGGGTGATGAATCAATCCATTCGCATCGGCATGCATCGCTTCATGCAGGAGTCCGTCGCGCGCATCGCCGCGGACGGCAAAATCGACGTGCTGTTGATCGAGCCGGATCCCTCCGATGCCATGCTGTTCATGCACAATCCGGCGAGCTTCGCCGCGCGGCGCAAGATCCTGGAGCACGCCTATCGCACCACGCGCAAAGTCGTCGAAGACTGGCTCGCGGCGGACGCGCCCGCCTTAGCGCGCGCGGGGCTTCGCCCTCGGGAGAACGCGCCGTGATCCGTCGGCCTTGTTCTTCCCGCTTGGCCCGCGCGCTGCTCGCCGGGCTCCGCCTCGCGCTGCTGGTTGTCGTCGCGGCGCTTTCGGTCGCCTGCCAAGAGCCGTATCGCGTTGGCGAACACGTCTGGGTGGAGTGGGAAGGGCGGGACTATCCCGCGTACCTGCTCGAGAAGCGCGGACGCTCACGTTTTCGGGTGCACTACGACGGCTATGACGCGCGCTGGGATGAAGACGTTACCCTCGACCGCATCAAGGGCCGCGTGACCGGACCCGTGACGCCGCCGCCTCCGCCGGACAAAGTCGCGCGCGCTTCGGGCGTCACGCCCAAGGCCGCAGGCTCCGCCGGCGCACTCAGCCCCTACAAACCCGGCGACAAGGTACGCGTGAAGTGGCGCGGCTCCGTTTACGGCGCGACGGTCATCGCCGTGGTGTCCTCGAACAAGCTGCTCGTGCACTACGATGGCCACGAAAGCGCCTGGGACGAGACCATCGGCATCGACCGCATCGCAACGCCTTAGGCGCCGTTGCGAGCCGTGGCCGCGCTCGAAATTTGTCCATTCACCGAGAGCGCTGTTAGGGCTGGATGCACCGGATCCGAGACCAAATCGGCTCGGCCGGCTGGAGGCATTCATGCTGGCGCACTCTTTCGTGACGCGACGTCGACTTGTATTCGTCATGGCCGTAGCCCTCGGCGCGTGGGCGTTGCCGGCGTCCGCGGGAAAGACCGCGGAGGTGGCCCTGGGCGAGCTGAATGCCCGTGGCGCATCAGGCAATTCGTCCCTGGCGCGGCTGTTCGAAAGCAGCGTCGAACGCGAACTGTCCCAGCTCGATCTCTCGCGCGCCAAGAAGCGCGACCGATTCGTGCTCAGCGCGACATTGATGTCCGTCGCCAGCACCAAGGGTAGAGACGGTGCCGAAGCCCGTGCGGTGGTGTCCGCGACCCTGCGCAAGGCCCAAGGCGGCGAGCTGCACGCCATCGTCCGCGGCAGCGCGACTGCCACAGACGCCGCCACTGCCAGCTCCCACGCCGAACGCGCCGCCCTCCGCGCCGCGGTCAAAAGCGCCCTCAAGCGCGTGCCCGAAGCGCTGCGTTAAGACTGCGTTAAGACTGCGTTAAGACTGCGTCGGCCTCGGGTTCAGGTGGGGCGACCCCGCTTTGCCGCGGGACGACCCCGCTTCGCTGGGGCGGAAGCGCCGTCTGGCGGTTGCGGTGCTGCCCCTCAAGCTGACGCTGGCGCGAAAGGGGTGCGGGGCGCGGAGAATCAATTTGTATACATATCGATTTCGGACCACGCGGATCCCCGCGCATCCCCGCGCATCCCCGCGCATCCCCGGAGCGCCCGCCTTCCGCTGCACGTAGCCCGCCGCGTAGGCGCTCCGCGCACGCGCCCTGCTGATCAGCCGAAGAGCGGCAGATCTTCGCCGGGCAGCGGGAAGGACTTCGCGACTTCCGAGTCCGCGACGGTTGCTTTGTTGCGTAGCGCCCGATGCACGTGCTCTGGGCGAATGCGCACACCGTCTTTGGCGTTGTTCAGGGTCGCAAGGCTGCCGGGATCCACGTTGAAGGGCTTTTGGTCGGCGTCGTTGGTGGCGCCGATCACGCGGTTGCCTTGGATGCCGGGACCCATAGCCATCATGCTGGTGATGGACCAGTGATCTTTGCCGCCGTTGGCGCTCGTCGAGTTGTACTTGGGCGTTCGACCGAAGTCCGATGCCACGACGACGAATACCTTGCCGCCGAGGCCCTGGGCTTGGATTTCATCCATGATGTAGTTCACGCCGGCGAGCAGCTTCTGGATCTGCCGGCGTTGGTTGGTGTCGTGGTTGGCGTGGGTGTCGAAGCCACCGATGCTCACGTTCGCAGCTGCCGCCAGGCCCGACTTGAAGGCCGCAATGGCGATCTGAGCCTGCTGCATCAACCGTTCGAGATCCCCCAAGTTGCCCGGAAGATCCACGGGAGTATTTGGCAGCTGCAGATCTTGCAGCTCGTTTTCGCTGAGGCGCGCCAAATGCAATTGATCCATTCCGAGGCGGACCCGCGGCAAACGCATGCTGGCGGTGAGCTTGGAGAGCCGGGCCGCTTGCGCTTGGGCAATGCGGTCCATGGTTTCCGTGGTGTGGTAGCTGTCGCCCTGGACGTCGTTCGCGTCGATGGCGTTTGGGAAAGCGATCTTGCGCAGCGTGCTGGTGTTGTTGACCCGGGTCAGCGCGACCACGTTCTGGGTCGAGTCGTAGCCACCGCTGGACAGGAAGGCCATGGGTTTGTTCGGAGCTTTGGCGCCTGCGATCAGCGCGCCCAAGGCAGGGTAGCCCTCGGCCGTGCGTCCACACCACATGGTGCGGTTGCCCGCGTCGTGGTTGTTCGTCGACGTGTCCACGCCGTTGAGCACACACAGCTGGTTGCCGAACTTGTTCAAGAAGGCTTCCGTGCTCATCAAGTGCGGTTCTTCGGTGGCGCTGAGATTGATCGCCGCCACGTCAACAGGGATCGGCGCATACGGGATGTTGCCGACTTTCTGAATGCTGGTGGTGATGCGGTTTTGCGCGACGTTCGCCGTGGGGTCGAATAAGAACCGTGGATCGTAGCCGCCGCCGGCATTGACCATGATCCAGTACGGACCGCCAAAGGGCGGAGCCGCGCCTGCGTCGCGGGTGAAGACCGGCACCGAAAGTGCCATGCCACTGAGAGCTGCTGCCTTGAGGAAACTACGCCGTTCCATGACTCTTCTCCTCACTCGTAAAGGAAACCGTGGTCGCTGAGTAGATAGGTGACGACTGCCATCCACGCGCGAACGGTGTAGTCGGGGTCTTTTTCCAGCTTCTGTCCGTCGGGAAGATCCGCATCAGTGTACGGGTCCTTCCGAGCGCGGCAGCTGTACACGATGCTGTCGCTCAGAGCGCTGGAAGCGATTTTTGCTTGGCCCTCCTTGAGGGTGTCCTCGAAGAGCTTGTAGGTGGCTGCGATCTCTGGGTCGCTGAGCTGCAGCGCTTCCCCGGTGATGTGTGCGTGCAGGTACTGGATGTTCTTCTTGATCGCGTCGGCTTTGGTGGTGGGGGTGTCTTCCACCTCGACATACGGAAACAAGAAGCGGTCCGCGGGTTTGTCGATCGACAGGTCCCAGGCCGTGGTCTGGCACGCGACTTCGTTGGCCATGCGCCAGGCCACGTTGGCCATCACGCCGTTGGGCGCACTCAAGCGTTGGGTGACGTCATCGGAGTCGATGCCGCCGTAGAGCACGCGATAGTCCGAGTTCAGGTAGTCGGTCTTGTAGTAGCCGCTGCCCTTACCCCAGGGCAGTCCGGTGACCGCGCGGATTTTCCGGCTCAAGGACTCC
>CBDUPW010000206.1:0-12992 GCA_965369205.1 uncultured Polyangiaceae bacterium | reverse complement strand
GTCCCCGACCAGAATGTGTGAGTAGCCCGTGTGGCTGAAGAAGCCGCGCCTATTGTCGCCTTGAAAGGCGCCGGCTGCGTTGCCCCACCAGAACCTGGCAGTGGTATCGCCCGGGTAGTACCAGAGAATGTCGTCGTAGCCGTCGTTGTCGAAGTCGCCGGACACGGGCTTGTACGCGGTGCCAGTGACGTCCCAGTGCGCCAGGCGGAACGTGAAGTCCCCTCCCAAGTGGTTGTTTCCCCAATACACGAAATCCTGGTTGTCCGCGCCCAGATCGACGACATTGGCCGCTCCGGCCACGGCAGGCGCCAACGAACCTGGTGGCCAGTTCCCGTCGACCCGCTTGTAGGTAGCGAGTGTACTGGTGGCAATTCCGATTTCATTGTTCAGATAGGCCTCGATCTTGATCATCGATGAATCATTGAAGAAGGTCGGAGCGGCCAGGTCCGCTCCGAGGTTGCCCATAGACCCGAACATGACGTTGTTGGCGTAGCGAAATGTAGTTGGCGGATTGTGAACCCCAGCAAGATCCCTCGTCAGCCCATTCACTTCTGGATCCCCAGAGAAATGATTGTAGAGGGGACCTTGTCCGGGCAGATAGGCCGTCGTGCAGCGAGTCGGCCCCAGGTCCCCCGGCACGATCGTGCAGTAGGGGTAGGGCGAAGCACCTGCTCTGCCCATCGTTTGCCAGTTTGTGCATCCCGATGCTGCAGCAGCCGCCTTGCTCGCGTAAAACGTGGCAACTCCAGAATCCAAGCAAACAAGTTCGTCCCACTGGTCACTTCTTGTCCAGGGCTGCATAGTGATCGGGCTTTTTGTTGTATCAAAGACGTCTGGATGCTGGGCTCCAAAGTAGTGCCCCAACTCGTGGGCCAGGTGCGACGTAGCCGCGCCTGAGCAGGCGCCTGCGGCGCTGGCCATGTTGCATTGATGGATGTGCAATGACCGCCCCGCCGTCGGATGGGTCGCCTGGGCCTGCCCGCTATTGGGCTCTACAAACACGTGCAAAACGTCCGTTTCACCGTACATCGCTGTCAGGGCATCCACCCAATTCCTATTGTTCATCGACTTACTTGGTTCGTACGAGTAGGGCCCGATGATCTTCGTGGGGAACAACGCTTGGGCCTCCTGGTAGATGTTTGACCATGTGGACTGCCCGGTTTGGTCGTGGCCCAAGACCTGCGTCGACACGATTTCCACCGACTTGACCCAGAACTTGATGCCGGCATCAGCGAAATTCTCGTTTGCCCGTTGGACACTCGGTTCGACAATGTTGAAGAAATCGGGCGCCGCCGGGACGCAAAAGGGCGGTTGGCAAATGAAGCCCTGCTCGAAGAAGACAATCCGCAGCGGAATTACGCGCGTGATCGCCACCGCGGACTGTGACGTCGCAACCTCCTCCGCGGGAACCGCGACTTGCTCGTCGGTCAGTTCGGCGCCGGGACCACAGCCAGACAAACACACTATCGCAGCCACTCCTGCGCGATGCATCGCGCGGGCTGTTCGTCGCATCTTTCATCCTCCCCGAGTCTGCGCGCAGACTCAATCCGTCACATGAAGTGGCATAGCCGCAGCAAGCGCAGCGTTTCAATCACCCCTTGGGGTGACGCCGCGGGCTCGGCTTGATGCGCGTCATCTAGTGCCGGCGCCAGGCCCCGGACGCTGCCCGGGGCTTTAGAGCTTCCAGTCTTGAATCAACGCGGCATTGCCTGACGTGTCATGCCCCTTCTTGAGCACGACGAAGTCAGCGACCCGTTTGACGACTCCGTACTCACCTGATTTCACGCCTTTGGTGAACACTTTGCGAGTGGACTCGAAGTCGAGCTCTTTGTTGGACGCGAGGATGTATTCGGCGCCGTACAGGCCACGTCGCATGGCGTACATGTAGCGCCGCGAAGACACGTGCGGACCGATCGTCTCCGTAGCGACCACGCTGGCCTTGGGGGGAATCACGGATATAGCCTCGCGCAGGGCGGCGTATCGCTCCCGCTCGGCTTGGTTGAAATCGAACCTGATGCCGTGATAGCCCCCACGCACTGAGTCATCGCGAGCGGCAAACGCACCGTAGTGATAGGTCGCAACGGTACTGGCCAACGCAACCGTCGCCACCGCGCCTCGCAGTTTCGCGCTGCCGCCTTCCTTTTCCATGGCGGCAAGCGCGATGGGCGCCGCCATAAACAGGTACGGCACCCAGTGCATCACGTACTGAAAAGAGAAACCGAAGATCGGTTTGTAGTCGGTCACTAGCAGCGTGAGGATGGCGCCCGGCACGAAGGCGGCCCACAGGTACCAACGGCGCGCCGGCAGGAACGCGATCGGCACCAGCAAGTGCATCAAGTAGAAGACCTTGTCTTTGGTCAGGATCTTGTCCAGCACGAACAGCGGATTCGTGACCAGGGTCTTGAGCACGCTGACGAAGCCAGTCTGCCCCGGCGCAAACAAGCCCTTGTACATACTGGGAAACCACCAGTCCCCGGCCTGGTCCATGATCACGAAACGCAAGATCACGAACCAGACGGTGCTGACCAGCGCCATGATGAACCCCGCCACGGGCCGCTTCCCACTCAGCAACAGCACCGTGCCGCCGATGGCAAGACCGATTGGCACGTCCTCCCGCATCACCGTCGCGCACACGAAAAAGATCGCCAGCCACACCCAGCGACCCGCCAACGCCGCCCAGAACGTCGCTATCAGGAACACGCAGGACAGCGAGAGGTACTTCGACTCTGTGAAGTTCGCGCTGTGCATGGGGTAATAGCAGAGATACGCGAGGGCAACGACGAGCGCTGGCCATGCGCGCACGAAGTAACGGGAGAAGGCGTACAGCGGGAGCGCGGCCAAGCCGAGGAACAGCGACTGAATGACGATAAGCGTCTCGGGCTTCGGGTACAGCGCGTAGATGGGTAGGATCACGTACTGCCCGAACTTGGCGTGCGTTGCGAGGTACTTTGCAGGGTCATCTCCAAAGGTGACCGTGCTCTGCATGTGCCCGCCCTCGAGCGCGGCATAGATGAGGTTGTTGTCGATCGATAGATCGAAGTTGTGCGTGCGGATCTTGTAGTGCCAGCGCAGGTTGTAAAAGCTCATGAAGAGCGTGTACGCAGTGATGCACGTCAGCAAGATGATCACCGGGCCGTGCTTCTTGAAGAAGCCAGGCGCCCTGGCGCGCACCCACTCCCAAGCCTGAGCAACGCGCTGCGGCACGTTGGCGAATGCCTTGACGAAGAACACCTCTGCCGCGAGCGCCACGAAGAGCAGCACCGGCAGGAGCTCGTTGTGTTTCCCCTTCCAGGGTTTCCAGCGGTAGAGCTGCGGCAAGGCTGGCAGTAAGATGAGCGGACTCAAGAACCAGAACACGCGTTCGATGTGGGGATAGCTGACGCCGCGGCGCCGTGCGAAGAACATGCCGACGGCGCCGAGCAGCGCGCCGACCCCGGTGCCCACCACCATGCTAGTGATCATGCGCATGCGCTGCGGCATCGGCAGCTGGTTCTCGGTGATGAACTGCGTGAGCCACGTGGCCTTGTACAGAAACTGCACTGTGACCATCAGGCTCAGACCAATCAGACCCGCGAGGGAAAGACTGCGCGCTATGCTTGCAAGTTTTTCCGAGCGCTCTTTGCGACGGGCGTCCAGCGCTTCCCGTTCCCGAGCGCTGTGCGCGGCGTGATCCTCTGACGACGCTGCGCCTTCGGCGGACTCCGGCGCTGCACCCTCTGTCTCGACGGCAGCAGCAGTTGACGGCACGCCGGCCGATAACTCCGTGTTCGCCACCGCAGACTCCACGTCGCCATCTGCAGAGCGAGCAGTGGCGTGGCGGGCCGCTGGCGCAGGCTCCAGCGGCGCCTCGGACTCGGGCGGCGCTTCGCTTGCGGCAGGTCGCAAAGCGGGCCCGGACTCCACGGTCGCCGCGGTCTCTAAGCCGCGCGTGGACGCAGGCTCCGCGCCCGTCCCACTCGGCTTGGGGTCATCGCTGTCGGCCATGGTTTCCGCCCCGTTTACCACGCGCTCGGGGCGCCTGGCAGCAAGAGTGCAGCGGGCCTGGAATTGGGGCTTTGGGCCCGAATTCTGGCGAGAGTTCGCCACGCCGCCGTCGGTCCGGCGCAGCCATGCCGGAACGCGATCCTCCCCCGCAAGTCTGTCGTCAAAACTTCGTGTGGTCTGCGAGGTTGCCTGTGGTCGTGCCCCGGGCGTATTCGACAAGCGCCTTTCGCTCGGCTTCATGGCCTTCGAGCTCGTTGCGTTCGCCCTTGTCCGCAGCGTCGAACAAGGAGAACTTGCCGTCGTCCTCCATTAGCGTGAAACGTTCGTTGCGAAACGCACGGCGGTAGAATGGCTTGACCCCGGCTCGCTGACTGGCCGTAGCACAACGGATTGTTCGGGGCGTAGGGGGTTGCTGGCTCAGGGCCGGCAACAGCAGACTCTGACCGTCTAAATCTCGGTAGTCAGTGTGGCCCAAGGACTCCAAGATCGTCGGCGCAAGGTCTACCAGCGCCACAGGGCTGTCGATCCGTTTTGCGCTGTCCGCGACCCCCGGGATCCGCACGAGCAGTGGCACATGCACGCTCTCGATGTGGCAACTAGTCGCATGATAGCGCCCACCGTGCTCGCCGAACTGCTCACCGTGGTCCGAAGTAACGATCAGCATCGTGTCATCCCAGAGCGTCCCGCGGTTCTTCAGGTAGTCGATGAAGAAGCCCAGCTGCGCGTCTGAGTGAGCGACCTCCCCGATGTGCAGAGACTTCGGATCCTTGCCGTAGGGAAAAGCCTTGTGAGCGATATATGGCGCGTGCGGGTCATCGAAGTACAGAGTCAAAAAGAAGGGCTTGCTCGGCGTTTCGCGCAAGCGGCCCTCGATGTATTCGATGCCGAGCGTGATGGCTGCGCCGCTAGCACCTCGGCGGAGTGTGTCGGGTTTCTTGCCCTTCCACGGATCTAGCACAGCGTCGAAACCGCGCGTGACGCCAGAGTAGTTGTTGATGATGTACGTGTTGAGAATGATGGCCGAGTGAAATCCGAACGGACGCAACAGTTCCGGCAACACCTTTTGATCGATGGTCGGGGCGTGGCGCTTGTCAAACGTCCAACGCACCTGGTCCGGATTGCGCCCCATGAGCAGGCTCGGGATCGAGAACAACGTCGCGGAGGACTGGCTCAGTGCGTTGGTGTAGAGGAACGACGCCTCCGCGAGGTTCTCCAGGTTTGGCGTCGAGCGATGCCGGTATCCTGGAACCAACGAGGTGTGGTCCATGCGAACGGCGTCGATGATGACCAACACAACGTTTTTCACGGTCGATCGCTGCGCAGCTCCAGAATAAAGGGGCTCCGGACGATCCGTGCCCACAACGCCGGTGGCGTCCTCACCATCGCAGTTTTCGTCGATGCCGTTCTTTGGCAGGTCCACCGCGTGCGGGAAGATTGTGGGATCGAACGGCGCACAGTCTCCGCCGCCAAGCCAGGCCGATGCGCCATCGCGGTCCGGGTCGCCAAGCTTCAGTAGGATGGGTTGAATCAGGCGCGCCCATGCCGTCGAATCCGCCGCCCGTGCGGCAGCTTGATCACGGCCGTGCGCACGAAATCCAACGACGACCACGACCAGTGCGGACACGCCGCCGATGGCCTGGAGCATACCACGCACTCTGCGGCCCTTTAGCCGTCGCGGCGGAAGCGCGGCGGGCAAAGCCAGAAGAACGAGAATCAACGTCGCACACAGTGGCAAGAGCCCACCGAGCACGTCGTGGTGACGACGTAGCAACCACAGCAAGAAACCGACCGCGGGCAACACCACGAACAGGGCGGTCTCGCGATCGACCATCCATGAAAGGCGACGACGGCGATCGATCGCTCGCAGCGAGACAGCCGCCAACCGCGACAGCGGAAGCGCCAACGCCATCGCCGCCACCATCAACAAGAACCCGCTCAGAAGCCGGAGATCCGCGGCAAGCCCGTCGTCTTGAATCGCGCTCATCAGCTGGCTCGCGCGGAGAGAACTGGCGCTCAACGCCAAGCAGAGAGCCAGAATCGTGATGGCCCAAGCGTGAAGGCGAACAATCGCCTCCCGTTCATCAGCCTGCGCGCTCAGCCGGAGACTCAACCGTTGCCACGCCTGACTGAGGCGTTCGCTCCGAGCCGCAATCGCGGCCAGAATCCAAATGGGGACCGCAACCGCGAAGCCGGCACACACGCCATATGCGGCTGCCGCGAGGCACGCGCCCAGCGTGATGGGTTGCGCCGCTAGCCAAACGCCGACAGCGCCCAGTGCGCCTCCAACAAGCGTCAGCCAGAGCAGCAGCATCCGGCCTGATCTAGCATGGTTCGGCAGCGTCGTGCCGCGCTGGCCGCCGCGGATGGGGCATTGGTCGTTGGGGCGCGCAACGGCTTGTGAAACGCGCAGGACTCTGGGAACGTCCGCGCTTGAGGAGCAGAGCCGTGCACACCCGACGTTTTCGACTCGCCGCACTGGTCATGTTCTGCGTTTTCTCCAGCGTGGGTCTGTACACACACGGTGGTCAGGACGACACGTACATCACGTACGCAGCGGCGCATGCGCTGAGCGAAACAGGCGCCATCGTGAACTACAACGGTGCACGAGTCGAGCAGAGCTCAAGTCTCGGATTGGTGGTCGTTCTTGGATTTCTGCGCGCGGTCACACGCGTAGAAGTCCCGCTTCTGGGTTATCTGTTTGGCCTCGTTTGCTACGCTTCTGGCATCGTACTGGCGACGCGGTTGGCCAATAGGATGGTGGGTCGGCGTGCTGGAGGATGGTTCGGCGTCGCCGCCGCAACGGTCCCTTGCTACGCATACTGGTCAACCAGTGGCATGGAAACCCCGCTCGTCGTCGCCACGGCTTTGTGGAGCGTCGCAGCCTTGACACTTGCCGTCGCCGGCCGTACTGCCACCTGGAAACACGCGACCGTAGCGTTTCTTGCGCTGCTGGGTTTCGCGAGTTCCCGCCCGGAAACGCCACTGATTGGCGCCGGGCTAGTCGCGACGGCGATTGTGTGGGCGGCGCTGCAAGGCCGGACCGTGCTGCGCCGCGCCGCGCCAACTCTCGCTGCCGCATTCGGAGGCGTAGTCGTCCTGGTCGGCTTTCGGTTCTTCTGTTTTGGGCAACTTGCTCCAAACCCGGCGCTGGTCAAACAGCGGGGATTCGATCCTGAAGCTGGTCTTCGCTACCTGCTCGACAACGCGGCGGCGAACAATCCGCTGCTATTGGCCGCACTCGTTGTCGGGGCTGCGCTCTGTGTCGCACTCTGCGCGAGCAGCATTCTCGGCCTCCGCTTTCGCAACTACAGCGTGGAGGGCGCGTCACGTCGACCCTGGTTCAGGTTGCACCAACGACTTCGGGAAGCCGTGCCGCGCTCCAGTGTCGTTGCGACCATGGCTATCCTGCTTACCAGTCTCTGCGCCGCGTATGTGAGCTTCGTCGTCGTGAGCGGTGGGGACTGGATGAAGGGCGGCCGCTTCTACGCATTGGTCGGTCCGATGTTGGCTTTGCTCCCGGCGTTTTTGATCGGGCGGACCCGAACACTTGCCGCTCGCCGAGTCGCGGTCCTTCTTGTGGGCACTCATTTCATCGGACACGTCCAGTTCTTGCGCTCGGGCAATGCCGAGGGACGCCCGTTGCACACCGCGCGAGCCGCTGTCGCGAAAGTTCGCGACCGTGTCGATGACGATTTCGATTTCATCGAGTTGACCAACAAGGTCCACGCCCGCGATGCCGTGGTCGCCACTCACCTGACAGCTATCGTTCAGCGTGCCTACGCACATTTGGGGCGGCCTGTTACCATCATGAGCGGCCAGGCTGGATTGGTCATGTTTCACACTTTCCGTCGCAACCCTGGGAAAGTCCGCTTTCTGGACTTATGGAACATCACCAACCAAGAACTCCTGGACTGCGTTGGCGCTGAACACTTCCGATACACGATCTTGGGCACAGGCGCTGACCTGCCAGGGGTGTTCGCGGCCCTAAACGAGCGAGGCGCAAGCTGCGGGCTTGGCGGGCTGCCTGACATCTACTTCAACGAGCGGCTCCGGCCGCCACATGTGGCCGCCCTGGCTCCCTACGACTACGTCGTCGTGTACCACCAAACCGGCACGGTACGGGACGTGGCGAAGGAACGCTGGTTTGGATCCAATGCGGTGGCAGATGGCCACATCGCTGTTCGCCGGGCGTTGGCTGATGCGCTGGGGCTGAAACCAGCGACGGTTTGGCGGTGGGACTTGAACCCCTAGCTACCGCCCGCCCTCATCCTGCCGACGCATCGCTTCGAGTAGCGATGGCCCAATCGGATCCCGGCGGGATGTGGGTTCGGACACGTCCCGGGGCGAGAACGTGAAACTGCCCGCAGGCCAGCGCAGCACTTCGCCAAGGGCGTCGACGGTGGGCCATGCGATGCCGTCGACGGAGACATCAACGATCAGTCCGTCGGCAACGACAATGTCGCTCTTGCGATCTTCAGCGCCTTTCAAACGCAAGCGACCACTTTTGCGTTCTAGCTCCAAGATCGACAGCACGGTCGCAATACTCATTTGCGCGATGTCCCCCTTGATGGCGACGGGCCCCGAAGGGGGTGCGCTGCGCAGCGAGTCTCGACGCTCGCGCAAGCGCTGGGCCATCTCGATCAGCGCGTTGACCTGAGCCACGAGCTCTTCCAGGCGAAACGGCTTTTTCAAATGCGCGTCGGCTCCGACGTGGAAACCTTGCACACGCTCTTTTGCGTCATCGCTGGCCGTCAGAAACAAGAACGGCGTTGTCGCAACGGCACCCCGCTCTGTGCGGATCTTGCGAGCGACGTAGTAGCCGTCCAGATCCGGAAGCAACACGTCGCATACGATGCAGTCGGGATCGATCTCCACCGCTTTGCTAAAGCCTTCCATCGCAGTGCCCACCACCACGACGTCGTAGCCCGCGTCCCGCAAGCCCTTGCCCGCGGTCACGGCGACCCACTCGTCGTCTTCGATCAAGAGCACACGGCCGAGCTGCACGATGAAACCTTAGATCGCAAGCGTCGCGAGGGAAAACGAATCCTCGCCGAAACCCTGTCAGCGAGACGGGACGAACGGGCTAGCGCGCGCGCCGCGGTGCTTTGGCGGGCGGCTTCTTCTTGCCGGGCGCCTTCACGGGAGCGCGCTTGCGACTGGGCGCTTTCATGGGCGCTTTTTTCTTCGCGGGCGCTTTCTTCTTTGCGGGCGCTTTTTTCTTTGCGGGCGCTTTTTTCTTCGCGGGCGCTTTTTTCTTCGCGGGCGCTTTTTTCTTCGCGGGCGCTTTTTTCTTTGCGGGCGCTTTCTTCTTTGCGGACGCTTTCTTCTTTGCCGGCGCTTTCTTCTTCGCGGGCGCCTTCTTCTTCGCCGACGCTTTCTTCTTTGCCGGCGCTTTCTTCTTCGCGGGCGCCTTCTTCTTCGCGGGCGCCTTCTTCTTCGGCGGCGCCTTCTTCTTCGCCGGTGTTTTCTTCTTCGCCGGCGCTTTCTTCTTCGCCGGCGTTTTTTTCTTTGCGGGCGCCTTCTTCTTCGCCGGTGCCGGTGCTGCTTTCGCTGCGGGCTCTTTGGCGTTCGTCTTCTCCGAAAGCGCCGCTCCTGCGACAGCCTTGCTTGACGCCTTGGGCCTCGACAGTTTCACCCCCGCGCTGCGCGCCAGATCGCCCAGGGTCGGCACTTCTAGGGTCTGCGGCTCCGCATCCGACGTGTCGAACTCCGGCACGCGAGGCGCCGCGAGAGCCTCGGTAGAGGGCCCCGGCGGCGGCTGCGCTGGGGGCGGCATCAAGGTCATCGCCTCCATTTGCAGCTGGGGCAGTTCCGGATCCACGCCCGCGCTACTCGCCAGCGCGCGCCAGTCGAACCCTAGGCTTTCTGCCATGTCGAAGTAGGCGCGCGCCTTCTCCAGCAAGAGCGGTGCACCACTTCCCGCTGCGTACATGATGCCCAGTGTCGCCGCGGCGCGCCCATGCCCCGCACGCGCGGCGCGATCATACCAATCCCGCGCCAGCGTATCGTCGCGCTGCACACCGCGTCCCGTTGCGTAGAATCCGCCCATATTGGCCATGGCGCGTGGATTACCCGCGCGGGCCGCGCGATCGCACCAGCGCAGCGCTTCGTCGGGATCCGATTCACAACCGAGCCCCTGGGAGATCATTGCGTAGAGCTCGAACATCGCCGCGGGGTGCCCGCCCTCGGCCGCGCTACGGTGGTGCTCCAGGCTGGCCGTGAGATCTTCGTCGCGGCCAAAGCCCTGAAACGCGAATACTCCAAGCAGGTAGGCCGCTCTCGGATCATGTTCTGCGCGCTTCGCGGCATCGAAGGCCAGCTTCGCGCGCCGGCGGTCCATGCTCTCCCAGATATCGCTCGCCAGGGCGACGCAAGCTTCCAAGTCACCCATCTCCGCGGCGATGGTCCGCGCTTCAATCACCATCGCGCGCGCCTTCTCCAAAGTCTCCGCGTCAACCGTGTCGAGCCCGATCATCTCGTCAGTCGCTCGAAACTCCAAGGAGAGCGCCAATGCTTCGCCTGCCGCTCGGATCTCTTCGGCGTCCGCACGCGCCGCCAAGAGCCATTGCAGGGTGCTGATCTTGTCTTCTAGGTCCGCCGCTCGCGTGTCCATGACCGAAAGAGCATCACGATCTGGCGCGGACGCAAAGCCCCGGGCGGGAGCGGCTCAAAGCACGCGCTAATAGGCGATGCCAGAGTATGGGCACTGCTTCTTGATCTGGTTCACGTCGCAGGGGGACGGCGGCATGCAGTCGAACCACTCGGGGCAGCTCGGGTCCTGTTCGCAGCCGCAACCGCAGGCATTGTTGAACGCCGTCGTGTTGTCCGGGCAGCTGTAGGAAATGACCGCGCACTCCTTGGGACTCTTGCCCACATAGTCGCGGTACCACTCCTTTGCCGGGTCGCACGGGCAGTTGATCTCCGTGCAGGACGCCCCGCCGTTCTGACACGTGCACTTGTTACAGCCGTCCAGCGCGGGGAAGGTCTCGCCCTCCTTGTATTCTTTGCCGGCATAGGTACAGGTGCCTGCGCAGTAAGCAAGGGTACACGCGACGAGACCGTTGTCTTGACAGGTGCAGTCGTTGCAGCCGTCTCCGGCGGGGAAGCTTTCGCCGGGTTGGTAGGTCTTGCCGTTGTGCGTGCAGGTAACGCACGCCTTCTTGGTGCAGGCCACTTGGCCGTCCGTGCCGCAGGTGCATTCATTGCAGCCGTCAGCGGAGGGGAAGGTGGTTCCCGGCGAGTAGGTTTGTCCGTCGTGCGTGCACGTCACGGAGCATCCCTTTTGCGTGCACTCCATCTGGCCGGAGCTGCTGCAGACGCAGGTGTTGCAGCTGTCGTCCACCTGGTCGCCGACGTCGTAACTCGCGCCAGCGTAGGAGCATGTAGTGCCACCGGAATCGCTGGTGGAGGAACCGCCGCACGCGACGGTCACTACGCCAAGAGCAAGTAGGACGACGGATAGAACGCCCGATCGAATTGTCTGCATTTGAGCCACCTGTTGTGCCATTCCGGGGGGATATCAGCCATCCCACCCTCACCCACACGATCCTTGAGAAATCCATGCCAAGGCCGGGTCGCGTCACTGCTCGGCAGCAATGCATGTGGTATGAAGTCGCCTCCGCTACGGCGGAACAAGGAGGCCCTCATGCGCTCGAACGTTCTGCGACTAGGTCTCGCCGGAAGTGCCATCTTGCTGGCGCTGTCTTGCGGGCGCTCAACCATCGACTTCGGTGCGCCTCCTGAAGGCAGCGCGGGCGTGGGCGGCGACGATGCGGGCGTCGGCGGTTCCAATACTGGTGGCACGGGCAATGGCGGCAGCAGCGGCAGCGCGGGGTTTGCGGGCTTTGGTGGCGGCAGCTGCGAAGCGAACAGCGAGTGTCAGGCATGCACCTGCGACGCCTGTCCCGGCGAGTGGTCGGACTGCCAGCAGGCCAAAGGCTGCACCGATATTGTTGCGTGCGGCGACAAGGTCGGATGCGCCGGGCTAGATTGTTACGCGCCCAATGCCTGCCAAGACGTAATCGACAAGAACGGCGGACCCTTCGGCCTCGAAACGAACGTTGCGCACCAAGTCATCGCCTGTCGCACGGACGCGACGTGCCCATGTCCCACGACCGGCACGGGCGGAAGCGGCGGAGGAGGCACCGGCGGCATCACCGGAACGGGCGGAACGGGCACCGGTGGCATCACTGGCACGGGCGGCACGGGGCCCCTCGCCTGCATCAGCTGCATCCAGAACCAGTGCCCGGCAGTCGCGCAGTGCCTGTTCAGCCAGCCCTGTCGCGACGGCACGATCTGCGCGGTGCAGAACTGCCTCGCCGGCGGCAGTCCCGACTTTCAGTGCTTCATCAAGTGCTTCAACGGCGACATCCAAGCGGGCCTGCAGGCGTTCCAAGCACTGCAGTGCTTCGCAACCAACTGCGGCAGTGTATGCGGCGGAGTGATCCCCGGTTTGCCCGGTGGCGGCGGCGGTGGTGGCCCCGGCGGCGGCTCGACCCCACCCGCACCTCCTCCGTAAGCCAAAGCGCCAGAGCGGAGCGAATGACTCCGGCTCCACCTGCGGCTCGCAGACGAGCGTTGGTTTGGGTCGACACCACTCTGCATGCCCAAGTGCCAGAGCGGAACGAATGACTTTGGCTCCACCGAGAGTTAGTTTGGGGCGAGCGCTTGCCCCATGTCCTCCGCAATCGCGGGCGATGATCGCCAGGCAGACGCCTTCGACTTTCCGCGCCGACCCACCCGCGCTGGCCTATCCGCGCCGGCCTGTCCGCGCCGGCGGCGCGGTAGCATCGTCAGATTGTGCGGGCGCAACGAGCGGTCGCCTTCGACTTTCCGCGTGGGCGTGGGCGTGGGCGCCAGAGCGCGAGCGGGCGTGGGCGCCAGAGCGCGAGCGGGCGTGGGCGCGAGAGCGCGAGCGGGCGTGGGCGTGGGCGGGCGGGGGCGCGGGCGGGAGAGCGCGAGCGGGCGCGAGAGCGCGAGCGGGCGGGGGCGTGGGCGCGGGCAGTGGG
>CBDUPW010000205.1:0-13007 GCA_965369205.1 uncultured Polyangiaceae bacterium | reverse complement strand
CACACCGCGTGGTTCACGATCCGTAGTTGCACGAAACGCGCGACGCCGGGCGCTTCGGTCGAGCCATCGGCGATCGTCGGCAGCGCGTGGCCGCCACCCAGGGACTCCAGCCGCGTGCACTGCACCGCCGCACCGCGCGACGCGCAGTACAGCGGCGAGTCGTAGGGGTCGCCCTGATGCACGGCAATGGCGTCTGCTGCCGGGAACTCTTTGAACCAACGCTGCTTGCGTCCCAAGGAAAAGCATTGGCTGCGTCCGTCCGTGAGCTCTGCGCAGGCCATGCTGGTGGCGACAAAGACACGCTTGGCGCCAGCAACTCCGGCTACCGCTGCCAGGCGTGGGGCGGCTTTGGACTCTGGCGCCAGGGCCGCGCAGGCAACGTTGCCCGCACTGCGCACGACGCAGACGAAGTGCGCGCCAACGCTGATGTCCATCGCGTCTTTCACGCCGGGTAGCGTCGTGGGCTTGCGCTCTGGGGAGCTCGGCTGGGATTCTTCGAAGATGCCGCCGCGGTAGCACGTGACGCTGCCGTCCTTGCTGCGCGCGCAGGTGTTCAACCAGCGACTTGCCACCTGGGCGGCGTCGCGAACGTTGGCCAAAACACGCACGCTGCCGTCCTGCCGCAACGCGGAGACACTGCCGTCGCTTCGCGCGAGGAGCGTGTCCATGCCCAGCGCGAGGCTCACGACATCGTTGCCCTGGCTCAGGCGTTTCGGCGTGGCGCCGTGCTGCCCATCCCAGCAACGCGCGCCGCCTTGGCGTAAGAGCGCGCAGGCGCCGCCCTCGTGAAGCTGCAGGTCACGCGCGAGGGCAGGGACCGGATCCGGCGGTGCTGGAGCTCGCGCGGCGGGCGCGGGCGACTCGGCTTTCGCTGTGGTCGCTGCGGTCGCGACAGTTGTGCGTTGTTGTTCAGCGATTGGAGCGCATCCAGCGATGCAGACCAAAAGACTCCAAGCCGGGCGGGGTCGCATGCGCGGTGCGTTTAGCAGGCAGCAGCTGTGTGCTCAACCGGTCCGCGCTTCCCACCGGCAGGCTGCGGTTTTCTGGTGGCGCCGGGAGCGTTAGCGCGCCTGACGTACGTGCTCCTTGGTTGCTTCGATGGTTTCGGCTACGACCAGGCTACATGCACGACTTCGGATTCCTCCGAGATCTCTTGATCGTCTTTGCCCTCGGTGGAGTCGTCGTCTATTTGCTGCGCCCCATCAAGGTCCCCTCTTTGGTCGGGCTGCTCGTGGCCGGCGTGTTGGTGGGGCCGCACGGTTTCAGTCTCGTCAATGACACCAAGAACGTAGAGACCCTTGCCGAAATCGGCGTGGTGCTACTGCTCTTTACCATCGGGCTAGAGCTATCCATCGGACACTTGGTGGGCATGTGGCGCACGCTGATCCTCGGCGGCGGCGCTCAGGTGGCGTTGACGGTGGCGTTCATTTCCCTCGCCGCTTCGGCCGCAGGAGTCTCTACGGGAAGCAAGTCCATTTTCCTAGGGTGTTTGGTTTCGCTGTCGAGCACGGCGATCGTACTGGCTTTGCTTGGGCAGCGCGGCGAGCTCGGCACGCCGACAGGTCGAGCGTCTCTCGGGATCTTGCTGTTTCAGGACTTGTGCATCGTCCCATTCATGCTGATGGCGCCGTTCCTAGCAGGGAAGGGCGGTGGAGCAGCAGACATCGCGATGACCGTGGCTGCGGCGGTAGGCATCGTCGGCGGCGTTATCATCGCAGCACGACGCTTGGTGCCTGCGATCTTGTACCGCGTCGTGCGCACTCGTAGCCGAGAGCTGTTCCTGACTCTGCTGATGGTGTTGTGCTTGGGCACCGCGTATCTGACTTCTCTCGCTGGCTTGAGCTTGGCGCTGGGTGCGTTCTTGGCGGGACTGGCCATCAGCGAAAGCGAGTACAGCCATCAGGCGCTGGCCGAGGCGATCCCGTTTCGCGACGCGTTTGCCAGCCTGTTCTTCGTATCCATCGGCATGTTGATGGACGTGCGCCAAGTGATGGCAGCGCCTGGACTGATCGCCGCAGTGGTGGGCGTCGTGGTTCTAATCAAGTTGCTCACGGCAGGTCTCCCGCTGCTGCTTCTGGGGCACAGCGCCCGGGTCGCGGTGTTTACCGGCTTCACACTGGCGCAGGTCGGAGAGTTTGCGTTCGTCTTGGCTCATACGGGCTTGGGTCTAGGCCTGTTGAGCGCGGCGGACTACCAGGTCTTTCTCGCCGCGTCCGTGATCACGATGTTGATCACGCCGGTGCTCCGCGCCGTCGGCGAAGCCCTGGCCTCGAGGCTCGACAACGAAAAGTCCCTGGTGCCTTGGGCGAAGCGTGCACCGGAGCCGACGGACGCAGCTGCCGAGCTCTCGAACCACGTCGTCATTGTGGGTTACGGCGTCAATGGCACCAACCTGGCGCGAGCGCTGCGTTCCGCGGACCTGCCCTACGTAATCCTGGAGTTGAATCCAGAAACGGTGCGCCGGGCCAGGGCGGAGGGCGAACCGATCGAGTTCGGGGATTCCACGCGGCAGGCGATATTGCTTCGCGCTGGCATTGCGCGTGCGCGGGTGTTGGTGATTGCGATCTCGGATGCTGCTGCAACGCGCGCTACGCTCTCGCTGGCCCGGGAAGAGAACACCCATGCGCATATCGTGGTGCGCACGCGCTACGTTTCCGAAGTGGAAGAACTCAAAAAGCTAGGCGCTGACGACGTCGTGCCCGAGGAGTTCGAAACCTCCATCGAGATCTTCAGCCGAGTGCTCCACCACTTCGATGTGCCACGCAATCTCGTCCTGGACCTGTCAACGCATGTGCGTGATGGCATGTACGCGATGCTGCGCGCTCCGAACGCACCCGCCCCGGCTGGAGGTGGAGGGGAAGACCTGTCGGGCGTTCCAACGGAGGCGCTGTGTGTGCGCAAGGGATCCGAAGCGGCAGGCAAGACTCTGCGTGACCTCGATCTACGTGCCCGAACCGGCGCCTCCATCATCGCGCTGCGACGGAGTGGGGCGCTTCTGCCGAATCCCAGCCCAGACGAAGCCATCGCTGCCGGCGACGTCGTCGTCCTGATCGGTGCGCGCGAGCAACTCGACGCCGCGCTGCTCTTATTCGATCCGGCCGTCGCGTAGCTACGGGGCCGAGGATGCTTCCGGGGCGGGGGCGCGCTTTTTCTTCTTGGCGGCCGGCACGTCGTAACCGGTTGGCTTCGTGGATGGGGTCGCTCCCTCTGCTTTCCAGCGGAAGGCGTGGGGCTGCATTGGGCGACCGAGGGCGTAGAGCACGCTCGTTTCGTAGGTCGCCAGCGGCGGAGTGGCGCTGGCAGCGCGGTGAACGAAAGCGGGGTGCTGGGAACCGCGATCGAGCTCAAGCACCCGTTTGCAGCCGATGCGAATCAGGGCAGCGGCAATGGAGTCGCTGGAGTCGTGCCGCGCCAGCGCCACCAGAGTTCGCCCTCGGCCCGTGACACACAGCGCTCCGCGCGCGCGCATGGACCCCCGGGCCAGCGCGTAATCCGTCAGTTTTCCGTCCTCGGCTAGCAAGGGCAGCTGCGCAGCTTCCTCGTCGCTTTCGAGCTGCGGCTGACTACCCGGTGCCAGCACGCGCGGCGGTTTGCCTCGGGCCACAATCAGCGTGGCATAGGTGGCTCGCAAGTCCAGGGCGGGACTTCCCTCGAATGCAAGACCGTATCGGGTCACTTCTGTGGTGTGTCCCAGGTTGATGGCAGCGATTGCCTTGTGGGCGTCGGCACCTTTGAGTTCGAGCTTCTTTTCCTTCCCGCCCTCCATGCTCGGTTCTTTGCTGCCGGAACGGATCGCCAGGTCGACTCGCCCCGGCTCGAAGCTAAATAGCTGCACGTTTAGATTGCCAACTTTTAGCTCACCCCCAAAGACGCCAGGCATCCACTTAGGGGGCGGCTGTACGCCGGGGTCGGCCTTCCACCGCACTCCAGACGGATCTTTGGGCCGGGGATCCCGCACCATGACGTAGAAAAAGTCTTTGGCGCTCCAGCGTACAAATTTCGCCGGGTCCAGCTTCATCTCGTCGTGCGCCTTCTTGAGGTTGTATTCCTTGGCGCGGATGTCGACGATGTCTGTGAAGACGAACCCGCAGTGTCCGGGGTTCATATCCAGGTGCACGCCGTAGGAACAGCCAGCCTGCCGCAGGGCTTTTCCAAGGGTCGGGCCGTCTATTTCAGGTCCGAACGCGTAGTAGAGATGGCCCGCAGCGGTCACGCAAAGTGCGGTGCGCTGAGTCATCACGCTGGTACCAGAAAGCTGCCAGCCCCAAATATTGCGGCCTGTTGGATTGGCCACGCCGTCTTCCACCAGAGGATCCAAGTTCTGACGGTAGGAGACGATTTGATCCGGGATCTTCTCGTCGTTGGGCCAACTACCGAGCCCGACCGCGCCATCGTCCTCCACCATGACGGTCGCGCCACCCGGCACCGGCGGCAGCAGCACCCGCTTGTTGACCATCATGCCGTATTTGCCGTGAGTGGTTTTGAAGGCGCCGTTGAAGGTGCCGACGATCCGAGTGGTGATGCTTTCATCTCGCGGCAAGCGACCGCCACCCGGAGGTCCGGTCAGCGGTTTCGGATCTTCAAATCCCGCTTCCATGCCCAGCTCCAGCTGCCGCATGTCCATGGCGATGAGCATCACTTCAGAATAAGGGCGTGCCGTATCTGGGCGGATGAACGTCCGATAGAAATACGCTGGCGGACTCAGCTTGCCTTCGGTGCCCGGCAGCGGGCGCAGAAAGGGCAGCTGAACCGGTTGCCACTCGCCTTCGCCGGCCTTTGTTTCCTTCCAGAGCGTGGGCACCGGTGGTGGCGGCCAGGTGTCTTGATTGTCGGCAAGGTGAGTCGCGTCTAGGACACGTGCCGCCAGGTTCTCACCCACGTCTTCTTTCAAAGCGTCCTGGCTGGAACCGCTGGAAAGCAGGTTGTACGTGGTGCGTTTGAACTTGTCCTTGGCGCCGAAGACCTTGTCTTCGAGCCATGCGATGGGTTCCGGGCCGACTTCTGCGCGGACCGTATCGACGCCCCACAAGATCAAGGGTTTGGGGTGTTGCCGGTGCACGACGGTACGCGCGGCGTAGGCCTGCCCGCCCTCCGCGGCGTTGAGCTCTCGGGTTTCCGTGTTGAGCAACAGCGAACGACCCTTTTCCCCCAAGTCGATGCGTAGGTTCGGCGGGTCTAGGAGTAGCTCGGCTTGCTTCGCGGGAAGCTCCAGCACGACATCGGTCCGTCCCAGTCCGTCGAGGCTGCCAACCTCTTGGTACGACGTAACGGTTTGCAGCACGCGGTGGAACCACGAATGTGGACGATCTTCCTTTCGCGCGCCGGACATCTCCAGCAGCGTAATGCTCTGGATGTTGCCGTAGGCTACAGTGGCAAAGGCCGCTGTGCTGCCCCGCAGCTCCAACCCGGCGTCATCGCCAAGGGAGGTGTCCGTGAGGTTGCGCACCTCGCGAACAGCGAAGGGCTTGCCGTCCACGCTCACGCGCACCGCCGCGCGATACACGTCCCGGGGCTGCCCCTGCTTCTTCGCACCGAGAAACAGCACTCGTCGACCCAGGAAGGTCTCGCGCAACAGTCCAGGGCTGGCCTCCCAGCGGATTTCTTTGGCAGCAACGACGGTGCCAGACGCTTGCCCGAGCATGTGCGCGAGCCCTTCAAGCGTACGCTCGGGCGGGCGCTCGGCCGAGCAGCGCGCTGCGATTCCGGCCGCGGCAGCCAAAGCCAGAAGCGGCACGCGATGCTGAAAGAAATGGCCCGGTTTCATCAAGCGCCGCCCGGGTCTACCGAGTGCAAGCGGCTCGCGCAAGTTGCTGACGAAAAACCGCCTACATCCGGGGACGTTCGGTTGCGGCCACTCAACTAGCGGTCGGGCCTAGGGTGAGGGACAACCGGTGATTACGTGGTCGGCGCCGCCAACGCGGTCGACCCCCGAGTCCATTTCGACGACCAGAGATCCGTCCTCGAGTCGATTGCATATGAAGCTGGAGGGTTTCGGGGAAGTGGCCGCCATGAACAGCAGTTTCCCGTTCCAGCCGGGTTGGTTCATCTGTTGGAAGCCCTGTGCGAAAACATTGTGCTTCACGAAGCACTGTGCCTCGCCCCCGCAGCGCAACGTCTTCAATCCCCAAATAGCGAAGAAGTTATCTTCGATGACGATTTGGTTCTTCGCTTGATTGGTCGCGAAGATCACGTCGGTCTTGCCGCCCGCTGCGTCTGGGTCGATGTAGTTGCCGCGAACCGTGATTTGCCCTGTTGTGGCGGAGGCTTCGCCGATCTGAAAACCGTCTGCATGTGACGCCGGCGTCAGGTTCAGCGTGTGCATGTAGTTGTAGGTAACATTCAGCCCGTCCACCTGGCCGCCGACGAAAAAGAAGTCCTCGCAGCCGGTGATCTCGTTCCGGTTCACCGTCATGTTTTGGTAGTTCTGCACCAAGAACACCTTGGACATGCTGCCGCACTTGATGGTGCTGTATTCGATGGTGAGGTTCTTGTGGCCGGTGGCTTTGACGGGATACAGGCCGTTGCAGTTGATGACTACGTTGCGAATGGTCACGTCGTCGGAGTCGACCACGAGGCAACCGTTGATGACGACGTTTTCGATCACCGCCGGACTGGTGACGGTCATGGGCCCTGAGTAAACGCTCGTCGGCTCTGCGCCGGTGACACCGGAGCCAAGGGAAACGCCTACGTCGCTGGGCTGTACATGGCCGTAGGGTTTTCCTGTGGCGCCGCCTGCGCCGCCTGCGCCGCCTGCGCCGCCTGCGCCGCCTGCCGCGCCGCTTCCGCTAGCACCAGCGGTCCCGCCAGCGCCAGCGCCGCTCGAGCCGGCTGCGCCGCCAGTACCGCCTCCGGTCCCTCCCGCACCGGCAGTGCCACCGCTGGCGCTCGAACTCGAGTCGTCGCCGGAACATCCGAGGGTGAACGCCAAAAACAGAGTCGCGGGCAGGAGTGTGTATCGCACGACGCCCAGTGTAGATCGGCTTCGTCCCAAGGCCACTTACAAGGACTGCGCGCTTTGGCCGCCCGTGCCCCATGCTCGGCTTTTGCTCATGCGTTCGGCTTCGTTGGCCTCGGGCTGTGGGCGCTCAGCTCTTGGCATGACGCCGCGCCCGCCAAGGAATAGGCTCACCGGCGCCCGTGACGGAGTTCCAGCGCAAAGCCGAAAAGTCCTACACGGATCCTGTGTCACAGATTTGGATCCGCGCCGCCGAGCTATACGGCCTGCGCGTGGTGCGCACGGACGACGCCTACGCTAGCTACGACGGCAAGGGCACGCTGCTGATCGCCAAGGACGTGCACCTGGACCCCGACGACAGTTTGGCGCAAATGATTCTGCACGAGCTGTGTCATGCGGCGGTTGCCGGCGCTGCGGCGAAACACGAACTCGATTGGGGGCTCTGCAACGAAGACGAACGCGATCTGGTGTCCGAACAAGCCTGTCACCGGCTGCAGGCCTACCTCGCGCGCCGCCATGGGCTGCGGCAGTTCTTCGCCGTCACCACAGATCATCGCCCGTACTGGGATGCGCTGCCCATCGATCCATTGACGCCCGAGGACGATCCCGCCGTCCCGCGCGCGCGCTCCGCACTGCAATTCGTCCGCTCAACAGAGCTTGGCCGGATCCTTGATGACGCGCTGACCGCCACGCGCGCGATTGCTCAGCTCGCGAAACGCCACGCGCCAAGCACGTCCCTGTGGTCGACGGCCACGCCGCTGCATACAAGTGGCTTCCCGCTGCACGAAGACGCAAGCGTTCGTTGCGGAGGATGTGCGTGGCACTTCACAGCGGGCAAGAAGAAGCCAGTGCAGAGATGTCGACAAACCCGGCGCGGGAGCACGAGCGCACTAAGCATCGAGAGCGACGCGCAAGGCTGCGAACGCTTTGAAGCCAAGTTCGACGAAGGTGAGTGTGCGTCCTGCGGCGCGTGCTGCCGCGAAGGGTATCATCTGGTGATGGTCGGGAAGAACGAAGCCATCACCAAACGACACTTGGACTTGCTGGTCCCTGATGGTCACGGCTTTCACGTCCCGCGCCCCGGCGGCGTCTGCGTCGCACTGAACGGCACTGGCACGAGCGGCGCGCCTTTTCGTTGCAACCTCTACGCGGTGCGCCCGCGGTCTTGCCGCGACTTCGCGGTGAAAAGCGACGCCTGCCTGACCGCTCGCCGACGCGTTGCGCTCAGTCGTTGACCCCCATCGGCGCGCCCATTTGAGTCGTCTGCGGCTGCCTCCGTCGCCCCCGCTGCCGCTGACTTCGTCACCCGCCTCTGACGCCTGCCACCACCAACCTGAAACCGCCGGCGAATTTGTGTGAACGTCGCGAGTTTCAGCCGGGGACAAAGCAAGCTATTGTGAGTCCATGCGGCAGCTATCGCTTTTCACACTCGTGGGACTTCTGTTGTGTGCGCCGGCATGCAGTTCGTCGGATGAAGACCCGCCGGGCAAAGCAGCGCCGGACGCGCCGCTTCGGCTGACGACGGAAGCTACGCTCATGCCAAGCCTGGTTCGGTTGGATCCGGCAGACACGCGCTCTCCGGCAGTCCCCGAAGATCGCGCCGCCATGCTGAAGGAAGGGTTTGGCGAATGGGCGGACGGCCCCGCGGAGCCGTTTCAAACCAAGGCCCCACCCGGCGTGACTCCACCCGCCGTAGGCGCGGCGCCCAAACGACTGCTTCGTTTTGTGCACATGCCGGACCTACAGCTCGCGGATGATGAGTCTCCCACGCGGCTGTGTAGCTTCGACGCACCGGGTCTCTTTTCGCCTGCGTTCCGCCCGCAGGACACCAACATCTGTCACATGCTCAACGCCGCGGTGAAGAGCGTGAACGAGTTGCACAGCATCGATCCCATCGACTTCCTGATACTCGGTGGCGACAACGCAGACAGTGCTCAAGAAAACGAAGTGAACTGGGTATTATCCATCCTGAGTGGCGCTGAGAGTGTGGAGTGCGACTCTGGTGACAACGATGATCCGCGCAAAGGCCCAAACAACGACGGCAAAGACGCGTTCCAGGCCCCTGGCCTCGACGTGCCGTGGAAGTGGGTGACTGGGAACCACGATATCTTGGTGCAGGGCAACCTACCGGTATCGCCCGCCAAGAACTTGGAAGCGATTGGCGCCACGTCTGCTGCGGGCACACGGGATTGGTCTCAGCCCGGAGGCCCTGTGGTCAAAGGGGACGTCATCGCGGATCCGCAGCGGCGACTCTTGGACCGCGCGGAGGTCATGAGCAAGGTCGCGGCAGATGGCGACGGTCACGGATTGGGTAGCGCGCAAGTTCAGTCGGGTAAGGCGATCTACACTTTCGACGTGCCGGGCACAGATTTGAGGTTTCTCGTTCTGGACACCGCATCGGAGACCGGCGGCTCGGACGGTCTGCTGCGTCAAGGTGATGTGGATACGGTGATCAAACCCGCATTGGATACCGCCGTTGCCGACGGGAAGATCGTGATCTTGAACTCGCACCACGCCGTGGCTTCGATGGGCGATGGCACAGGGCTAGGTGGGAAGCAGCAGCCAGATGCGGTGCTGGAGAGTGCCTGGCTGTCGTTTCTATCAGGTTATCCGAATGTAAGATTCAGCATGGTCGGGCACAGCCACGCCAACAAGGTGCGGTTCCTGGAGACAACGGCGGGAGTGGGCTACTGGGAAGTGATGACCAGCGCGTTGGCGGACTTTCCACACCAGCTGCGCATCTTGGAAATCTGGGACCAAGACAATGGGTTCTTGATGATGCGGGCGACCAACGTCGACTTTGCAACCTATGGAGACCCCGTGGCAAAGGAAGGGCGCGCGTTGGGAACTCTGGACTTCGTGTCGGGATGGGGCGACGGCGAAGGCAGCGGTGCGGTCGAGGACCGCAACGTCGAGATCTGGATTGAAAAGCCGACCCCCTGAATCAGTCGTCGCTGGATAGCTCGGCGATTAGTTTGCGTAGGGTTTGTTCGGCGATGGGCTTCGTCAGTCTACGATTGGCAACAGTTTCCAGGAACTGCTCGGCGCGCGGGGTGAATGCTCCTCCTGTGATGAACACCACCTTCTTGACCAGCTCGGGTCGGTATTGGTTCAGCGCCACGTGAAAGTCGACGCCGCTCATTCCTGGCATCATCACGTCGCACAGGATCAAGTCGAAGGACAGCCCTTGCAGCAACAGCGTCAGCGCCTCACGGGCATCTCGAGCTACGGTGACGTCATGGTCGCCGCGTAGGCTACGCTTGAGCGCGCGGCCGATCAGCGGCTCGTCGTCGATCACCAAGATGCCGGCCTTGCGTGGCGGGGGAACCGAAATGGGCTGCGCCGCCTTCGAGGTCGCGCGCACTGCTTCGGCGATCGGCAGCCGCAGCCGGAAGGTCGATCCTCTGCCAACCTGGCTTTCGACGTCGATGCGCCCACCCGCGTGGGTTACGATTCCGTGGCAAACGGCGAGGCCAAGGCCGGTTCTGGGCTCCGTGGGGTTCGTCGAAAAGAACGGCTCGAACACGCGTCCGATCGCTTCGGGAGAGATCCCCACACCGGTGTCCGCGATGGCAATCTCGACGCTCTCGCTGTTCGCCTGGGTCAGCGAAACCACGATTTGGTTCTTCTCGGTGTCCCCCTCCGTGATGGTCTGCGAGGCGTGGAGCAACAAGTTCACGAGCACCTGAACCAATCGTTGGCTGCCGATAGCGACGTTTTCCGTGGGTTGGAACTCGCGCACGAGCCGCGCCCGGTGCCGGATTTCGTTCTGGGCGATGGCAATAGCTGCTTCAATGGCTGCCCGCGGCTCGGCGGTGGCAGATCCGACGGAATCCGGTCGCGAGAACGTCTTGAGATCTCCCACGACCTGCGCCACCCGTGCAATACCGGTCAGTGTTTCTTCTAGGGCCGTTCGGGCCTCGGCTGCGGCCTCAGCGGTTGCTTGATCACTCTCCAGCGCTTGCACGCATTGCGTCAGCACGCGATCGGCGAATTCGACGTTGGTGGTGAGGTAGGACAGCGGGTTGTTGATCTCGTGTGCCACGCCTGCGGCTAGGAATCCGACGCTTGCCATGCGTTCGGACTGCACCAAGGATGCCTGCATGCGCTTCTGGTCTGTCACGTTGCGAACGAGCAGCAGCGCGTCTTCGCTGCCGCAGGGCAGAATACGCGCCTCGTAGACCCGGGCGTCGGTGCCTGTGGCCGAGCGCGCGTATTCGATAGTGCTTTTGGAGCGTCTGGAGAGCGCGCTCTCGATGGCGTCCTCAATGGCTGGGGCCTGCTCCTTCGGAAAGAGCTCCGCCACGCTGCGTCCAGCTGGATTGGCTGTATCCAGACCCGCTTGCTCGGGATTCGAGATGTCGGCGTCCAAGCAGCGCCCGTCCCGGCCAAAGCGCAACATGCAGTCAGGCATGGCACTGAGCAAAGCACGAGCGCGTTGCTCGGCGGTGCGTTGGTCAGTGACGTCAATCACGGCTCCTTCGTAGTACTTGACGCCGCCTTGGCTATTCATCACCGCACGGGCATTGTCTCGGAGCCAGATGATGCCGCCGTCCTTCTTACGCTTCTGCACTTCGAAGTCGGTCACCCTTCCGTCCCGCTCCATGGCGGACCGCCAACGCAAGCGATCTCTGGGGTCGACATACAGGTTCACGGTGTTGACGTGGCGCAGCTCATCCCAATTGTCGTAGCCGAGCATCTCGACAAGGGTTGGATTGGCGTCCAGAAACGCGCCAGCTGGGGTGGTTTGGTAGATCCCGACCGGAAGGTGCTCGAATAGCTCTCGATACCGATCCGCGCGGGAGAACTTCACCCGCATGTTGCTCTTCGGACGATTGGACACAGCTCTATGCAAGAGGGGACGGCTGCACGAGCCAAAACTTGAGGCCGGTCGAGAGAAAACCGGCGAAAGCACTAGTGGGCTGTTCGGATGCTTTTGATTCGCCGCACTAGCTGGCGCTGCTGGGAGAGTCCGCGGGCGGCTTGCTCTCCATGATCTTGCGGCTAATCCAGACGTAGGCGCCAAACCCGAGCAGCACACCGGGGATCACGAACTTGGCGTTCGACTTCACGATGTCTTTGCCTTGGTGAACGATTTCCGCGTAGCTCATCGCGGCAGTGTGCGTGCCGATCGTGTAGCCGATGACGGTCAGGGTGATCACCCAAATACCCGCGCCCAGCCCAGTCCACAGACTGAAGCTGCCCAGCGGCATGCGAGAGATCCCCGCGGGGATCGAAATCAACTGTCGGATGGCGGGAAGCAGGCGACAGAAGAACGTGGCTCCTGCGCCATACTGGAGGAACACTTCTTCGGCTCGACGTAGCTTGGCCGGGGGTAACAAGAAGTACTTCCCGTACTTCTCTAGGAACGGTGTGCCAAGCCAGCTGAAGAGGTAGTAGTTGATGTAGGCGCCTGTCAGAGAGCCCACCGTGCCCGCCGCGACGCAGATGATGGCGTCGGTCATCGGGCTGCCAGTGCTGAGCTGCCCACGCGCCGCCAAGAAGCCGGCCGGTATCATCACCACTTCGCTGGGGAATGGGATGAACGAGCTTTCCACGGTCATGAACACGAACACGAGCAGGAAGCCCCAGGTCGCGGCGTTGGCCGCAGCGGCTTCGATGTACTGAATGAGAATTTCGGTCACGGCTGGGTCACCTCGCACGCGGCGGTTAGCGCAAGTCCGCCGCCGCGTCGAATTTCCGCGCCCTTTTGCCCTCGAAACCAGGAGAAAAGCGAGGCCTCTAGCGTACCTGGCGGCTACTTCGCGCTGAAGACGAAGGGCACGTTTACTGTCGTTGGACCTTGGGCGCGTGGGAACTGAAAACGGCGCGCCGCGTTGGCGACGCAGGCGCCGAGACCTGGATAGCCCGGTGGGTCTGCGGCGTTTGCCCGAGTGACCGCGCCCGAGGGTGCGACCGACAGCGACAAAGACACGCGCGCCGTGCGTGGCGCATCTGCGTTTGGCTTCCGGCTCGACCAGCAACTGCTACCGATATTCGCCCGCTCTTGGGCGATCACGCGCATGACATCCGAGGAGGACAGCCCTTTTTT
>CBDUPW010000204.1:0-13044 GCA_965369205.1 uncultured Polyangiaceae bacterium | reverse complement strand
CGCCAACGCCACCTGTTGCGCCAACGCCACCTGTTGCGCCAACGCCACCTGTTGCCGCGACGCCACCTGTTGCGCCAACGCCACCGCTACCTCCGCTGCCGCCGGCCGCAGCGGAGCCCCCTGTCCCGGAACCGCCGCCCGTCGCCGAGCCCCCGGCGCTGCCGCCGCTACTCACGGCGCCGGTGTTGCCAGCCCCAGCACTGCCCCCGCCTGCAGACGCTTCGACACCTGCGTCGGGGAAGTTACAGATCCCCCAGGAACACACGTAGGAAGCGTCACAGGTGCCGTTCGGGTAGCACTCGCCGCCAAGGGTACCGGTCTTGTCGAGCTCCTCCGTCGACGCACATGCCGCGAGAACGCCGGCAATGATCGGGATAAGAATAGTTCCGCGCCGCATAGCTAGTGGGCAAGTGTAACACCGAAGCGCACCGACGGCGTGTCTGCCGCGTGGCACGCTGGATGTCGCTCGACCGGGTCACTCCAGCCGAGGCGAGATTTTGGTCGTCGAGTAGTTTACGCGGGGAACGTCAGCTTGCCAGGTACGCGCAACTCGCACCGTGTAGGTGCCAGCGGACAGTCGTACCGAACAGCCGTCCATCCTGCCTTCGATACTGGAGAAGTTCTTGTTGGAGGTACTGGATACCCAAACGAACATATTGACCGGATCGCAGTCCATTGCATGCACCTGTTGATCACCCCGAAGCACTGCGATCTGGTAGCGCAGACTGCGGGGAACGGCGTCCCGACTGCGGTAAGTGCGCTTGGCGAAGTCCAACTCCGCGGAGAAGAACAGCACTCCTTCTTTGTTCAGCACGACGGATAGGTCCTGGGGCGTGTCCCGCACCGCAAGGGTTCCCAAGGGCACACCGCAAGAGCGCACACCGAACACCGCACCGCCTGCGAGTAGCGCCAAGAAGAGCGCCTCGAACGCTGCCATGCGCCCGACGTTTGCCTTCGGCGCTGGCATGGTGCGATCCAGCTCGGCACTCACCGCTTCGTCCGTGATGCCCGCGGCCAGCTCGACCTGCCGCTCAAGGTACCAAGCGAGCTCCGCGGAGGCGACGGGGAACGCGACGATGCGACCCTTGCCCTCCTGCGCCGACGCTAACAACGCATAGCCGCGCCCCGCTTTGATCGCGAAGAGCTGTTTCAGACTTGCGCGCGGGATCTGCACGATACGGCGCGGCCAAAAGCGGCTGCTCGCGCTGCGCAGTTCCCTTTCGTCCAGGGTTAGCTCGAAACGATCGAAGAGCGCGAGCGTGCGCCTCAGCGCGCGCATCCCAATGATGAGCGACGGGACCACTAAGATCCAAGTAAAGGCCCCGCGAACAAACCACCAACCGTAGCCCACTGCCCCGAGAGCCAACAGGCTGACAGGCCACAACAGCGCCGAATAGGAATTGAAGTACCCAAGCCGGATCTGAAGGCGCCCACCGCCGCTTCCGCGATACCCATCTTCGCCGCCACCCTTCCACTCGACCGCCATTCGGGATTGGGGCAGCGAGGCCGGTCGTGTCACGTCGCTGCGACCTTCCAGCACCGCCCGTGCGTATTCCTCCAGCTCGGATTGGAGACCGAAAAGTGTCCCGCATGCGCCGCACACACCACCACCACCCGGCGACGCGGGAGGCAACGGGGCAGCACACTGCCGACACGTGGTGTCGCTCATCACGCGGCATCGTGCCCGACATGGCCATGCACGTCCATGTTGGCTCACTCAGTCCGCGTGGGCTTGTGTTGACCCCGGCGACTAGGTCAAGATGACGGTCACGCCCAGCGGGACTTCCTGATCTGATCTTGCGCCCATGCCCACTTCTCTGCGCGCACCAGTAACGACGGCAGCCGCAGCGCGCTCGGGAGCGAAACGGCGCGCGCGCTTCCTCCAACTGGAGTTGCTCGACAATCGCTTCCCGGCGCTGCACGGCATGCGGGTGCTGGCGATTGTCAGCGTCGTCCAGTTTCATGTCACCTGGGTCTTCGCGGGCGAACAAGCCATCCCGCTGGACCGAGATTTCGTCCGCAGCTCCTTAGCGCTCTTTTTCGGGATGGATCTCTTTTTCTTTTTGAGCGGTTTCCTGATCGGGTCCATTCTGCTCCACACCCTGTCAAAGGGTGGGATCTGTGGTCTGTGGCGCTTCTATCTTCGCCGCATTTTTCGGACCTTCCCTGCGTACTGGGTGGTGTTGACCCTGCTGGTGCTGCTGTTCCCGCTTTCGCCAGATCAGAGACAGCACCTGCTGTTCGAGTACATCTACGCCACCAACTTGATGCCGCTGCATCGCGACCAGGTGGTGATGTTTTGGGGCTGGTCCTTGGCGTTGGAAGAGCAGTTCTATTTGCTTGTGCCCTTTCTCTTCTACGGCTTGCGCGCCTTGCGCAAGGACCGCTATCGCATCGCACTACTCGCGGCCCTGTGCGGCCTTGCCCTCGCGCACCGATTGCACCTGTTCTTCAACCAAGGTCCTTGGACGGACTACACGCTGTATGACCGGCTCTACTTCCGTCCCGACACGCGCTTCGACGCCCTTTTGTACGGCATCATCTTGGCCATTATCGAGTTTCGCCACGCAGAAACCGTGGCACGGTGGCTCAAGGATCCATTTCACCGTGCATTGCTGCTGGTGCCTTCGCTGGGGATCTTGTGGGTGCTGCTCGAACCGACGCTTTTTGGAATCGAATACCTGCAGCTGGTGCGCGTCTTCGCTTGGGGCACACTGCCCAGCCTGATGTACCTGGCGTGGGTGCCGCTGTTGTTGCACAGCGACGGTGCGCTCCAGCGCTGGCTCGGGCGTGGTTACTTCAGGTACATTGGCACGCTGGGCTATGGCGTGTATCTGCTCCACATCCCGATCCTGGACCATTTGGTCGTACCCGCAGCGCGTGCGCTGCAAGAAGGTGGCGTTTCGATGCTGGCGGTGTGGCCCCTGTCGCTGACGGTCCTCATGATTGGATCTCTGGCCGCGGCCTACGTGCTCCACCTGCTGGTGGAGAAGCCTGCGTTGTGGTTGCGCGCCCGGGTGGCCGGCTAGTCACGGCAGCTGGCGTCGACGCGGCAGGCACAGCGACCGGCCGAGGGGACCGCGCGCCGCGCGAAACGCGTCAGCCTAGGGGTCGAGGGGCATGCCAAAGCCAACTTCCGGGAGCGTCACGCGTTCGAGTCCCATGAACTTCTCCTGGAGCCAGATAATGTCGTCCGCGGGCGCGTCGAAATGCAGCGCCGCGCGCCTTGGGCAACCGTGGGCGAGCTCCAGTACCGTGACTCGCGCGCCGGGGATGGCCAAGCTGTCGCCAACCGCAAGGGGCTCGCTTTCGTCGCGGAATAGATTGTCGCGCCCGCATGGGTACAGTGCAGCGTGTTTGCCTGTGATCAGCTCAACGCTGTGCCTGCCGGTGCGCTTGACCAAGACATGCCCGGTCAGCGCAAGCACGTTCCAGGATTTCGGAGCCGTGCCCCGTGGATGCAACGCAAAGGGCCCAAAGAACGAGCCTCCCATGCCGCGTAGCACCATGAACTGCGCGTCGGAGAGGTTCGGCACCTCGGCGGCGACCCGCGCGGCGCTAGCGACGAACGCAGAGGAAGACTGGCGCAGCTCCCGCGCGGAGAGCGCGGACCGCGCCGGACCGTGCACGAAATGAGCAAAGGCGAATAGCGTGGCAACGGCCCCGAGCCACTCCTTCCGAAACCTGCCGCCCGGCGTGGCCTCCGCAGCCGTGCCGAACCAGGCGTGGTCCAGCAAACACGCCAGCACGAGCGACATTCCCAGCGCGCTTGCGCCAAGCAGCCGCGGCGCAGGAGCCACGGAGAGCACAGGCACAATCGCCACCAAGGAGCCGAAGAGCGCAGCAAGCAGCAGCCGGCGTCGATCCCGTGGAAGCACCGCAGCCACTTGTCGAATCGGTCCCAGCAGCGCCAAAATCGCGCACGCAACGAGGATTGCCACCATCCCCTTGGGAAGCGTGGTGCCCCAGGGCGTGGAGCCCAGGGTGAGCCAGCCTTCAGCCAAGAGCATGATGGCGCGTTCGGGTGCGCGCAGCAAGAACTGGCCCGGTGCGGCAAGTGGGTCGATGTAGAACGACGATGCCACGGTACCGTAGCCGAGTGTGGCGCGCAGCGCGAGGTAGATAAGAGCGGGTGCAAAGTACAGCGCCAGCCCGAAGACGCGCTTCCACGCCCCGACGCCCGAACGCGCCCACTCGAGACCGACGACGTAACCCGCCAGGCAAATCGCGTACTCTCCGGTCGCTACGCATAGGACGTACAGAAGCAGTGCGATCAAAGCATCGCGACTCTGACCGCTACGCTGCCAGCGCAAGTGCCAATTGAGAGCAAAAGTTCCGCAAGCGAGCGTCAACAGCACTTCGCGGTTGGCGATCCAGGCGAGCGGAAACACGTGCCACGGCCCCAGGGCGAAAATCGCGACCGCGATGAGCGCAGCGCGTGCAGAAGCGATGCGACGATAAAGCGCGCGGGCGGACAGAACGCTCAGCACCCACCACAGAAGTGAATGCAGATGCATCAGGGGCGCGCTCGGCCCAAACAGGCGCTGTTCACCGAATCTCAGGGCGCTGGCGAGCGGTCGCAAGAAGCGAATCGAGAGCTCTGGATGCGACCACCAAGGTAGGTGCCCCTTTTCTACGTAGGCGGCGCGGTCTGGCTGTGTGACAAAATCGTATAGAGACAGCGCATCCCGCTCAGCGACAAAGGTGCCCTCGACCATCGACGAGTGCATCAGGTCGTCGAATAGAAACGGCGTGTTGACTGTGGGCGCAAATAAGAGCGCGCCGAGGAGCAGCACGAGGGCAAGCAGCACGCGGTCGACGCGGGGCGTCAGCGCGCGGCGTTGGGATCCGACAACGGATCCCGAGGCTGCGGCGCCTTTGGAATCACTGAAATCCCCGCTCGCCATGCCTGAACCTTGCTGCACCGTCCGGCATAAGCTACACAATGCGCCGTGCGACGGCTTCATATCTCTGCCTTTTGCCTGAGCCTCGCGGCTGCGCTGGTCGTAGCTGCGTGTGGTGGCGACAGCGACAGCGACTCCAGCCCGAAGCCCAAAGACGCCGGCGGCGACGCCCAGGATAGCGGATCGGACGCGGGGACCGACTCCGGGAGCGGTGGTAGCGACGCAGGGACCGACGCTGCCGCAGACGCAGCGGTGGAAGCCGACGCGGCGAAGACCTGTGTATCGAGCTGCACCACAAACGCCGAGTGCCAGAACTCGTGCCCGAGTGCGGACGGCGGCATCAACTGCTGCGATACCCAATCGAACGTTTGCTACACGTCCGCAACGGCCACGTGCCCCGCGCCGCCTCCGGACGGCGGCCCGCTGCCCTACTGATCAGCTTCGCGTCAGCAGGCAGTGCACTCGCAGTGCACTGCTGATCCGTCGTTGACTTTGTCGACGCAAGCATCGAACTCACCTGTGCACGCGGCTTTGCCAAGACACGTGCAATCCGCCGTGCAACCCGCAGGTACGTTGACACAGTGGGCGCTGCTCGTGAAAGCCTGGTTCACCACGCAGGACGTGCCACCAGGGCACTCGCTACAGTTGGCGACGGAAGCACACTGCACCGCAGGCACACAGGGACCCCAACAGCCCTGGTCTACGCTTGGCACCTCGCCCCCTTCACACAACGGTGGAAGCGCATTGCACAACACCTGGCTGCCGTCGCATTTGAACCCCTTAATGCACTGACCTGCAACGCAGCTGGCTTGCTGGATCTGGTTTGCTGAGCACTGATCGGCAAAACAGGGCGTTGGCTCGCAATAGGGAAGCTTCGCTTTGCCCTTGGGCGCCGCAATGCAGTTGCAGCAGTCGCTCAAGAGTTCGCAGTCGTCGTCGGTTTTGCATTCTCCGGCGACGGGCTCGTGCCCACCGCCTCCGCCTTGGCCGGCGCTGGCTCCGGAACCGGCGGAAGCGCCCTGGCCACCCGTAGCTGAGCCGCCGCTCCCGCTGCTGGCGCCCGAACCACCGCTGCCCGCATCCGGGCTGGGGTCCGATCCGGAAGACCCTCCGCAGGCGGGGATCACGAGAAGCAGGGCGATGAGAGCAATGGAAGTGCGCATGGCGGTAGACCTGAGCAAGACCCGCGCCTAAGGCGATTCACTGCGCTGCGGCTTTATCCAGCTACCATGGAGATGTGCCAGGGACGCACTTCAGCGCGCGGGCGGCACATATCTGGGCACGGCTGTCGCGATTCGGAGCGCCGCAGCGTCGGATCCCGGCGCCTCAGAAGTGGCCGCTGACTCCCGCCGACCCCCAGCCCACCCAGGGCCGGATCGCTGCCGAGTCCTTCTTTTCGCCACTGCTCAAGATGAACAGGGTGACGCCAGTGGCAACTCCGACCCCACCGACGATGAAACCGACCGTGGCGAGGGTGGCGGCGCTGTCGGCGTCGCTATCCAATGCGTTCACTTCGTCTTGTTTGCTCTTTGGGCAGCCGCTGGCCCCGCACAAGTCGTCGGCCTCGCTACGTTTGCTTGAACTCTGCAGTGCAAAGATCGTCCCGGCCGCCAAGCCAACGACCCCAACCCCGAGCCCGACGTAGGCTCCAATGCGCATGGCACCAGGACCGGAGTCTGCGCTCTTCGGCCCCGAGTCCACCGGCGCCGGGGTACCGGGCGCAGAGCTCGAAGCAGAGTCCTTCGCGTCCGTCGCCGACGGGGATGCGCCGGGCGGAAGTGACCCGGGCGCCGAGGCGAGCAGGAGCTCGACGGTTTCCCGCTTGCCCTCTGCGATCATGACCGTCGCGACCTCGCTCTTCACGTCTTTGCCGGACGCTTGGACCCGGTATTCGCCAGGGTCGACGGGATACGGCACACCAACGAGTGCTGGGGGCACGACCTTGTCGTCCAAAGTAACGCCCGCCTGCGAGGCGCCGTCACCTTTCACGCTGATGGTCAAGTACGGCACGCGCGGTTCGAGCGCGGACAGCTCCTGTTGCGCGTCCGTATGCGCTTGTCGAAATGCGTCGGGTGCATCCGCAGCGAGTTTCTCCCGCGCGACCTTCATATACGCCTCTCGCGCTCGTACCAGACGCCCCAGCTTTTCGTTCGCTCGCGCTATGTAAAGCAGATGCGGCGGCGCATGCACCAAACTCTCCGCACGAGTGAAAAGATCAAGAGCGTCGCCATGGCGACCCTCGTTGAAAGCTTTGAGCCCTTCGCCGGCAGCTGCCCTGGCGCCAGCTCGCTCCGTGTCGGTCTGTGCACCCGCCAATGGCGCAGCCGTGAGCAGTGCCAACGCAAGAAAACCTGCAATCGCTTTGTCCATGGTGAATCCCCAGTTTTGGCGAGCGCGAGCCTAGCACAGCAGCTCAAGTTTCGGATTTGCGTGCGACCCGCGCGCTAGGGCGCAGTAGCCGCGCAAACCACGAGGAGACGATCCGGAGTTGCGCGGAAGTCGTGCATGCCAGCTCTCCGAGCAGCGTGCCCACTTCGTTTCAACGACGGCACGACTCCAGGCGCGCAAATTGGCCGCGCTGGGCAGCATGCTGGCCGCGTTGCACACTCTGCCCTAGAATCCGCTTTCGAACCGAGAAAAGCGTTGCTGGAGCAAGGGCAAGTCATCGAAGGCAAGTATCGCATCGTCGACACGATCGGCGTGGGTGGTATGGGCTCGGTTTTCTTAGGCGAGAACGAACGCATCCGGCGGCGCGTCGCCATCAAGGTACTGCACGCCAAAGCCGCTGCGAGCAAGGACGCCGTCGAGCGATTCGAGCGTGAAGCGCAAGCTGCGGGCTTGGTCGGGAGCGACCACATCCTTGAAGTGTTGGATCTCGGAACTCTGGAATCCGGCGAACACTTCATGGTGATGGAGTACCTGGATGGAGAGACCCTCGGCAGACGCATCAAGCGCATGGGCGCCTTGGCGCCACAGCAGGTGATTCCGCTGGTGCGACAGGCCCTGGCTGGCCTCGCAGCCGCGCACGCGGTAGGCATCGTGCATCGAGATCTCAAGCCAGAGAACCTCTTTGTTTGCAAAGAGAAAGCCGGCTACGCGGACTTCGTGAAGATCATCGACTTCGGCGTATCCAAGTTCAACAAGCTGGGAGGCGACGGACTGTCCATGACGCGGACGGGCGCCGTGATGGGCACGCCGTACTACATGTCCCCCGAGCAGGCGCGCGGCTCTCGGGAAATCGACGCACGCTCGGACCTGTATTCGATGGGCGTCATTCTGTACGAGGCTGTCACGGGCCAAGTACCTTTCCACGCAGAGACCTTCAGTGAGCTCTTGTTCAAGATCGTCCTTTCAGAGCCAGTACCGCTGCGCCAAGTGCGCCCAGACATCGATCCGGGTTTCGAGTCCCTAACTCTGAAGGCCATGGCGCGGGACGTGGAGCACCGCTTCCAATCGGCGCAAGACTTTATCGCAGCACTGGACAACTGGATGCAGACCGGTGCTGCAGTCACCATCCCTCCCGCAGTTGGACACGACGCCCCGAGCGAAACCCAAACGACCACCAACGTCGTGCCCGCAGCGGGGGCTTCGGCGGCAGGCGGCGCGAGCGTTGCGGCATGGTCCAGCTCCCAACTCGATGAGGTGCCAGGGCTGAAGAAGGGTCCCGGCCCGTTTCTGCTAGTGGCGGTACTTGGAGGGCTGTTGATCCTGTTGGCAGGTGGTGGCCTGTTCGCCTGGCGCATGGTCGCCGCGAAACGCGCCGCAGCAGTCACCGACGCCAGCGCGACGGAGGCACTCGGCACGGCGAGCGCGCCCGTCGAAGTGTCGGGAGCGGCACCAAAGCTGGACCCGCCGCCGGAAGACAGCGCGACGCACGTGGAGGCCCCCTCAGCGACGACGCCGACGCCGCCCGACCCGGCGAAGCCCACGGTCGCTGCGCCCGCGCCGAAGCCAGTCGTGAAACCCGTCACCAGGCCGACAAACAAACCCACGCCGGGCCCGAAGCCCGGTCCGAAGCCTCCAGACTTCGGTTACTAGGCGCGGGCCTCGGGCTATTCGCCAACCAGCGCAGCCTGACCGGGAACGCGCGTCACCGGCACAGCGCGGTACGCAAACGAGTGATCCGGGGTGCGCAAGGCCCAGACCCACTCGCCAGTCTTGCGGTCGACTTCACGCATTTCCGAGAACGTATCGAGCACATAGGGCTTGCTCGGATCAAGCAGCAGAGAACTGTCCAGCACGAGGATCGTCCCCGTGCTGGTGCGGTCGGCATCGCCCATGATCGCCGACATGTACTTCTTCTCAGTGTCTGCCCAGACTTGCTGCGCCGTTTGGTCCTTTTCGTTCAAGACGTAGATCACTGGACGTGAGCGTTCTTCGTCCGCTGGCAGATTCGGATTGTCGATTCCGTTGTCGTATACGAGCAGGCTGCCATCCGGTTGCCACTGGGGGGAATGCTGATGAAAGAACCAGCTACCTGACGAGAGTGCGAAGTCTCCGTCCTGCCCCAGGCGCCATAGGACTTGGCCACTGCTCCTGTCGATTTTTAGGATCCAGTCTTGGTGACGCAGCGAAAGCAGCAAGCTGTCATCTTCCGGTGAATGGATCACGCCGTTGGCGTGCGTCCAGTCTCGCGCTGGCTCTTGGGTCGCCGGGTTGACGTATTCGTTCACAAAAAAGTCTTCAAGCACGCGCTGCGTATCCAGGTGAGCGAAGCTGCTCCATTCCCAAACCTTGTCCCCGCCCGGCGACAACTCCGTGATGGTGTCTCCCGCGTAGCTATAGTCCTGCCCGTCCTGGTCCAAGCGAAAGGTCCCGAATTCAAGGCCCAGAGTCAGCAGATTGCCGCTCGGCAATTCGATCACATCGTGGTGAAAGCCTGGGTTGCCCACATCCTTCGCGAGCACCGTTTCGACGGTCGCGCCCAGGTCGTCCACGAAGTGCAGGTCGCCGTCCTGCACGAAAACGAGCCTGCCGTCGCCCAGGAGCTTCAGCCCGGAGGGCACGCGAAAGGGCCCAGCGAGTTTTCCGGCGGCGGGCTTTGTTGCGAAAAATCGCGTCCGGCCCTCAACATCAATCAGGTAGATCGCGCCGTGGTTCACTCCGGGCGTCGCAGAGAAATCAAAAAGGCGATAGTCCGGCGCGCCGTCAGTATTCGTCACATCGAACTGGGACAGCTCCGTCTTCTGCGCCGGCAGCGTGCGAAAGGATATCGGTACGACTTCTTCTGCACCGTTCGCCCGAACCGTCAGTTTGCAGTCGTAGTTGCGATCGGCAAGCAACGCGCGAAGACGCACGCGTACCGTGCCGGCGGCGTTGGCCTCGACGCTTTCCGCTTGGGCCATCGGGTCGTCGAGATCGACCCAGAGCTGCGCTGCTCCGCTCACCGGGACGAGCAGATCGACGACGTGCGCTTGCGAAGCGTGAGTCACAACAGCCACAGGAGCGCCGACCAGTGGTAGAGGTTGACCCACCTCCTGGTGCTCGCCGCAACCCGACGTCACGACGGCCACCAGCGCGACGCTGGCGGCGCCAAGGCGATGGTCACTCCGACGCGGGAGTTTCAGAGCCGAACGCATGCTCGCTCAGTATGCGCCGCTCAGCCTGCCAAAGCCCCAAACTCCGCGTCCGGCTTGGACGCCAACCACTCCGCTCCCAAAGGTCGGAAAGTATTAGGCTTTTGCTTCGGGCCCGCAGGGACTCGCCCCAACTTTGCGCCTAGTGATACTTTCGCGGCGCTGAATCCCTACATGAAAAGGAACGTCTTACCGCCATGAAGATTTCCCACCTTTTTCCGTTTTTTGCTTTGGCCGGCTTCGCAGCTTGTGTGGTCCACCAGGCTCCGCCCGCGGGCTCGAACGCCGCTCCGCCGCCAGCTCCCGCAGCGGCGACGACGGAGCCGGCACCGGCAGTTGCACCCACTGATCCTGCCGCGACGGGAACGGAGCCCGCTGCCGCGACCAACGCCACGGCCACCACGGGCGCAGGCTGTCCCAACGGCGGATGCAAGGTGACCTGCGAAGCGGGCAAGACTTGCACCGAGAGTTGTGCCGGCGGCAACTGTGACTACACCTGCGAGAAGGGTGCACAATGCGCGTTCACCTGCGAGGGCGGCAACTGCAAGACGCACTGCGCCGACGGCGCCAACTGCGCGGTCAACTGTCCCGGCGGTAATTGCGCTTCCACCTGCGTGCCAAACTCCACCTGTGCCATCAATTGCACGGGAGGCAACTGCGCCAGCACCTGCGCGGCAAACTCCAAGTGCTCCGTCAGTTGCCCCGGCGGCAACTGCAAAGACCTCGGACCGGCCGCCGCAACGCCAGTAGCGCCCAAGCCCGGCGGTCTCAAGAAACCAGTGAAGTAACGCAAGAAGTGACGTCAGTCACCTATGCGATGTTGCGCGGCGCGCTCGAAGTTGAGCGCGCCGCGTTCGTTTGGTGCGCCGCAGCGGATGGGGTTTAGGGCGCGGTAGCGTCCACGCTGCGCGTAGAAAATCCGCCAGAAAAGCTGAAGCCACCGTCCTTGCGCTGGAACGTGCCCCAAACTTGCACGCCGGAGTCCGGAGTGGAGTGGACGACGACGTTGCCGCCGTCGGAGTCTACCCGCACCTCGAAGGACGCCCGCGCCCCGCTTTCGGGCGCTTCTTCATGCGGGCCCTGGGCCTGATCCACGCGCGGCGGGAGCTCCGGCGAACTCTCGGAGGTCTGCAACGTCGGCGCTGGCACGACCACCGGGGCGACGGGGGGAACAGACATCTTGGCTGGCTCGCCGCGCGCGCAGCTCGCCAACACCAAGCCGGCCCACGCGACGGATATCAAGAAGATGCTGCGACGCACTCGAGCAGCATAGCGCATCGTCGCGTTTGCGCACATCAGTCGGTACGCACACAAGTTGCCTGTCGTTGCGCGGCAACCGGCATGCGTCGACGCCGCGCTGCTTCGACTCAGCTCTGACCCAAGAGCTCGGCAGCGATCCGCATGACAGCTGCGTTTTCGGGCACGCTTTGCAGGAAGCTCCGACGCAGAGCGTCGTCCAGTCGGCTGGCGCGCTCAAGCAATCGTCCGCGGGCCGCGCGTACAGCTGTGGCTGCGGACCCGCGCTGCCCACACGCTAGCAACGCGAGCAAGTGCGCCATGTGCACGTACGGTTCCCCCTCGTCCGCGCGACCGCGCTCGGCCATGATCTGCGTTGCCCGCGTAGTCAGGGTGAGCGCCACGGCGGCGTCCCCTAGCTGAAGGTGACACTGAGAAGCGGCGGCCAATGCGTAGGGTTCCAGAGTCGGGACCGCGTCCGTCAAGATCTCGACCGCAGCCTGGGCGAACGGCAGCGCCGTGCGTGGCTGCTTCGCTTCCAACTCGATGCGTGCTTGATAAATCTTGGAGAATCCCAAGAGGCGCAGGGAGCGGCTGCCTTCGAAGGCCGCCACGGCCAGTGCCTCAAGCTCGCGTGCTTCGGAAATGCGCCCTTGGCGCAGACGCACCATCGCCAGGTTGTGGTCAACAACGCGCGCCATAAAGTCCACGCCCATCTGTTCTGCCGCATTGCGTGCCACGCACAGCTCCAACTCCGCGACGTCGTAGACGCCAAGCAGCATGTAGCCGTAGCCCACGTTTGCATGGTCTCGCGCTGCCCAGCGAAAGTCGCCAGCGCTTTCGAAGCCACGGACGCTCTTTCCCAGTTCCGCAATCAGCGTGCCGAAGTGACCCGCGTGAAACGCCTCCTGCGCCAGCATCTGGTGCAAGAACGCCTCTCGACGTGGCCCAAGCCCCTCGACGTCTGGCAGCATGTCCTGCAGATGCTGCAATAGTTCCGCGGCTTCAACGTTGGCGCCGGTGCGCCGCAAGCAGGTCACGACGCGCGCGCACACCGTGGTGAGTGGCGGAGACGCCCCTTTTTTTGGGATGGAGAGCAAGCTGCGGGCGATCTCCCGCAGCCCTTCCGCATCGCTCAGCCCGCCAATGGACTCGGCAACGATGGTCTGTGCGTCGCACCACTCGGCGGAACCTACTTCCAAGAGCTGTGCCGCGGCACGCGCCGGGGCGATCCCCTCCTGATGTTGTCCGGCCCACTGTCGCGCTTCGGCCGAGAGCAACAGTAGGTTGCCACGGACCGAACCGGTCGCGCCGCACTCGAGCGCACG
>CBDUPW010000203.1:0-13144 GCA_965369205.1 uncultured Polyangiaceae bacterium | reverse complement strand
TTCTCGGTCTGTCACAGGCGACCAATCATGAGGCGAGTGGTATGCAGAGAAGACAGTTTCTGACGCGAATGGCGGGGTTCGGTCTGACCGGGGCTGCACTGCCGGGTCTGGCGCAGGCGCATGGGGGGGGCGCGCTGCCCGAGAAGTTCCTGCCACGCGAGGTCGAGATCGCACCGGGCATTGCCGCGGGCGAGATCCACGTGATGCCGGACGAGTTCGCGCTCTACTGGACCCTGCCCGAAGGCCGCGCCATCCGCTACAGCGTCGGCGTCGGGCGCGCGGGCGTCAGGCTCTGCTGCGGTTCGGCCCCGCTGGGCGCCGACGTCGCGCCCGCGCAGCTGGTCAGGACGCAGGCAATGGCCAGCGCTGTGCGCGCCAATGTCGAAGTGCGCGCCCTGAGGAGACGTCTCATGCCCTGTTTGTATACGCTGGCGGGCGTCCGGTCCAACGCCCAGTGCCTAGGGCGCTGGGCGTCCGCCGCCCAGCAGACGCACGTCTATCGCGGGGGTTTCGACTAGGTGCACCGTCATGCTCGCAATGCCAACGCGCCCTTCAGTGGCTTCGAAGGCGGCAAGGACCTGGCTCCAAAGGGCGTCTTTGGTGGCTCGCCTGCGTTTGTGGTCGACCACGTAGCGTAGGGTGAGCTCCACCCAATTGTCGTTTGCAATCAAGGTCAGCATCGGTTCGATTTGGGCATTTTCGATGGCGAACTTCTTCACCATCTCCTCCCAGCTGCTTCTGGCCTTCTTGGCGTACGCGGTGAGTTCTTCCCGGCCGATGCGGTCGATGATTTCGCGCGCCTCTTTGTAGTCGCTGCCATATTTGACGGGCACCACGATTTCGTCCCAGACAAAAGGAAAGTCGCCGGAGTAATTGAAGACGGGTTCCTTGAACACGAAGCTGTTCGCGATCCGCACAATGCGCCCTGTGTACAGATCGCCCTTCACCCATTCGCCCATTTCCATCACCGTCGTGCGCAGCACGCCGACATCAATCACGTCTCCTTTGATGCCTCCGAGTTGCACGCGGTCGCCTATTTTGTAGAAACCACCGAACATCAACGCTACCCAGCCGGCAACGCTGGCAATGACTTCTTGCAGCGCGAACGCAATGCCTGCTCCTGCGACGCCAAATGCAACGGTTAGCCCGCCCAGGCGGTCGCTGAAGATGACGGTAATGGCGAAGACCGCGAAGAAGAAAGTGAGAAAGCTGATCAGTTTGCGAACACGATAGCGTCCGGTGCTGTCTTTCACACGCGCGGCGAGGGTACGCAATAGAACGCCCGCGACGACGCGTGCGATGACAATGGCCGCGAGCGCCGCGACGACCTTTCCGACGGTGGGGTCGTACAACCACTTTTCGGTCAACTGATTCATTGACACATCACTTCCTTGCTTCGGCGTGGACTCTGCACCTGCGGTGGCCCGGGTGTCTAGCTATGCCGATCGCTCAAGGGCTATTGCCGGGCGACGCGGAAGTGGGTGAGCGCCGGCGACCGCGGTAGCGCCAAATTGACCCGCGGGCGCCTATCCGCCACAGTGATGCGATGGATGCGCTCAGTATCGTGCTTAGCGCTTGCCTCGGCGTGGGGCTCGCGGCGGCCTGCGGTTTTCGCGTGTTCGTGCCGCCGCTCCTGCTCGCGCTCGCGGTGCGCCTGGAGCTGCCAGTCACTGACGCTGCGCCGGACTGGCTAGGGAGTTGGGTCGCCATCGGGGCGCTCGGCGCGGCGAGCTTGCTGGAACTCCTCGCCTACTATGTCCCGTGGCTCGACAATGCCTTGGATGCCGCCGCTAGTCCGCTGGCCGTGGTAGCGGGGATCTTGCTGACTGCTGGTGTCACCACGCAGTTGCATCCGGTCGTGCAGTGGACGCTGGCAGTGATTGCCGGGGGCGGCGCTGCTGGGGTGACCCAGACTGCGACGGTCTTTACACGTGCGCTCAGCACCGCCGCGACCGGCGGCTTGACCAACTTCATCGTCGCCACCTTGGAAGCGCTAGCGGCCGTGATGGTGGCCGTGCTCACCTTGGTGTTTGCGCCGTTGGCGCTACTGTTTCTCGTCGCTATTCTTGTATGGTTCGCGCGCCTTTGGCGCCGCCGGCGCGCCCGCCGCGCCGCACAGATGCACGCCGCTGCGGCGTGAGCTACAGTGCGCCCGTCGCCATGAACCGCACGCGTTTTGTCGCCCTAGTCGCTTCGCTCTCCGCTGCCGCTGCGCTGTCATGCGGCGCCCGCGACATCGGTGAGGTGAGCGACACCGATGCCGGCATCGGTGGCAGTGGCGGCAGCTCCGCAAGCGGTGGCAGTGGCGGCTTCGCCGCGACCGCGGGGATCGGAGGCTTTTCCGGCGGCGCAGGCTTTGCGGGCTTCGGCGGCGGCGCGGGCTTCGCGGGCTTTGCCGGTTTCGGAGGCTTTGCGGGCTTTGCTGGATTTGGCGGAGGGGCAGGCTTCGCTGGGTTCGCGGGCCAAGCTGGTTTCGCCGGTCAAGCAGGTTTCGCCGGTCAAGGCGGCGGGGCGGGCTTCGCAGGCTTTGGCGGTCAAGGCGGCAGCGGCGGTGGGGTCGTCGAAGATTGTGTCAACGGGATTGACGATGACGGGGACGGCGCCGTGGACTGCAGCGATCCGGATTGTACGGCTGGTTATCGCTGCGCGGCTCCGACGCCATCCGGATGGAAAGGGCCACTCGCGGTTTCCATCAGCGGCGGCGCGCCGCCATCTTGCGCGAGTTCGGGTGGCTACCCGTCCGTGTCTGAACAAGGCAACGCCGGTCCCGTGGTTTCGCCTGCGCAGTGCTCCGGCTGCAAGTGCAGCGCGCCGCAGGGGATCGTTTGCCCCACTGCCGCGCTCCGCTTTGCTCCCGATAGCGCATGCGGCACGTTGAGTGGTCCGCTGACGATTCCGGCCAACGTATGTCAGGCGTTCCTGTTGACTCAGCTGCAAGCGGGCAGCGTGTCCTGGGCCGAATCGAATCCTCAAGGTGGTGCCTGCCTCCCGAGTTTCAACAGCCCCCCCATCGTGCCCCCTTTGAATTGGCAAGAGACGGCGCGTGCCTGTGGCTCTCCTAAGACCGGCGCGGGCTGCTCGGCGGGCCAGTGTGTGCCCCGCCCCAAGGCTCCCTACGGCTCCGCACTGTGCATCGCCCGGGACGGAGATCACCTGTGCCCGCCAGGCAGCTACAACAAGCGGCGGGTGTTCTTCCAAGATGCGCTTGATACTCGCGCCTGCTCCGGCTGCAACTGCAATAGTCCCACGGGCGCATCTTGCAGCGGCAACGTGCTACTCGGCACGGACTTCTCATGTCAGAGCCAGACCGTCACGCTCAATGCGCCCGGCAGCTGTGCGGCGCTGCCTGCGGACTCCACTCCACCGGCGCCACCGTATTCGGAATCGCGCTCCGTGCGTTTTTCAACCGCCGGGCCCGTTGGTGGCAGCTGCTTCGCTTCCGGGGGCCAAACCACTGGCTCGGTCACACCGACAGATCCGGTGACCATTTGTTGTCAGTAGTCGGCCGAAAGGGAGCGCGTACACTGCTGTACCAGGAGAAAACATGAGCGGAAACAGAGCAGACAGGGACGGAGACAGTCGGGATGGCGCCCCGGAGGGTCGTGGCGGCCGCAATGGACCGAGCGATACCCAGTTCCTGGACTTGGAGCTAAGCCAGGTGCTGTATTCCGAGGCGGAGCGCATGGCGAAGGAGGTCGCGTTGGATCTGATCCGCGAAGGGATCCGCGATCGACTTCGTGAGCGACTCGGGGCGCGGCTGACTGAAGTGGGGCGGCTCGCGGCGGACGAACTCGCCGACGATGTGGAGGCGAATCTTTCTATTGAGCAGAGCATTGCCGCGCGAAAGTCCAGTGCAGCGGATCTGAATGCGCGGTTGCATGGCGCGCTGCACGATAAGCGGCCGGGCAAGAAGAAGCGTTGATGGTCCTCGTCAGGCACGGAGCCGCCAAATCAGGCGCGGCCGGCATTTCGGCGTTGTTGGGAGCGCTGGGCTGCTTCTTCGCGCTCGGTTGCGAGGGCGATCCGGTGGGGCAGTTGTCTCCAGATGCCAGCGCCTCCGGCGGCGGAGTCAGCGGTGCGGGCACCGGTGGGGGAAGCGCCGCTGGAGGAAGTGTTGGCAGTGGAGGCATTGCCGGCACGTCCGGTTCCGGGGGCGCTGTGGGTTCTGGCGCGTCGGGCGGGACTGGCGGAACAGGAGGAACGGCTGGCGCGAGCGGCGGCGCCGCGGGAGCGGGCGGCGCCGCGGGAGTGGGCGGTTGTGTTGCGACGTGCGCCGTCGAGTTGCTTCCGAACACCTACAGCGCACTGGATCTGGCGATCGACAACCAGGACGTCTACTTCGTATCGATCGCCGGGCTCACCAGAGTCCCCAAAAGTGGCGGCAAGGCTGCCAGTGTTGCGAGCGGTAATCTCCGACCGCCTATCCTTGTGGATGCAACCCACGCCTACGTGTCCGACGCTGCTTTCACGCTTCAGAAGGTCAACAAAACGTCGGGTGCGGCCACGCAGCTCGCGCCCAGTGATGGTTCCGTCCCCCAGCGCATCAGCCTGGCAGGCGGGTTCGTGTATTGGACGACCTATCCGACCGGCGCGTATCGCGTCCCCGTGGCTGGAGGCACTGTCGAGAAACTCTCTCTCTCCGGCAGTGATCCCTACGGCATTGCAGCAAACACCACCCACGTCTGGTGGTCTAACCGTGCCTTTGGTCAGAACGTCATCCGACATACCCTCAGCCCCGTCGCGGTCGACACGGTCGCGTCTGGACTGCTTGCGCCAGGGGACGTGGCTCTGGGCAACGGTAAGGTCTACTTCATCGACGTAAACCAAATTTTGTCGCGCAGCCAAGACAACACCGGCACCGTGGATACCGTCGTTGGTGCGCTCGCCGACCGCATCGCCGTGGACGCGACGCACGTCTACTGGGCCAGCAACACCGCCCAGCACGTCGCGCGGGCGCCCGTGGCCGGTGGTCCCGCTGAACCGCTAGCCAAGAAGCTCAAGGCGCCCCATGGGCTAGCCCTCGACGCCACACACGTGTACTTCGGCAATGATGGAGGCGTGTATCGCGCTGCGAAGAGTTGCTGCAGCTTGTGACCGCGGGCGCGGCTTAGGGCAAATCGAAGCTGATCTTTGCCGCGGTCGTTTGTGCTCCAGCAAGCGGGCCGACGCGTAATCCGCGCAGCGCTTCCACCACGCAGTCCGACGCAGCCTCGGCCTGTTCGCTCGACGGCGCCACGCCTGCAGAAACCACGTTGCCGTTGCCCGCGACGTACGCGGTTGCACGAAACTCCCCACGCACGCCCTTGCGGCAGCGACGCGTCACAGCGCGTGCCCGCTCCGCCAAAAGGCGACCTTTGAAGCCAGGTAGGTCCGCGGGCGCTTCGGCCGGTTCGACCTCAAAAGACGTCTCGGCGAGCCCTTCACCGCTCAGAGGTTTGGGCCAGCTGCGTCCCTTCACCAGTCGCAACACACACAGTTCCGCGTCGCGATCACCCAAAGTGCTTTCGTTCAGATAAGCCCAACGCACTTGCCCTTCGCGGTCCAGCCGCATACGAAGATTGACCCGTCCCCCCAGCGTGCTCACGCGACCGGACGCGCGGCGCACGCAGTCTTCCAGGCGAGGTCGTAGCGCCAAGAAGTGTTCGCTGACGTCCTCTTGGCTCAATCCACCAATCTCCGACTCGTAGTAGGTCGCACCGCGGTCGATCAGGGGTGCGGCCTCCTGCGCGACGCCGTCCGGGGCGAGCCGTGCCGCCTGGGGTTGGGTTGTCGCGCAGCCGATGCAGAGCGCGATGGCCAGCAGCCAAGGAGAGCGGGAGCGCCCGCTCAAATAGGCGGCGCTGGTCGGATGATTCCTGCGCTGACGGCGTATGCTTCGGAACATTGCGTCTGCCCTACAGACACCCTGACCGGGCGCGTCTTGCGAAAAAATCGATAACGCCCAGAACAGCCTCAGATCGGCTGCACATCGACGACGTCCACTTGTGCAAACTGCCCGTCGAATGCCTGTGGGTACGGCGGCACGCCGGGCACGAGAATCGTCTTGCCGGATGCGTCCACATTCACGATCTGCTGGGCGTCGTAGACCTCCGCCCAGAGTCGCACGGTTGCTCCGCCGCGCATCGTGAGCGTGACGGTGTCGTCCACGCCCACGCAGTAGTAGTTCCCGGAGATCCCCGGGTTGAGGAAAAGGGTTTGCGCGGGATCGCTGACAGTGAGGGCGTAGGTGTTCCAGTCGTCGACCGCGGGCGTGCCTCCCAGCATGAAGCCGCCGAGGGACGTTCCTCCGGAGTAGCTTTTCTCTTCTAGTACGCCCCGGATCCGTAACCGTACGGCGTAGAGCTGTCCGGACGCACCGCTTAGAGTGGTCTGCAGGCTGAGGCTATTGTCGGTGTTGCATACCGTTTCTGAGGCAACGGCGTAGCAGGGCAGTTCCCAGCGCAGTCCGTTCAGCGAAGCGGCGACCCCGCCAACACCGCCGCTGCCCGCGCTGCCGCTTGTGCCGCCGCTTCCGCCCACGCCGCCGCTGCCACCGGACCCGCCCGCGCCCAGCTCGGAGAGCCCGCTCTTTGAGCCGCACGCCAGGCAGAGCAGCGCCGCAAGCGCCAGCGCCCGCTCGCGGAAAACCTTGCCGGAGCTGATGGCGTCCACGACACGACCCTACACCGAGCGGACGCCTGGGACGAAGCCACCCGCGCGTGTGGGCACCGCGATCGGTACTCCCGAGTGCGAGGGGCCTCGTCCGGCGCCAGAGTCAGCGAAAGGGTCTGCTGCCACTGCCTCTGGCTCGGTCGCATCCGCCGCCGTCGCTCTCTCTCCGCAACTCCGGCGCCTGGGGCTGAGTTTCCAGGTTTACACGCTCACCACATGGAGAATCCCGCGGAAAACTGCGCGCGGGGGCCGCGGACGACGTCGACTTGCTCGAAGGGGAAGTGGTAGCCGCCCTCGGCGCTGACCACGAAGTTGTGGTGCCAATACAGATGCGCCCCGGCGAATTGATAGGTGTACGCGGACGTGCCGAGGGATTCGTGGGACAGGCCACCGACGGTGCCACCAAAAAACGGGATCAGAAAGCGGCGGCTCGAGTTGCGTTCGAGGGATAGCGTGTAGCCAAGGTCGAAGAGCGACAGGGTTGCGTCGCTCTCGGTGGATCGCAGCAGAGAAGCCTGCACGAACACGGCACCCTGGCTTGGTCCAAAACGATCGTTGTTGTGCGACCAACGAAACGGAGTCATCTGCACGGCGCCGCCGAAGTAGGGGTCCCGTGCGTTCGCGGCCGGCATGAACCCCACCGCCGTAACACCCGGCATGAAAAATATATCACGCTCGTCGCACACTTCACGCGTGTCATCGCCATCCGCGCACGGCCCGGTACGTGGTTGCTGCGCGTGATTGTCTTCCCAGGCGATGTGCGCGTCGGCCGTGGCGAGCGGGGGCTGTCCGGCGGTCGCTGCTGCAGACACAAAGCAGAGCCCTGACGCCAACAGCGTGGCGCGGATTGGATGGAGCATGCCGCAACATCAGCAATGCCCGTGCCCAGACGACGACAAGCGTTTCTCCGGGCATTCGAGTGCAGAGCGCGAAACACCCTACGCCTTGTCCGCGAAGGCTACGCGCCCAGCGTCGCCCTGGGCTAGCCGCCGAGCCCAGCGCCGACAATGGCGCGCTTGATACTACGCGCGGGCTCGTCGTCCTTGGGGCGCGCCAAGTCGACCTCCTTCGGCTTGTCGAGGGCAGTGTGACTAGCGTCGGTGAGCAGCCGGACCTTCGGGCGTGTGAAATCCAGCGCCTGGCGGGGAACACCAGTGACCATCGCCACTTCCCCGCTGGTGAGTTCTACAATCGTGCCGGTGACGACCAGGCCCAACGCACTGACCAAGAGGCGCACGAACGGCGCGGTCGTGGCCGAGCTGAATTCGGCCTGCAACTTCTCGACGGCCGCGTCGAGCCCGAGACCCCGTGCGCCGTCCTCCGTTGGTGCACGCAGGTCGCACAAGCGCGCGGCCGTGCGTAGGATTTGCGCTAGCACCAGCGCGTGAGTCGAGTCGGCGGCGTCTCCGCCCAACACTTGGTGCGTGAGCACCGCTCGGCGCAGCGATGGCGGATGCAGTCCTCCGGTATGTGTCACGAAGGTCAGGGTGCGGGCAGCCTGCGCACTCGGCTGGGCAGCGGCACCCGGGATCGCAGCACCCACGGGGGAGAGCAGCGCACTTTGGGCCACGCTTGTCGCCAGCGCACGGTCGGCAGCGAGCTTGCGCGCCATGGAAATCGAGATCACCCCTGTGCTCACCGCGCGACGGGCCGCGCTCGCATCCGAAAGCGGCGCAGCCGCGGCGGCGACCAAGAGCTCCGGGTGCTGCTCGAAGAGCGCCACCAGCTTTTGCGCGATGCGCTTGACGGATTGGGTATTCCCGGTGCCACCTGCCGCAACGTCGCGATAGAACCCCTGCAAGATCAGGATGGACGCGGCGTAGGTCTTGACGACTTTGGCAATGGGGCCGTCCTTGCGCTCTTCTTCCAGCTCATCGGCTTCTGGCACGTGGCGCACCACCACACCGCGGATCTCCGTCTGCGTCAGCATCCGCGCGGCTTCGGGGCTGCGTTGTGCCTCCACGACCAGACGACAGAATTTCAAAGCAGATTGTTCGTCGACGCCGCGTTCGAACACGACTTCATTCGCCTCTGCTTGAGCGAGCAGTTCCCCTAGCTGCAGCGAGATAGCGTACGTCTCCCGCGGGGCGCGCAAGAGCCGGCGGTTCACGAATACGACTTCTGCGGAGAACATGATGCGAACGGTTTCGACCGAAAAAAGCTCGCAATACGCCCGCACGGCAGCTCCGATCGCGGGTACCAGCTGCTGCACCGTCTGGTTGGCGTCGTCGTGGATCTGGCAGGCTTTGACCAAGCGAAAGCAGGCGAGCACCACCTCAGTTGGTGCGTTCCGGCGCCGTTCGCGCAGCTCGTGGGAGGCTTTCTGCTGGCTCACGATTCGGTCTCCTTGTTCCGCGCTGGCGGCTGCGAGCGCCGATACTCGATGCCGGTAATGGCGTGGCTCGCGGCCTCCTGGGCGGGCGACGACCGGAACCAACGCTTCTTGGCGACCTTGCGCAAGGCCGTGAGAACCGCGTCTGAGTCGAATTGACTCAGGAATTCCGCGGCCAGGGCACGGGAGAGCTCGAGGTCGTCGGAGCCGAGCAGACTCTGGCGCTCCAACAGCTCAAGTCCGACGCTTTCAGCGCGATCACGATTGAGGGCGGCGATGGCTTCGAGGATCAGGCGCTGTTCTCGCAGCGAAAGCTTGGGGAATTCTTCGCTGCGGGCGCGCTGCATCAGGACTGGGCCGGCGGCGACCAACGCGTGCTCGACGATGATTTGCAAGGCGCGGTCGCGGACGGTGCTCTCGGGGTCTTCCAAGATGCGGCGCACATCTTCGTACAGGCGCTCTGGGCGTTCGTCGGGCAGGCAGATCAGTGCTTGCATGCGCACTTCTGCATGGGGTGAGGCCAGCGCCCGGCCGATGGCGCTCCTGGCCTGGGGTGTGCCCAGGCCGTTCAGGATCTTCAGAAACCGCTCGGCGGTTGCCTGCGGTGCGATCGCAAGCAAACCACCGAACGCCGCTTCGTTGCCTGCGACGTTTTCCTCGAGATACTTGTCCAAGGTGCTGCGTAGTTCTGGACGCAGCGCCCCGTACATTTCCGCGCCTGCTTCGACGAATCGACCGTCGGGCAGTGCGGCCAAGTGGATGCGCACCGTGCTTACCAGGTTGGGAGTCAAGTTCGGAGCTTCTTGCAACATCTCGAACAGGCTCCGCAGTCGCTCCACGTCGAAGACGCGCCCCACCAGCTGGCCCAGGAACGTCTGCGCCGCTACCTCGCCGAAATCCGCGGCGAACCCTGAGGTGAGCGCGCCCAGGACCTCGAATACGTAACTGGGGCTCTTGGCATCCAACTGCTCGACCAAGTATCGCTCCAGCGCTGCGAGCAGCTTGTCGTTGTCCCCCACTTTCGCGATTGCCACGTAGGACTGGCTGAAGCTACGCGCGAACTTTGTGAGCCAGACCCCTTGCCCAGGATCCACCGCCGCCTCCAACGCCGCCCGCACTGCCGGGGTGAGGGCTGTCGCGTCGACCTGCGGCGCGATCTCGCGTTGTGCCGCCGTGTATGCGCCTAGTATCGAGTCGGCGTCCCCGTCCAGGTTGGCGATCTTGGCCAGTTCGCGTGCCAGCTCGTCGCGATGCTGGTCGAATTCGGGGTCGTCGGCTTCCGAGAACGCATCCACGGCCATGTACGCGATGTGTTCGAACTTGCTGTCCCACAGCGCCGTCGCCGAGTCGTCGTCCAGTCCGAAGCCCACGGCCGGGTCGCGCATCAAAACGCCAACCAGTTGGCGCAACTCCGCCCGGGTCACTCCAGAGCGGATCTGGATCTTGCGCACGCCGTCTGCGAACAGTTCGTGCGGGATCCGGTCGTAGGGCGGCCGGTCGGGTTTCCAGACGTCTTCTCCCTTGAACGAAAAGCGCGTGGAGCGCACGTCCCAACGCACGGCGTGTTCGGACTCGGTCGCTGCGGCTTCGATTGCCGTGCGCACTTGTTCCAGGGCGGATTGGGTTTGCGGATGTTCCCATTGGTACTGGCGTGCCGTCTGCATCGCCAGTGACAGCTTCTTCCACACGCCGCGCAGGTGCGTGACCGCCGCCTGCGCGGCCTCCGCGGAATCGTCCGCATCTGTCTCGATGACTTCGTTGGCGCGCGAAAGCAGCGTGGGCTGGGGTGGCTTGTGTCCGCCGTCGGTGAGGGCGCCGGCGCGAAGCGATGCCAGCAGCCCCGCGAGCTCGACTCGGAATGCCCCGGTGTCGACGGCCGGGGGTACGGATACGCGTTTCTGCGCCGGAGGCATGGAGTGCACCGGAGCTGGCGGCAGGGACTCCGCCTTGCCCGGCGCTGCCGGGGGCACGGACAGTGTCGTCTGCACGTCGATCACGGGAATGCTGTCTACGGCGCAGAGCAGCATGCCCGCTTGGTAGGCCGCGCCCAGGGCCACGGAGCCGTCCGGATCCAGCCGCGCTGAGGCGATTTCTCCAAGTACGCCACTGATGCAGCTGCGCACGGCCGCAAGCCGCGCCATGCCGCCGGTGGCATACACCGCCGCAAGGTCGCCTTTGGAAAGCCCACTCTCTTTCAGGGCCGTCTGGCATGCGGAGCCGATGCGCAGGGTGGTGTCCGTCATCAGTTGCTCGACGCTGCGCCGGTCGATGCGGACTTGCTGGTTGAACACGCCGCCCGCAATCGGCAAAAAGGGGATGACCGCCGAAACTTGGGAGGCGTCGCTGATGTCGCGCTTCGCAGCTTCACACACCTGGCGCACCAGCTCGAAGATGGCCGGGCTGTCCGGGAAGGCGCCGACTTTGTCGCGGATCCCCTTGAGCACGGCACGTACCAGTCCGTGGTCGACGTCTTCACCCCCGCCCAGCGGATCGCCACCACTGGAGAGTAGCCGCACCCCCGCCTTGCCCATTTCGAGGATGGATGCGCTGCACCCACCCGCTCCGACATCGACGATAGCAACGTTGCGCGTGTCGGGCTCCGCCTCGATCAGTGAAAGCGCGGTTGCCGTGCCCTCACTGATGATCTGCAAGACGGACAGGCCCGCCAGGGTCGCAGCGCGTTTCAGCGCGTCCCGCTGGCGCACGCCGTACCAGTAGGGTGATGTCAGAACGACCTTGGTCGGGCGTTTGCCGGTGCGCTGCGCCGCCACTTCGGCCAGGTGATCGAGCAGTGCCGCGGCGACCTTTTCTGGCTCGAACTGCTCCTTGCCGAGTTTCAGAGCTACGGACCCGTTGCCGGCGTCGACAATGCGGAAGGCGGCGCCTGCCCCTAGCCGCTGCAACACCGGGTCATCGTGGCTGCGGCCCAGCAGGCGTTTGATGCCGCGCACTGCCTGCTCTGGGTGGGTGGTTGCGCGGGCCAGCGCGCTGCGGCCAACCCGCGTGTTGCCCCCGCCCAGGGCGACCACCGCAGGCACGGAGTTGGCGCCGTCGGGAAACTGCAGCAATTCTCCGCCGCGTTCGCGAAACACTGCGGCCCGCACATAGGCCGTACCCAAGTCGATCCCCAGAGCTAGCATTGATCCCGCGTGCGGAGCACGCGTCGCTCCGTCTTAGGCCGACTCGTGCCAGCTGTCACTGCGGGTCGCCACAGTGCGGAATTTACCGGCTAAGCTTTGACTCGCTCCATTTTTGGATCGTACAGCGGCGCCTTGGATACGACCGCGGGGTAGAGGCTCCCGGCGATGTCCACCTGCCAGCGGGCGTCGTTGACGTAGCCGTCGGTGATGGGCTCTCCCGCTTCGACCATGCACAGCCCCACGGCTCCACCCAGGGTGTGTCCATAGGAAGCAGCGCGAATGTAACCCACCGCCGTGTCGTTCCGCCGCACGACTTCGCCGTGGTACAGCATGGGCTGCGGATCTTTGACCAGCACCTGCAAGAGCTGGCGAGTGAGTGGCCCGGCGGTTTTCTGCGCCACCACCGCGTCCCGCCCCAGAAAGCCTCCGGGTTTCTTGAGACTGACCGCAAAACCGAGCCCCGCCTCGAGCACGCTGTCCGTATTGTCGATGTCGTGGCCGTAGTCGCGGTACGCCTTTTCCATGCGCAGGCTGGCGAGGGCCTTGAGTCCTGCGTGCTGGACGCCGAAGCGCTTTCCGGCTTCGTACAGGCGATCGTAGACGTGGGTGGCCTGCTCGGCGGGAATATAGAGCTCGTAGCCCAATTCGCCCAGGTAGGTGATGCGGACACAGAGCGCACGCGCGAATCCGATGTCGATCTCCCGCGCGGTACGAAACGGAAACGCGTCGTTGCTCATGTCCGCGCTGGTCACAGCCTGCATCAGCTCACGCGAGCGGGGGCCCTGCACGTTCAGCTGGCCATAGCCGGAGGTCACATCCGTAACGAAGGCGTGGGCGTCGTCGGGAATGTGGCGCTGCATCCAACTCGCGACGTGGCCGCGGACGGTGTCAGATGCCACCACCCAGTATTGCTGCTCGTTCAAACGGGTGACGGTCAGGTCGGCCTCCAGCTTTCCGTCCTCATTCAGCCACTGCGGGTAGGTGATCCGCCCAGTGTGCGCGTCGACGTGGTTGGCGGAGA
>CBDUPW010000202.1:0-13150 GCA_965369205.1 uncultured Polyangiaceae bacterium | reverse complement strand
ACGCGGTGCGGCGTGATCGGGGGACGGGGAAGCCCACGCCTACGACTACGCCTACTTTCTAGGTGCCGGGCACGCGCGTTTCATTTCAATCAGGTCGTCAAGGGACACGACAAGGAACTCCGTACCCCCAAATTCGATCTTCTTGGCGCGCGCCTTGAGTTGATCGAATCGGTGACTCTGCTGGACGAGCAAATCGCTTTCGATGGCGCCGCCATCTGACCGAAACGTCAGCGCCAACATCCCCTTTTCCTCCATCCACTTCTCGACGTTCCGGAGGTTCTTGATCGTCTCACGGGTCTCGGGAATGCGCGGGCGGCCCCCTGCGTCCCAAATCGTGTCCACTAGTGATGCCCAAGTCTGTTCGTCGAGCTTCGGCACGACGTCGACGTCGTAGGTCACGCGTTTTCCACCGTGCAGAAACGCCGCCACGCCGCCAACGATGACGAACTCGGCGCCAGCCTCAGTCAACAGTTGCAGGAGTTTCAGGAAGTCCTGAGGCATATTCCGGGTGCTGCGCGACCATCGCCTCGCGCAGTTTCGCCAGTGCGGTCGCGGCCGCCGTTAGATTGGCTAGTCGCCTGGCGAAGTTCGCGGCCGTGAGGGGGGCAACGGGTTCGTCGCTCGGCGATACCCCAGTCCAGTCCGGCTCGTTTGCGCGGTTCACCCTGCTAGAGTAGCACAAGACCCTCCGCACACCGGACCGTGCTCACTGCGGAACCATGATCCTCACGGCGGGAAGTGTTGTTGCGGGAGGGCGCTCGGCTCAGCGCTTGAATTGGCTTTTCCCGGGGGCGCTGAGCATCCAACTCCGCCGGACTGGCGCTACGGTTCCGCCTCCGGCAGCCTCTGACCGCGCCGCTGCGTGGCGCGCAGAGACGGGGTGCACCCGGCGCGTGTGCTACTTTTGATGTATGCATCGCGACGCCCTGGGCTACCTGCTGGTAGGACTTTTGCTGGGCGCGTGCGGGCTGGATACCCAGGGCGGTGGCACTGCGATCGGCGGAGGACTTGCGGCGGAGACGGCGGCTGCCGATGGTCCAGTCGCGCTGACTCTAAGCTCAGCGGGAACTGATAGTTCCCGCTGGGAGGTGGTGTTTCCGCGGAACCCCGCAAGTGGTCTTTTTTCCTAGGAACAACGGTGCTCCTGGCCTGGCATCTCGCTTGCAGCTTCCGCCGTGTCATCATGAGATCGAATACCTTGAAACACCCTCGGCCTGTCTTGCCCTTTCTGATCAGTGCGGCGCTCGCTTGCGTCGCCGGGTGTGGGGATTCCGGAGACTCATCGGGTGTCGGTGCCGCCACGGGGGGCGCTGGCGCTTCAGGCGGGAGCGCTGGTGCGGCCGGTGCGTCTACGGGCGGCGTGGGCGGCAACGCTGGGTCCGGGGGCAGCGCCGGCGCGGGTGCGTCAGGCCAATGTGCACCCCCTCCGCTGGGGCCTGAGGCTTTCAAAGCCATCGACCAGGGGGTGCTAAACAGTGAGATCGTCATCGACGATGCGGCGCCCAAGTCGGGAGGCGAGGCGGCCCTGGAACTGCAGTTACATTTGAAGCTCGCTACGGGGGTCGAAGTGCCGATTGTGCAGCCCCCCAACAGCGGAGACGCCAGCAAGCCTCGGTTCATCATCGGCCCGGGCACGATCACCGAAGGACTCAATCTGGGAGGTCCGAAGCTCGAGGTAGAGGCGTATCGCGTTGTGACGAAGGGCGATGACATCGTGTTCTTGGGCGCGGACAAGCCTGGCAGCGACGTGTACAAGAGTCCGGCGACCCGCTGGGCAGTTCAGGATTTTCTCGATCGGCAGCTGGGCGTTCACTGGCTCTGGCCCGGAGTGGCCGGCACACATGTGCCCAAAACCGACACTGTCGTCGTGCACCAGGTCGACCGCACGAGCCGGCCGGCGCTGGAGGCTCGACGCTTTCGCGTGGACTACAATACCGCCCCTCCAGAGCTTCATGAGTGGCTCATTCGCCATCAGATCAGCCGGCGGAAAACGACTTACGGCGGCCATGCCTTTATTAAGTGGTGGGACCGTTTCGCGGGCAATGCGACCACCAAGAAGTACTTTGCCGTGGCCCCGGACGGGGCCATCAAGCTCGTCAATCCGGCGTTGCCGTCATTCTCCAAGCTGAACCTCAGCAACCCAGCGGTTAGCGACCAGATTGTCGCCGACTGGAAGGCGGCTGGCAAACCTGACCAACTCAACGTCACGCCGAACGACGGCTCGGGCTTCTGCTCGAGCGACGGCTCCCGGGAAATGGACAAGGCTGCGCCCTCTGATCCCTATCCCTACTCTAAGGACGAGGTGTGGACCGGTGACGCTTCGGTGAGCTTGACGCGTCGCTTCGTCAAATTCTGGAACGCGGTAGCGAAGCAGGTGAGGGCTGAGCTGCCAGCAGCCCAGCAGGCTGACATGCAGTTCAATACCCTCGCCTACAGTAGGTATCGTCAGCCACCCCCCAGTGATCTGCCCCTCGAACCGGGCTTCTCGGTTGGCTTGGTGCCTAGCTATCTTGATTTCGAGACCTGGGACGGTTGGGCGGCTGCTGGAGTCAAGCAGCTTGGGTTGCGCCCCAACTGGTGGAACATGGGCGGCGACGCACCGCACCTACCGCTCCACCAAATGGGCAAGTACATCCAACACGCTCAGAAGAACAAGATGGGTACCATCGACATGGACTACATGTTCGGGTACTGGGGCACGCAGGGCGCCAACTATTACCTAGCCGGTCGCTTGCTTGTACGTCCCGACCTTTGCATCGATCAAATCTTGGACGAATACGTTGCCGCATTTGGCAAAGCAGCGCCCGACGTTCGCAGTTATCTCGACTACTTCGAGCAGCTGACGATCAAGGCCGCTTACCCGTTCCCCGTGGGCGGAGCGGAGTCGCAAGATCCAAACGGTCTCTACGAGGCCCTCCAGGCCCAGCACAAATTCGTCTACCATCCGCTGCGGGGCAGCTGGGAAGTGATTCCGTACCTATTTACCGACGCCGTTTTCAAGGACGCGGAAGGCATCCTGGCCAAAGCCACGGCGGCAGTGACGCCAAATACACCGGAGGCCACTCGCGTTCAGTTCTTGGTCGATTCACTAGCTCACTTCAAGATGCGTCGCACCCTCATCTGCCGACTCTTTCCGACGAAGCACGCGACCTGCGACGACGCGGGCTCCGCCGCATGTCCCGCCAAGAGCTGCGCTGCGACCGACACCAATTGTTTGTACCAGGCGGCGGAAGACGCTTGGAACTGCGAGAAGCAGCGCATGAACGGCCTGTACGGTCCGGTGGTCAACGGTCCAGCGAAGCCCGGTCGTTTGAATTCCGTTCCGGAGCCCGGCGAGTAGGGCGGCTGCATTCACGCCCCGGTTAGATCGGCCGTCAGCTGCGTGAAGCCGTTGCAGAAACCGTTGCCCGTCGCAGCGTCACGAGTGCAGCCAGCGCAGTCCAACGCTGCTTTCGCCGTGATGTCGTAGGGTCGTATTCTCGAATTGCACCGTGATCCCGGTCGCCGGTGTTGCGTCCTTGAACGCTTCGCAGGTACCGCCGCGCGCCGGGCGCTGCCCCAGGTCCCGCACGTCGACCCCCGCAGGTGTATACTTGGTGCAGCACATGACTTGGTCAAGTCACCCATGGTGTGGCAAGGCGATGCGCCTGGTCGCGGCCGGCGCTCTGGCCGCCGCGTGCGGTGAAACTCTTGACGCGCCTGCGAAGCTCGACGCGGCCTCCGACGTGGCGTCGGATGTTGCCTCGGAAGCCGGCGCGCCCGACGCCACGGTTTCGAGCGATTCGGAGGTGTCGGAAGGGTCGACGACCGATGCCTCCGAAGTCGACGCCGAGATCGGGGCGGACGGCGGGGCCTGTGTGGGATTGACGCTCCCCCCTAGCTCGTCAGGGAAGGCGCTCTGGGCCAAGTCTTATGGCGACGTCGGTTTCTACGCAGCGCCGGGCATCGCGACAGATGCAGCCGGCAACGTCTTCATCGGTGGCAGTTTCACGAACTGGATCAACTTCGCGGGCACCGGGAAAGGCGGCCCCGAAACTCTCCTCAGTGCCGGGTGGCATGACGCGTTTGTCGCAAAGCTCGATCCTACAGGGAAACACGTGTGGAGCAGGGGCTTCGGAGACATCGACGGCCAACGTCTTAACGCGCTCACCGTCGACCAAAACGGGAACGTTCTCATCGCGGGTGAATTTAGCGGCACGATCGCATTCTCGGGAATCGAAGCGGGCGCAGGGTCTCTGGTGGGCACGGGATCCTGGGACACTTTCGTGGCCAAGCTGGATCCCAACGGAAGCCTAATCTGGGCCAAGCAGTTTGGAGGGGCCCCCCTCGGCGCGCAGGTGGCGGAGGCCATCGCCGTCGATGCCACAGGCAACGTCTACGTGGCAGGAGGCTTCGATCACTCGATCGAGTTCGGGGCCCCCGGTGAGGCCGGCACCACGGGTTTCACCAACACCAACGGTGACTACAGCCATGACGCTTTCCTTGCAAAGTTCGATTCGAACGGAGCGCACGTCTGGAGCCAGCATTTCGGCGCTATGGGCGGCTCGGCAAGCGCGACGGCGCTCGCGGTCAGCCCGCAAGGCAAAGTCGCGATCGCAGGTTGGTTCACGGAAACGCTCGACTTCACTCCCGACGATGACGCCTCGGCAGGCTTGAGCAGCGGGGGCGGAACAGGGAGCTACGTCGCCGTTTTCGACGGTCTGGGTGCGCAGCAGTGGAGTCGCGGCTTCATCGGGACCGGGTATCTGGAACCTACTTCTGTCGCCATCGATTCGAAGGAAAGCGTTCTGGTCGCCGGCGGCTTCGCAGGCGCTCTCGATTTCCTCGGTATCGGTTCGGATGCCGGCTCAGCGCAGGTCGGCAGCGGCAGTGTGGATCTGTTTCTTGCCAAGTTCGACTCGTCCGGCAGTCATGTTTGGGGTCAGATCTTCGGTAGCCCAGGCTTCGACCTCCCCGGCACCATCGCGATGGACGCGATGGACAACGTCATCTTCGCCGGTGGCTTCGTTGGGAGCGCTAGCTTCGCCGGGATCGGAGGCTCCGCTCCGAAACTCGTCACCAACGGCGGGCGTGACGTCTTCGTGGCGAAGTTTGATCCATCTGGCAAGGGGCTCTGGAACGCCAGCTTCGGCTCGGGGGGCAGCGAGTACGCCTACGCGGTTTCGGTGGAGCGCTGCACCGGCACGCCGATCTTCACGTCGTTCTTCTCCACGTCCACCACGACTCAGCTTCTCTTGCCCAGCGTTGGTAATGTAGGGGATATCGTGCTCACGTCGGGGGGCGGGAGCGACTTCTTCGTCGCCCGCCTTGCGCCATGAGAGCGCATCGCGGCGAACAGTTCTCCGTCGCTCCCACCTTCCAGAATGGGCTGCCACTCCTCATAGGCCGACATCGACACGCCGCTTTGCCTCCGTTGAAGCCAACACCGTGATACACGACACGATCGTCTCGAACGCCAACTCGCCCACCCGTCGGCGGTGTTCGCCGCGTACGCCGACGTGGATGTTCGCCCTCGAAGCGGAGCTCGGCGCCGGGATTTTCCAAGGCTGCGGAGCGCTGTACTTCGAGTATGGTTTCAGGCATGCGCGCACTCGTGACCGTCTCTTCCGTCGCCATCCTGCTATCTCTGGCCAGTTGCTCCAGCGACGACGATTCGTCGAACGGTAACAGCTCGGGCGGTGGAAGTAGTGGCGCGAGCGGCAGCGGTGGATTCGTGACTACCGGTGGCTCAGGTGGCACGACCGGCGGAACGGGTGGTGCCTCAGGCGGAACGGGCGGCGCGACTGGTGGCAGCGCCGGTGCAACGGGTGGCAGCGCCGGAGCCGACGCGGGCAGTGATGCATCGACGGATGCCAGCAGCGACGCAGGCAGCGATGCGTCGGCGGACGCAAGCGGCGACGCGCCCACTGACAGCGCGAGTGACACAGCGGCGAGCTGCAGCGTCAATCAAGCGTGCTGCCCGGGCGACACCTGCAGCGGCGGCTACAACTGTCTCGGCAGCACCTGTAGCTGCATCAAGGCGATCCATGGCGACAGCTACCTGCGCACCAACGGCACTGTCGTGTACCACGGCGCGCCGCAAACCGTGATCGAAGCAGGCAGCACGGGGCAACCCCTCAGCAACGTGAAGCAGATCTATGACGGTTGGCGCCAGGGCTGCGCGCTGAAGAACGACAACACAGTGTGGTGCTGGCCCAAGAGCACGTTGGGCAACAATGCCGGGCAATTGGGCAACGGCACGATGACGGCGCCGACGAATGCGCAGCTATTCAAGGCCACGCAGGTGCTGACCGCGACGGCGACACCGCTCACGGGCGTGAAGCGGATCTCCTCGGGCAATGCTCGCTGCTACTTGGCGACCAACACCTGCGCCGTGAAGAACGACGGCACCCTGTGGTGCTGGGGCACCCACGACAGCAGCGGCGGCGGCGGCGGCAGCCTGTTCAATGCGGTCTATGCGGCGCAGCCTTATGCGACGCAGATCAAGGCAAGCGCTTCCACGAACCTGACTGGCGTGGAGGAAGTGAGCCAGGGCAACCGCCATGCCTGCGTGCTCAAAGACGGCGGGCAGGTCTGGTGTTGGGGCGCCGGCATTGGTGGCGGCCTGGGTCAGGGAGACGAAACGAAGCGCGACTATCCCGTGAAGGTCACGTTGCCCGCCGCTGCGAGCATGGTCGGCGCTGGATCGGATGCGACCTGTGCGCTGGTGGGCACCTCAGTCTATTGCTGGGGCTCCAACAATAGCGGACAGGTGGGCATCGGACTGCCGTCGGCAACTACCGACGGATGCATCAATTTCTGCAAGCTCACTCCCGCGCAAGTCATCAAAGGCAGTTCGACGCCGATCACGGGGGTGAAAGACCTCAGCGTGAACTACCTGGCCGTATGCGCGACCATGGCTGACGATTCCCTACACTGCTGGGGCAGCGGTGCGGGCAACGTGGCAGGCCCGCTCATGGTCGGCGGCAACCCGGTCACGAATGTGGCCCAACACACCGCATGCAGCAGCAATCCGATCAATCAAGCGGTGCGCACGCTGTCCCGGGACAACGTGCTCAAACGAGCCACGCTGACCGTGACGCAGCTCTGCCAGTGACGCTGTGGGGTGGTTCCGATGCAGACACCGAGTCACTTTCGGCACGCGCACATGCCGGCTCGCGGGCGCCCTGGACCACCCGCTCCCTCGAACCAGGAGAAATCGCAGACCGAGCGGCGCTTGCTAGGTGCGGTCGCCAGGCTCACGGGGCGTGCGCCTGCAGCGACCGGGCGACAGCGTTGCTACACGGATCTCGAGACCGATCGAAAAAGTAGTCAGTGATGCCACATGAGGCCCCATCGCATACGCGGCGCGCACGCTGCGGCGTTGCACTTCGCGGAGGAGTTGCGTTCCATCCGTACAGGCAATGCGTGAAACCATGAGCCCGATGGTACGCGCGGCGAATCCCATGTCGGCGCCCCATGCGGACTCGCCATGCCGCGAAACTGCGGCACGACGAGCGCGCTTCGGGTCACTACGGCGCTACAGGCACGTTGCCGGGGCGGCTTCGCACTGGCCGGCTGCGCCGCACTCTTTGACCACTGCGGTCTCGACGCAGTTCGGATCACCGGGCTCGCACAGACTGCAGCTGTCTCCGCACTTCTTGTTGGCACATGGGTCGTACGTGGACGAGCACTGCACGGCGTTGTCGACGCACGTCCCGCTGGAGTTGCACAGTTTGACCACTGCGGTTTCGCTGCAGTTCGGATCGTTCGGAGCGCACAGCGTGCAGCTGTCACCGCACTGCTTCCCGCCACATGGGTCATAGGTCGAGCCACACAGGTTCGGCGTTTCGGCGACGCAAGCGCCGCTGGGGTCACACGCCTTGACCACGGCCGTTTCCGCACAATTCGGATCCGTGGGATCACACACCGAACAAGAGTCGCCGCATTGCTTTTCGGCGCAAGGATCGAAGCCGCACAAGCCGCCAATGTCCGTCACGCACTGCCCCGCTGCGTTGCAGGCTTTGACCTCTGCAGTTTCGACGCAGTTGGGATCCGTCGGATCACACAGCGAACAAGCCGTGCCACACGCCGCGCCCTTGCACGGATCGTAGCTGCCGCCGCCGCACAGATTCGGCGTTTCGGCCGTACACTTGCCTTGGCTGTTGCAGGCTTTCAAGACGGCGGTTTCAACGCAATTGGGGTCGCTTGCAGCGCATAGGTTGCAGCTGTCGCCGCAGGCTTTGCTGATGCAATCCGGGTCACCCGAAAGAAAACCTTTGGACTGGTTGCCGACGTCGAGTTCGGAGTCACAAGCTCCAAGACAGAGCAACAAGGGGAAGACTGCGATAACTTTCTTTAAGTACATGAGATTCTCCGCGTGGGTTCATTCCGTCATTGCCGCCAAGCGGATTCATTTATGAAGCTCGGTGTCGTTTTTTTCCTTACCCCCGAAAAGCGACTGAATTCTCAACAGATAGCTAGAAGTCGGATAGCTGCGGCGAAATGCCTCAGCGCGGGCGCGGGCCGCATCGCGCTGCCCGACGTCGAGCAGAGCCTCAATAGCGATGCGCTCACGTTCCTGCGAAAGCACCGTGTTCGGCATGCGGCGGTGTTGTTCCGTCAATGCCAGCGCACTTTGCGCCTGCCCACTTTGCAGCGCGCGCTGCGCTTGCCCCAGTAGCGCTACTTCCGCTTCGCGCGAACCAGTGCTCGCGCTCGCGGCACCGCCCGGGCGCACACTTGCCGCCGGCGCCGCACGGCGCGCCGCCGTATCGGAACGCGCCGCGCTTGAGCCGCCAGCGTTGTCCACCCGCGCCGTTTCCGTCGCGACGACGCCTCCGTGCGTCGCGCTCTTTGCTGCTTGTGCGGCGAGCGGCACCGCCGTTTGCACGACGGGCTGTAGCGGGCCCTTGGGCGCGGACCACTGGTCGTCCACGTGCACAGCGCCCAGCGCGACGGCGCCGCCCAAGGCCGCACCCCCCAAGACCCACTTGACCGCCGCGCCGATGCCCAAGCCGCCCGCGTGGATCGCGTGCCCGGCTGCCGCGCCGCCTCCAGCGGCCGCCCCGCTTCCAGCCGCCGCGCCAACCACCGGCGCAATCAGCGCGGAAAGGCGGCCGTCTAGGCGCTGCAGTTGTTCGGCGCTGGGGTGGACATCGCGTCCTGCCGATAGCACGGAGCGCTCGCGCTCGGACAACCCCGAAGCTTCGTCAAACAAGCGCGGCGGATCTTTGAGTGACGTCATCTTGGACCTACCATGCGCTGCAGCGCTTTTTTGACGTATTTGCGCGTCGCGTGCAGACGTGAGTACGCCGTCTGCAGGGGACAGCCGACGGCAACGGCGACTTCGGCCATCGAGAGTTGTTCGAACTCGTAAAGAATGAAAATCGCGCGCTGCTCTTCGCCGAGTCCAGAAAGGATTTGCTCCAGCAGCACCTCCGCCTCGCGCCGCTCGACGAACTTTGACTGATCCGCCGCGACTTCTGCTGGAGGTTCGGCCGTGGCCTGCTCGTAACGCGCGCCGGCTCGGCGGCGATAGCGCGCGGCCACCTTGGCGCAGATCCCGAATACCCACGCTTGCATGGGTCGCTGCCAATCGAAATCGTCCAAGCGGCGGTGCACGACCAAAAATACCTCTTGGCATGCGTCTTCGACTTCGGCCTCGCGTACGCCCAAGCGGCGCAACGTGCGCCACGCAAATGCCGCATGCTCTGCGTAGACCTCAGAAAACCCCTGCGCGGGTTCGCCACCCGGGGTCGCATCCGGCGCGGCGAGCGTGCGTCGCTCCGAAGCATCGATTCCGGGTGTGGCTCCCATGTGTACATCTCGCCAACGACCCATTGCCTGCGACACACGCAAATTATGAAGAAAAGAAAAATATCACGCCCAACGCCCACGTGATGTTGCCGGCAGGCGCGCGATAGATCGTCTCCGGATCGCCGTTTTCGTCGCGAAAAGACACCCGGGCGCGCCGCACCGGCAGGGCCAGGGTGGTGTTGCCGAAAAGCCAGAGATCTCTCACCAGCGCCCGGGACACGCCCAGGGCGCCGAGCGCAAAAGGAAACGAACCCGCGTCTGACGCGGGGTTGTCCAGGCGGCGGCCTTCCGCCGTGATCAATCCGACCCCGCCGCCGCCGCAGGCACTCAGCATCCAGGCGTCGTCGTCGAAAGGGACCGCGCACAGTCTCAGACTAAATTGAGACAGCGACAGCGTGGCCTGCGCTGGTTCGGAGTCGGTCTTCGCCCACAACGTGCCCGATGCTTCGACCCCAAATCCGCCGGGCGCAATGACGGTCGCGCCCACAGCTCCGCCCAACGCCACCCCGGGCAAGACACCCACGGCCGCCGCGCCCTGCACGCTGAGACCCAAGCGCCACGGCTCGTTGAGGACCTGCGCGGACCCTGGGTCCGACTCATTCCATGCTGGGCGCTGTGGCGAAGCGTCTGGATTGGCATCGGGCGCGGGCTTGTCGGCGGTGGGATCACGCATCGGCGGCGTTGGTGCGGACGGCGCGACGTCGACGGCCGCGGGCGGCTCGGTAAAGGGCGCGTCGGGATCGATCATCAGCGTGATGGCCAGCACCAGCGCATCGTCGAAGCGGCGGCAATCCTCGCCTTCCGACGTCAAGGTTCTGCTGCCGGAGCGCTTGTCCGCATCGTGCGTCTCGAGCCGCGCCGTGAAGCCGGTCTTGCTTCGCGCTATGTCGCCGAGCACTTGCAAACGCGCTTCGTTCACGGGCACCAACTTCCGCGACAGCCGCACTTCAACCCGCGCGCGCAGTTCGGTTTCGTCGATGCATCCTTCCGCCCCCGGCTTTCGCACCCAGTCGAGGGAACTCGCGCTCTGTTCGCCTGCACGAGCCACGCTTGCGGCGCAGACGAGCGCGAAAGTCGCGAACCAGCCGAAAGAGCGCAAGCGTGCCACCTCCAATCCGGTCTCATAGCATGATCAGACCGAGGCCAGGCCGAAGCGCTGCGCGTGCGTCGTGGCTCGCCGGCACGGCAGAGTTGGTGGCGCTCAAGTCAAGCCGCAGCTCGGTTCCTGTGTTCGGACCTGTATTGATGTTGGTGGCGGGCGCAGTCTTTTCGCCCTTGGCACCGCGGGACTTAGTATGCGCCGTCGCCGTCGCTGGCGAGTCAATCGACGTGCTCACGTCAAGAACCGGACCCAGATTTCGTCATCCACGTAGGTGCCCGCCGGTAGTTTCACGAACTTGCGACGGGTGCCTTCGTGGCTGAAGCGAAAGGCGCGATACAGGGAGTGTGCGCGTGGATTGTCGGACCGGACATAGAGCTCCAAGCGTTCGACGCCACACTGCGCGGCGTGATCGACCAGCGCCTGCATCAGCGCGCGACCAACTCCGAGGGACTGGAAGTGTGGGTGCACACCGATCCCGAGGTACGCGACATGACGCAGATAGGAAGGACCGAATTGCTTGATTCCCGCTGACGCTACGATGGTAGGCTCGGGCTCCAGCAACTCCGCAACGATGTTGGTCGTGGCTTCTCCGGCAGAAAACCCCCGGTACAGATCGTCGATGCGGCGCGCTTCTTCTACGACGCTGCGCGCGTCCCGTGGGTCGCCAACGGTGCCTTCACCCGCCTCCAGCAGCGCGGCGTCCAACGCGACCAAGGCGGCCGCATCCGAAACTCTCGCAACCCGCAACTGTGCGGGCCTGCCGTCCTTAGTAGTGAAGTTGACCGTGCCCTCCACGCGCGCACTCTCGCATGCGACGCCGCCCAGGGCTAGATGCCGGAGATTTCGCGGCCCACCCTGGCTGCTCTGCCAACATCCCCGGCGTGTACCGAGACGAGCGGGGCGCGCTGCAGGCGCGAGTCGAAGCGGCGCTCGATGCGCAGCGGGCTGCGGCGGCAGAAGTGCAAGATCGCCTGGCGGCCGTCGCTGCACTGAAATCGCAGCTCGAAGACAAGGGCCTTGCGGCGACGCGACTTTCCGACATCGAGTGCACGCCGGCCCCGGATCCGTCGGACATTGCTGCGTCTGGCGTTGGTTTTGGCGTGGCGAACAATTCGTGGTCACGGGCATGCCCTACGTCGATGGTGTAATCCTGTACGACAGCAGACGCCCGATGCGTGCCCTCGCGGTCCAGGACTTTTTCTACCCGCTGCAGCCGGACCACCGCGGCGAGCTGCAAGCCCAACGGCTTGGTTTCGGGGGGATGTTCCGGACCGCGTTTGGCAACGCTGGCACTGCTCTACTTGGCTTCTGCGAGCGTCGGTCTCGCCGGCTGAGACACCGACCCCGAGTTCGTGCGTCGCCGCCAGCCCGGCGAACCAGCGCTGCAGCACGAACGCGAGCCCGCGGTCACATGCCGTTCACGCCCGTGCCCGCGTCCGCGCCGCTTCGGCGATGTACAGCGCGACCGCAACCCAGATCAGCGCGAAGGTGGTCACCTGCTCGCGTCGAAACGGTTCATCATACAGCAGCACCGCAGATGCGAGCTGCAGAGAGCGGGTGCGGCGTTTCCGTTCTCGCGTACGTCTGCTGGCAACAGCTGCACCGGAACGCAAAGGACATCGACAGCGATGCGGCGTCGTCGCAGACGTCGACTTGTCGGGACGTCGAATACCCGCGAATACTCTGGAGAATGCGACTCATTCCCGCCGCGTTGCTGCTTCTTGTCGTGCACCTCGCGCCCGCGTGCGGAGGCTTGGACGAGCCGATTGCAGACGCCAGTAGCGCTGCCGGCGGAAGCGGCGGAGCGCTCGGCGATGCCGTCGCTGGCTCGGGGGGCATTGCCGGCAACGCGGGACTCGACGCGGCCATGGGTGGCAACGCGGGACTCGACGCGACCATGGGCGGCAACGCCGGGCAGGGCGGCAGCGGCACGGGGGGCGTCGCTGCTAGCGGAAACTTCGACTGCCCCTTGTTCGATGGCGCGGGCGCTGTCGGGTCATCATCGGCGGAAGCTGCTAGCGACGGCTCTTCGGCGGACGCAGGCTCGTCACCGGACGCGGGCGCCACGCTACGCCTGCGCGTTGTGGCCGCCAACATCAGTAGTGGCAACTTCCAGGCGTACGAGCTTCCGGGCATTCGCATCCTCCAGGGCCTTGCACCGGACGTCGTGCTCATCCAGGAGTTCAAGTACCAGAGTGGCACGCTCCGGGATCTGGTCGACACTGCGTTCGGCTCGCCCAGCAGCTGAAA
>CBDUPW010000201.1:0-13177 GCA_965369205.1 uncultured Polyangiaceae bacterium | reverse complement strand
ACGCCGGCGGCGGCGGCGGCATGGGCGGCGGCATGGGCGGCATGGGCGGCATGGGTGGCATGGGCGGCATGGGCGGCATGGGCGGCATGGACTTCTGAGTTCCATGTTGTTCATGCGCTTCGCGTCTTGATGACGGGAGAAGCTCGTGAATGTGAGAACGCGGTGCTCCGAAGAGGGGTGCCGCGTTTTTGCTTTGTGAGGTTGTGGTGTTTTGTTGGGGTGGGTCACGGCGGGGGTGCGCCTGTGGGCCGCGCGTCTCACAGTGGGCCACGGGGTGCGGCGCGATCGGGAAGACGGGGACGCCCACGCCCACGCAACGCCCACGCCCACGCCCACGGAGACGGAGACGGAGACGCCTAAGGGGACGCATACGCGAGAACGGGAACGAGGGACGCAGGCACAGCGGACTTCAAAGAGCGAAATGTCGGCGTCGCTTGGCGCGTGGACGAGATCGCAAGGGAAACTGCCGCGTGAAGCCCGTTTGGGCGATCGCCATCAACCGGCAACTGAACCGAAGGTTCGAATCGTTCCGACTCGCTAAGAGCGGGAAGGTCGAAGCGCGTTCGCTTTCCTTTTTCGCTTACGTGGTCGCCGGTGCCGGCGAGTTGACTCCGCACTGAACTGTTTCCTCTCCGTGCCTGCTCGAACGTGCACCACGGCAGCGCCGCCGAGCCCGCCCACCAGGAGCCAAGACAAAGCAGCTGCCACCGCGCTCGCCGGGATCCCAGCACGACCCGTCAGCAGGGCTCGGTCGATTGCACCCGGTGCAATGGGAACGCCCGGCCCGGGGGCAAGCACTCCCCAGCCGCCCATCGCGACCGCGACTGAGCACCCAAGTGCAGCGGCGCGCTTGTTGCTGTGAACGCTTGCAACCACCGAACAGGCCACGCCAACCGGCGCGAGCCCTGTCGCGGCCAAAACCGCTGCGATGCGCCATAGCCAGGGCCATGTGTCCGTCCAGCTTTCCGCGCCGGCAGCCAACGCGATGCCAACAAGCATCGTCGTCGACGCATGCAGGAGGAGCCAACCAGCCAAGACTCGGGCCAAAAACGCCGGAAGCTGAACTGCACGGTTGCACGGTTGGCGTACGCCAACTGCCAGTAGCAGGATGACAACTGGGGACAGCGCGAGAGTGGCCGTTATCCACGCCAAGACCGGGGCTGGGGCGTAGGAGAGGTAAGCCGCCACCTCTGAGCCGTATTGCGTCGTGAGAAGTTTGGACGGATCCGTTTGCCGAGCGCTCGGTCGCAAAGCGCTGAGCACCGCCGGCATCGCTACGAAGACGGCCCACACAGCGGCACTCGCTTTCACCCATGGAGACGCGGCGCGAATTCGAGCCGATGCGGCGCGGGCAACACGCCCGCGTGCTGCCCGCGCGTTGCTCGTTGATGCTGTGTCCGCGTCAGCCGAGTCAGGCTCCGACCGCCTGACGGGCACAGAGCTGGTGGAGAGCTGTTCTTGAGACATGCCTTTCACATTCCGAGATTGCTCTGGCGCCAGGTACACTGGCGAGCGGCGCCGCAAGCGTCTTCGCCGAGGCCCATGCAGCGCCTTGGTAGTCCTCGACAACCGTGACCCCACGCGCACATTGGGTCGGCCTGGCAGTCGAGCTGCGCGGCGTGCAGACACGCCTCAGCCCGAGGCGGAAAACCCTTTGCGTTCCATTCGCACTGCACCACATTCCACGCACAGTGCGGGAGGGCGTCGCACGGCCCGCGGTCGAGGTCCTCACACTCCACGAAATCGCAGCCAACGCCAGGGGCGCAGCCCGTGGTTTGGTCGCAGCTATCAGCCCACCGCTCGCGACAGGGCGTTCGATCGTCGCCGCCCGCTTCGCAGTGGTCGTCCGACAGCAGACACGCCTCGGGGCCGAGCGGGGTGAGCAGGGTGAATCCCAGTGTCATCAATACAAGTCCGTGTCCCGGTTGGGCACTTCGTGGATGGGTCAGCTCCGGGATCGACGGCGATTTGCGAAACGCGAAGAAGGAGCCCAAGCGTCGCCCCGATCGCGTGTTCCATGAGCCTTGCGGCTTCCTGGTCCTTGCCGGCAAGTGCGTAGTACGAGACGGCTAGGCCCTTCGCGCCAGTGTGGTAGTCGAAAGACGCCAGGTCCTGGTACGGCCAGTCTGGTGGGAACGCCGACTCCACGATGCTCTTGGTGCCGAATGCAACCGTGGTGACCATCGCCTCCATATCCTCGTCCTGCTGGAAAGCGTCCCACCAGTAGAATGCGTCGTACAGGATCCGAACGCGCTGAGCTTTATCGTTCTGCTCGACGATCAGCGGGAAGATACGCTCAATCCAGTCCTCGTAAGGTCGATGCCCCCAGCTGGTGGTCCCGACAGTGTGGTGCGGACAGGAAGCATCGGCGATAGCGTGGAGCGGCCAGGCCAGCCCACGAGCGCTAACCCGCCCGCCGGACTTGAACTGGTCCCAGCCGTAGTGTGCCAGATTGGCCACTGAAGAGAACTCGGTATGGGCGATGTTGTACGCGTGCCAGGCCAAATCGCCCCGCCCGATCTTGTCGTACTCGCCGTAGAAGTCGTCGCCGTCAGACTCATAGGCGTTCACGGACAGCCCGCTCATGTTCGCCGAGACCATGATGCCAACATCAATTACGCCGGGGTATTTGCCGGCTGGCCCCGCGCCCTCGTACCAGAGGCCCCGAATGTCGTTGTAACGGCCCTCTCCAGCGGCGACGTCGATGAAGTGCCACACGCCCGTGTAATCGCTGGAGGTGTGCGAACCCCAACCGGGGATCCAGCCATCCACGTAGTTGATCGGATTGTACTCTTCCGCGAGATCGAAGGCACTTCCGAAGTCACAGCCGTCCCCGAAAAGAAAGTCCCAAGCACATTTGAAGGGGGCTGCCAGCGCACCAGCCCCGGCCGTCCATCCCTTGCTCAGGAGCTCCTTGCCCCAGGAAAGCGGGCCTGCGTTTGTCGGACGAAACCAGAATACGGAGTCACGCAGGTGATCGTCTGGCGAGCCGCCCTGCCAGCCAAGCACTCCTTGAAGAACTCTCTCGTTTTCAGTGGGCGGCACGACTGTGATTCCACACCCCCCGCCGGCGTTCCGCTCCGGCCGGTAGCGGAAATCCTGGATCCGGAACAGCCCGACATTGGCTAGGTTGTCCTCGGGAAAGAACGCACAAAAGGCGCCAGGTTTGATGGATACGCTTCGTCGCTGTCGATTCCGCCGCCACTGCCGGCTGGTAGCTTGTTCGGAAGCCCGGTCCTGAGCACGCCAAGCTTGCTCGGCCCCGCCACGACCATGGCCAGGAACTGGTTCCAATACTCGGCGGACACACCCGGCGGAGGCGCGGGCGCAACCGGCGAGGTCGGCGGGTTTTGCATGATCGAGACGGCATTTCCCACGATATCCCTGTGCGTCGCCCAGTTGTATGCAAGTGCCGGCGCGGGCGCGCCGACGAGCAGCCCGATCGCGATGGCGGGCACGGCACGTTCCATCAGTCGAGTCATGATCATCCTCCGTTCAGGGCACGCACTTGAAGCCAAGCGCCAGGCAGTCGTCGTTGCTGGTGGACTTCCACTCGCTCCATCCGCCCCGCACACCCGCACCGTTCATGGCGCGCACGCGGAAACGGACCGTCGCGCTGCCATCCACCTTGCCGAGGAGCCCGCGGCTGCCGGCGTCGAACGGTTTTGGGTTGAACTGGATAAAACCGTCTGGCACCGGCAGTGCGGATCCAACGAGCGCGGCGCTTTGCTCCGCTTCGGAGAAGGCCACACTGTAGGTCCGAAGCAGTTGGGCCCCGACCAGCTCCTGGATCTCAAACAGGTACCAAACCGGACAGCCTGCCGGTTGGTTCCTAATCCGGCCTGAGAGGATGTACGTGCCCTTTAGCAGTTCTTTCGGTCGGTAGAACGCACCGGCAGGCAGTCGCGGCAGCACACCCACTGACGAGCAGTTGGGGTTAACGAGGAACCCCCAGGAATCCAGCAACTGCTTGACGTGGCTGGCGCTGGGGGCGGGCGGAAGCTTCGAGTCGGTACACCCTAGATCGTCTGTCGGCGTTAGCTCTGGCGTGTGAGCACACTGGTCGATAGCGTCCGGAATCCAGTCGTCGTCTGCGTCGTGACCAGCGCACAGCGCCTTGGCTCGCCCCGGATCGTCCTCCGTGGCGCGGATTTTCCGTGTCCGATCGCGAACCGCCGCGAGGTACTGCGCCGGGGACCAGATGCTGCCACCGAGCTTCCCGGCGAAAAGGAAATAGTCCACGTTTACGCGACCGAGCAAGTTCAGCGCGCAGTCATCGCCGCCCGGCATCGAGCAGTATCGCGCGATGTCGCTCTGGAACGCCCGGTGTCGATCGGTGCCGGTGAGGTCGTCGCGCGGGCGGATGGCGTCCGCGCATGCCTGAAGGTCGATCTCGGGGGGCGTGAGCAGAGCCACCAACACGTTCGGCGCCTCGTACACGAACGCCGCCTTGGGACGGAATGTAATGGACTTCGCGTGAACTACGCCACGGTGCGGTGATGATGTGGCCCAAAGATCGACTTCGGCCTTCGGTGCAACGAGCGCGCCGCGAAACGCAGTCGAGACCTCGATCTTCGACGCCCCAAGCTGCACCAAGGAAAAACCGTTGTAGGTTGGTACGAAGGACATCGCGCCTGCCAACCTGGTGTCCAGGGCCACGAAGACGCGGGTCGGACCGGCATTCTGCTGCAAGCTCAGCGTTGACCCCGGCTTGAGTTCCAAGCTCTTGAACCAGTACGAGCCTGACTCAAGCAGGAGCTTGCCGTTGGGAAAAACCTTGGTCGGACCGTAGCGGGCCGGCGTAAGCGCCGTGGTCTTGTGTGGCGACACGGTCACGGACGCTTCATCGCCGGCAGGAAACTCGACGATGATATGTGCCTCCTGGACCGGCAGGAGCGTTGGGGTCGTGTTGATTGCGCCCGACACGATGCCACCCGGCAACACGGTCGCGATCGGCGCGTCGATTCCGCCAAGCAACTTCGACTTCGGGTGCACGACAACCTCGGACGCGCTGACTACGTGGCCGCCCAGGCTGCTCGGTAGCAGACGGACTCCGTCTGCACCCAGATTGGACAGGACTGCGGGTGTGCCGTTGGTGCGCGTCACGCTCGCGCCAGGCCCGAGCGCGATTTCCCCCTGTCCACCAAGTGTAATCTCCAATACCGCTACGCCGGGAGGTGCCACCAGCGACACCGTGTACTTGGCTGCCGCAAGCGGAAGCTCTGAGGACTCAACTGGTGATTCGTCCGGCTTCGAGCGTGAGCATGCAGCGCTGGCGGCGACAAGCCATTCGGGCGGTCGGCAACTCGTCGAACGCAGCACAAAACCCCCGCTGTCCCACCATAGCAGAACCGAGACTACCACAACAGATGGCGGGCTCTCAAGGAGCCTCACAAGGGACAACACGTGGCTGTCGGCGCTGAGCGCATTGAGCCCTGCGCTTGCGACCCTTCAGCGCCGGACCCATCTCTTGGATTCGATTTACGTTGGAGTGACGCATTCATGAGTACACGACGCCGTTGCACGCGCGAACGGCGCGGATCGGGGGCGCGCTCGATGCAACTCGTGACGCTGGTGCGCGCAATGCTCGCGGTGAGCGCGCAGCAGGGCTGCGCAGTGCGATTCGACGTTCCTACACTTGCGCACACCCGCGCATGTTGTGGGTTTTCGCCAGCATTGAACTTTTATTTTTCAGGAACAAGTTCGTGAGCAGCAACAGGTGGCGGACTGGCTGGCGTGACCACGGCGGGTCCGGTGGAATGGACCCACGTCGGCTGGACAGGCGTGAGTGGGTGCCGAGCTGCGCGGAGCAAGAAAATGCGGTGCGAGCACGTTACATTGATGGACAAGACGACCGCGCCTTCCACATTGCGAACAGCCCCGACCTCCCTCCTGCCGCGCGAGCGCTCGCCGCAACTTGAACCGCGCAGTTGCATCATCGCGCACTGCTCGCGGCGAGCGCGCAGCCCGGCTTTGGGGGAGGTCGCGCGGCCGCAGGCGGCTGTGACGAGTTCAACGTAGCGATCTTGCACTCGCGCCCGCCGAGGACGCGCGGGTGGGGGCAACACCATGGGCGGCATGGGTGGCATGGGTGGCATGGGCGGCATGGGCGGCATGGACTTCTGAGTTCATGTTGTTCGTGTGCTTTGCGTCCTGGTGACGCGAAAAGCTCGTGAATGTGAGACCGCGGTGCTCCGAGAGGGGTGCCGCGTTTTTGCTTTGTGGGTGTTGTGGTGTTTGTTGGGTGGGTCGCGGATTTGGGGCGGACGTGGGCCGCTAATCCCAACGTGGGCCAACGTGGTGCGGCGCGATCGGGAGACGGGGAAGCCCACGCCCACGCCCACGGGGACGCATACGCGAGCACGGGAACGCCTAGGCGAGAACGGGAACGCGAGATTGGGTCGCGTGTGCGGGGTGTTCCCACAGCGCTTCGGCGGGAGCCTGAACCTGAACACCCACGTGCACGTGAAGGCCATTCAGAACGTCGCAGAGATCTCGAATTGCGCACGTTCCTGAGTGAGTCGGAACGCGGGAAACAGCCACGCGTGTTTCGAGGTTTTTGGCTGTGGCGCCGCAAACGCAAGCGCGATCATCGTGGCTCCGAGCAGCTGGGGCAATGTAGAGAGCAGCGTCCAGCTACTTCCACAGACTTCTTGCCGGTCGGTCGAGCCGTTGAGTTCCTTTGCGAAGTGGTCCGACGCTTCCGAGCAAAAGTCTGCGTCGAACAACGTTGGCCCGATAATCGGAATGTAGAGCAGCCCCGGAGAGCCGAACTCGTTCTGTCCGTGCTTCGTCGGCTCCCCAAAAGCCGCGCTTGCCGCGGCGTAGCCGTAGCCAATGCTAAACAGAAGGCTTCCGGTCACGAGCAGCCAGCCACGCGGCTGAGTCTCTTGCGGGTCTGGATCCGGAGCGCGAGTCTGGGCGCTTGCAACCGGGGTGTACAGCAGGGCAATCGCAAGAGCAGCCGAGACTGCGGGCCAACGGAGTGTACTGGCGGAGCAGCACACGAAACTAGTTCTTCCAACCCGGTGTTGGCTCACACGCCCATTGCAAGCCGGGATCGTCGAGGTTGAGGTCAACTAGGCGAACTTCGTTGGCCGTCTTGTCCAGCCAGGTCGCGACCACACGACGTCCGTACACTGCCTTCGCAGTGAGTCTGCCAGGTGTCGGCGAAAGCAAACGGCAACGCTCGCCAGTGTTCAAGTCGAGCATTCCCAGGGTTTTTGCTGCCGGGTACAGGATACTGGAGTCATCGGGATTGCGCGGCGCTCCGTCGGGCGGTTGGCTCCAGACAACGAGTGCGCCCGAAACTGCGGGATACACCTTGCCCATCGGATCTCCGGGCGAATCAAAGGTGACCCGACGCGTCTTGTTGGTAGCCAAATCGTACACGTAGACTTCACCGCCGCTGCGACCGAAGCTCTTGGACGCACCGGGTCCAGGAGGATCGCGGTAGTCGATCCACGCGTATTGCTTCCGGTCGGGGGAGCACGCGCCATCCGTCTGCAGCTCTCCGCCGGTGTCTACGAAGGTCTTCTCAGTCGTGTCTGGATCGATGGCGTAGATCTTTCCGTTATCGCAGAATAGCATGTCGTCGCTCGCACACATCGAATAGCACCCGCTTGGAACCACCTGCTTCACTTCTCCCGTGTGTAAGTTGCGAGACCAGATCCCGCTCTTCTGCCAAAACACGTATTTGGAGTTGAGGGCGGTGCCATACACGGCGTCTTCGCCCGGCGGAGTGTATTTGAATGCGACTTTGGTCTCCCCGGTCAACACGTTCACGACTTCCACCTGGCCCTGTCCAATGCCGAACGACCTCAACGCGCCGATGAAATCTCCCCAGGCGGAGAGCTGCAGTCTGCCGTCCTCGGGTCCGAAAGGGTCGTGAGGCAGAATCGCGGTCGTTGTGGCACCTATCTCTGCAAAAGCTACGCCCTTGGCCCCCGTCGCAAGAACGCGATTCGAAGTAAAGACGAAGCCTTCCAGGCCCGCCAGCGGCTCGTTCAACGCCATCCGACATCCAGGCCCACAGTCCGGGCTGCCCCCGGGTCCGACGGTTTCCCACGTCTTCTGCTTTGTCTCGTGCCACACCGGATCCCACAGCTCGCCTGCGTCGCCTGCGCTGCCTCCGCTGCCGCTGCCGCCGCCTGTGCCCGCTGCACCGCCTCCGCTGCTGTCCTCCCCGGGGCAACCTGCGAGGGCCGCCAGTGGCAGGGCGCAGAGCAGCACCACGGGCAGCAACCGTCGAGCCTTCAACGCGCGACCCGTGCCAGTTCTGCCCGGCGCCACTTCGTGACGCGAAGCGCGAGATCCCCGGCCTCGCGGCGCTCCACCCAATCTGGAACAGTGTGCCCAGCAGTGACGCTCAGCGCGCCATTCCGCAGGTCGGCGATGAAGGACTTGTGAGTCCCGTGGTGCTGTCCGTAGGCCCGCTGTCCCAGTGCATCAAAGCGAAGCGCCCGCACCGGGTGGGGGACACCCGCGCGAAGTGTGACTGCGGGGACCGCGGGATCCATGATGTCCAATAGAAACAGCCGCGGCCCGGACGCCATGAGCAGCTGCCCCGGCCTCGCCGCGGCCAGTTGCGTCACGTTCGCGATCGCGTTCTCCACCCAGGTCGGGAGCCAGGCTGTCGCGTTGATGCACGCTTGAATCGAAGACGGTTCGATTTCGAGAGGCAAGAGTTCGTGGTGCTGCGGGGCAAAGGGCAAAAGCAGCGACATCGAGAGCAGCGAGAGGTTGCCGTCCCCGCTGTCGCCCAGGAGTGCGAGCCCGACGCTTGTCGCAACAGCCCAAACGTTGTCACCCGCAGGTTCGATGTGCAGCGCACGTCCGCACAGAGGAACCGTAGGGCTCACTTCGAATCCGTTGGGGCCGCCGCGCGCAAGTTGCACGCCGTTCTTGGTTGCCACGAGGGCATTGCCGCCCTGGGCTCGAACGTCGCGCGGTTTCGACGTCAATTGCACGCTGTCGGCGAGAGACGGCTTCAAGTCGGCATCCACGGCCCAGCGCTCAAGTGATTTTCCGCGGGCGATCCAGACGCTGGCAGCGTCGATGTCTGCGGCATCGACGGGCTTCAAACCAGGGATCGTGGCACTGCCGAGCAACGCGCCACCGGAACCTTCACAGGTGTTCGTCGCAGCATTGCAGGGTCTGCGCCCTGGTCCACCCCACCACTCGGACCCGATTGCGCACAGCTCGCCGCCGGTCGCGTCCGAAGCTGCGCAAGCTAGTGGTTCTCCGTTCGGAGCGGCGGGTTGCCAGCCGGTGTGGGTGCGCACCAAGGTGGCGCTCTTCGTTGGCGAAACCGGGTCGAAGGTCACGGCGGTCAGGTCGGAGCCGTAGGGATCAGCGACCAGTGCCGTCGTCCGCGGATCGAAGTCAGCAGCGCGACTTGTGTCAGCGAATTTGCGCACTGGGACGAATTCGCGCGGCGGCAGCCCGGCCAGAGAAAGTTGCCACGCGTCGTCATGGCGCAGGTTGAGTGGGTCAATGCCGCCAACCAAGAGCACGCTCTGGCCGCTGGGTGCGACCTGCAGCTGCGCCTGACGCCTCGCCGGCAGATCCTCGCGTAGCAGCGAAGTTCCCGCGCCCTGCAAATCTATCTGCCATAGATCGCCCTTGACGGAATCATTCAGCGCACCACCGGCCATCAGCAGATTCGGGCCCCACAGTGCGACGGCCACGTCTGTACGGCCAATGAGTGGCTGCGGTAGCGGCAGGCGAGCCCAGCGCCCGAACTCAGGCGCGTAACTTTCGGCCACCCCGTTGGCGAAGTCGATGATGGCCGCGGTGCTGCCTGCGCTGTCGGCGACGAGCAACGCCTCCGGCGACAGACTGCCCCGCAGCGCGCCCTCCGCAACGACCGTGTAGTGTACGACGGTCGGCTCGACGTGCACCGCCGAAAGCCGAGCCCAGCGGGGTTGACCCTCGCTCCGCTCGACCGCTAGCAGATCCGGCTCGGCTGCGGGATCACCAAAGTCGTCCGCCGAAGCGGCGGACAACGACGGTCCCGGGAAGATGACTCCGGCTCTGCGGGCCAACGGCACCACGTGCACGGCTTCGTCCGTGAGCCAACCAGCGGCGCCTCCCAACGTGAACGCGATTTGCGAGGCATTCTCGTCTGCAGGCCGCACCAGCGCCACATTGCCCAAGGCGCTGCCATCGTGAGCAACGAGGCGAAGATCACCAAAACCGGAGGTCGCGGGAGATACCGGGTCCGGGCCGAACCACAGGTGGATCCTGGTCAGCTTCTCTTCGAGGGTGTTCAGCGCGCAGTCCAGGCCGATGTAGAACGCTGTATGCTGGCCGGTGCGACGCGACACAGGTTTCTCGAAAAAGCTGGAACGGATGCGAATGCTTTCCTGCGTGGTAGTGTCCAGTAGCTCGGTTCCGCGCGAGTCGTACTCCGGATCGATGGAGGCCCCCGGGCGGTGATCTGAAACACCCAGGTGGTTCTCCAGATCGACCAGCGTCCACACCGCGTATTCGTGGGTGAGGCGTGGCACTCTCGGCTCGCCCTTCGGTGGCTCAATGTAGGTAATATCGTCACTCGCGAAATGCGGAGTGCCGTTGCCGACGCACTCGGCGGCCGTGCAGTAGGTATCAACTTCAGTGCGCCAATCCCAGGATGCCGTGCTCTTGACGGTGGCGAGCCTGGGCAGAGCGGCTGTGCGCTTCGCGCAGAACGAGTCCGGATCGCGGCTGCAGCCTGGGCGGTCGACCGCAATCCAACCACGTCCGGGACCGAGGTCTAGGTCAGTGGCTGGGCGCGCCCCGCTGCGAAAACAGTCGCTGTCCGGGTTCAGCACGCACGCCGCGCCATCGAATACAACACCCGGAACAAGGCGATGTCGACACGCACATCGACGTGCCTGACTGCTGAAGGACTTTGGTAGTTCGAGTTTGGGCGCATCCCAGAACGGATCGTTGGCGCTGATCCCACGCCCAATCATTGTGTCAATCTTCACAGGCTGGTCGCTGCCCGTGCTGTAGAATCCCGGAGGAGCGCACTGCTTGAAGCTCGGATCCGCTTGCTTCCACGTAGACAGCGCGACCGGCTGGGGGTCGCAGGTCGACCCGCGCTGGAAGAAGCCAAGCACGTTGTTGTTCTCGGGATGCGGTGGCCAGTTGACATCCTCTTCCCCAGCGATTGAGGCCCCCCATCGTGTTCGATCCCGCCGGTTTCAGGATCGGGCATTGGTCCACGCCGTCCGGAGAGCCGTCCTGATCCCGGTCCAGAAAACCGCCCCACTCCATCGAGGAGAATCCGTGCAGCCACGACGAAGTGATCGGAACGGCGGGTTGGCCCGGCGTGCCAGGGCCGACGTACGTCTGTTTGAAGTTCGGATCTGTGTCGCACTTGCCGATCAGGCCGTCCTTGTCGTCGTCCGGCGGGTTGGTGGAGTCGATGACGCACGGGTCCGTTGGCGCGTGCGAAATTACATTTTCGACTTCGTCCCAGGCGGAAACTTCGGACAGCCCATCGCCGTCTGCATCGGGCGTGAATGAACCATCCAGAAGAGGCACGATCGGATCGGCCTTGTAAAACTTGGTGAACAGCGTCTGACCCGAAAAGCCGAGGTTGTCGAGTTTGAACCCTTGAAGCCCTGTGGTCGGCGGGAACTTTGTGCCGCCTGATGCCACAACGGCGCACGTGTTGAAAACTGCAGCCCCGCCCAGACCTATGCTCCACGGCACTTTGAAAAGCGTGGTGGGGGAACGCACTTCGCCGTTTCCTCGATGGTGCTCGGTGCAACGGTTGTCCCACTTGTCGACGCCCGGCTCGCTGTACCAGTGGTGTTTTCCGGCGGATGGATACACGACGGGACGCATGCCAATCACCTTGGGCGGTGTGCAGGTGGTGGGCGGCGACAACGCGAAGTTTACATCGGACAGCTCGACCCGCCATGCTCCATCTTTGAAAGCGTGAACATCAATGGTGAAGTTCTGACTGTCGCCCTCATGGGCATCGCAACAGCAGCCAACTGAGTCGTCATTGACGAATCCGCCGTCTCGTCGGAACAGTGCAACAAAGCGGAAGCGGATCCGCACTCCGAATCCGGGTGCGGCAATGCGCCAAGACGAGTAGCCGAGCACCGGCTCACCGGCCAGAAGCGAATCGCTGGGCTCATCGGTGTCAAACCTAAAGATCGGCGTGACACACTTGGCGATTTGGTCCTCGATCTCGTCGTCCAGGCCATTGCCGTCTTGGTCCATATCGCAGCGAGTGATCGTGTCCTTGTCGAGGAAGACCGGCGAGCGGGGCAAGAACTCGCACAACTCTGGCAGCACTGCGTCGCGCTCTACCTGTCCCGGTGGAACAAATGGACACCGCGGATCAGCCACCGCGTTGCTAGAAAACGCGATCGCGGCCAGCGCGCCGAGCACATACTTGCGCGTCAGTGTGTGCGTGTGTGCGTGGAGCGACATCTTGTTGACCCCCGATTGAGTTTGTTCGCCAAGGATACCGCGCGTGAACTAAGCGTCAACGCGACAGGGAGTCCTCCGCTGGTGTGGGTGCGCGTCGCACATGTCGTCGCGGCACATCCCTGCCGTTGGTTCTTGCTGCCACCAGAAGGCTGCGGATGCAATCTAGCTCGAAGGTCGTGTTCATTCACGGGAGCCCAGGGCTTGGGGGGAACCCAGAGCGAATGGTGTTGACTGCCGCTGATGGTACGAGACCATTCACGTAAACAACGGCGGTGACAAGTACGACCTCACCTGTCACTTTGACGAAGGGTTGGAGATCTCCGCTGCCCTTTGATGTCGCCGCGTTCGTCGACAACGTGACTGCTTGTTGCCGAGTGCGGCAGCGCACCGACCTCCCCCTGCCGCGCGAGCGTTCGCCGCAATTCGATTCGTGTCGTTGCTCTGAATCACATTGCTCGCGGCGAACGCGCAGCCCGGCTTTGGGGGAGGTGGGCGCTGCGAAGCAGCGACCGGTGGGGGCAACACCAAAGCCGGCGTCATCGACCCCACGAAGGTCGTGCGCGCTGCCCTCGAAAACGCAGCCAGCGTGGCGGGCCTCTTGCTCACCACCAGCTGCCTGATCGCTGACAAGCCCAAGCCCGAATCCGCAGACGCGGGAGCTGGCATGGGCGGCGGCGACATGGGCGGCATGGGCGGCATGGGCGGCATGGGCGGCATGGGCGGCATGGGCGGCATGGGCGGC
>CBDUPW010000200.1:0-13208 GCA_965369205.1 uncultured Polyangiaceae bacterium | reverse complement strand
GAGTGGCTGGATTTTGTTGCGGATGCTCTGGGCGCGGCGTTGGCCGCGGGCCTGCTCTGGCGCGTGTCGCGCTCCGGCGCAGCGAGCTCGCCCACTTCCGCTTCATGATACTTGCGACTTGTCGGCGCTTGGAGCACGTTGTGCCCCGTGCGACTTGGCATGATCCTGCTATCGGCGGCGCTGGGCTACGCGCCCATGCAGTGCTCGGGCGATCCGGACCCGAATCTCCGTCGCCACGAGACCCCCGGCGAAGCGTTGTACGGGTTGTCGCAGGAGTTCAAAGCCAAGGGCGACGCGGAGTCCGAGCGGGCCACCTTGGAGTACTTGATCGCACACTACCCGAATAGCCGCTTCGCCAAGATGGCGCGGGACGACCTGGAGCAAGCGAAAACGAAATGAAGCCGCCGCGGTTGATCGCCATCACGGACTTCCAAACTCAGGGCAACTACGCGACCCTGATGCGCGTGCAGACGCTCTTCAACCACTCCCACCCGGGAACCGTGTTGCTGCAGCTGCGGGATCGGGAATTGCCCACAGCGCGCCTGGCGTCGCTTGGCAAGGTGCTTCGGAAGCTGAGTCGCGACTTTGGCCACCGCTTCGCGATCAACGACCGCCTGGATCTAGCGCGTTTGCTCGATGTGGACGCCGTGCATCTCGGGGAGCGCTCCGTGTCCGTGCAGGATGCGCGCCGGCTGCTGCCCGAAGTCCCCGTGTACGCGGCGGTGCACGAGCCCAAGGCCGCGCTTGCGTCCTCTGCAGACGCGGTGGTGCTCGCGCCGGTTTGCGCCCCGCGCAAGGGCGCGGCGGCCCTGGGGCTGGACGCGCTTGCGGAGTTGGCTACTGCGCTTCGCAAACGGCCCGGCGCGCCGTTGCTCTACGCACTGGGTGGCGTCACGGCCAAGCACGCCGCCGCGTGCCTGGAAGCCGGGGCGACTGGCGTGGCAGCCCAGGGCGCCATCTGGGACGACGACGCCTGGCAGGAGCTCTGCGTGGCGTTGGAAATCGCGTGCTGAGCCGAGCGCCCCGAGGCGCCAGCGATCGCGTTTGGAACGAGAAGCCCTGCGGGCGCCGGGGACCACGGGCGGCGGTGGGCAGCCTGGGAGATTGCAAGCTGAGCGACAGCCTCGCGAGCGCCAGGGACCACGGGCGGCGCCGTTGGCGGCGCGCCCTGGCGTTGCTGGCCACTATGGCGTGCGCCCTGGCAAGCCTGGCGACGAGCAAACCCGGGAGCGAAGCCAGCGCGGAAATGGAGCACGCCGTGGTGCTCAGCGAGCAGACCCCCAAGCTGAGCTTTCGCTACCGCGCCTTTGCGCCCGCGATGTACGATCTTTCGGTGGGTGTTACGGGACGCTGGCGCGGGGAGGGGCCGCCGACTCCGGTGATCGTGCGCATGGTGCCCGACGACCCCAAGCTGCCCAAGCTGGAGCGCCGCATCTTCGCGGATCGCGACGCCGCGGCGGGGGCGGTGCCCCAGGGCACGCTGACGGATCTGTTTCCCCGGGTCTGCTTTCGTTGCGAGGCGCGCTACCGGGTGGAGCTCGAGCTCGACGGCGAGCCCCGCGAGGTCGAAATCGATTGGTCGACGAAGATCCGTTCCGACGTTGGCAACGGCGAGGAAGACCAGGTCGTGGTCGGCATCGAAATGCCGTGAGCCGTTTCGTATTCGCTCTTAGCGCAGCAGCACGAGGCTGAAGCCACCGACGATCCGCCCGCTACGATCCCGCTGCGAGACGTCCACCAAGTAGCGATCTGAGGGCTGCGTGCCAGCGGGCAAGGGAATCTCGAGAAGAAGCGGCAAGAGCTCGTGGGGTCGTTTTTGCAGGCGTACGGACGTCCGGCGCGCCCGGCTTTCCACCACGCGCTTGCCGTTCGCCACGGTGACTTGCGCTCCGGTCGTCGCGACGTCTGTGCGATTTGCCAGGCACTCAAAGCGGGTACCGGGTTGCAGCGTCAGGACGCCCTCGGCGCCGCCGCAGCTAAGCTGAACCCGAGCGCGATCGAGCAGCGTGAAGTTCGGCCCGCGACTGATATGGGCGGATGCCGACGTGTGGCGCTTTGCGGAGAGCTCATCGACGCTGATATCTGGAAAGGCGCGCTTCGCGTCGTCTAGATGCAGCCGCACGAGCGTCCCGCTGGGCACACGGCTGGTGTCGATGATGAGTTCGAATTCATCGTCTGGGTTTTCAGTGCCTCCTGCCAAGAACGGGAAGAACCATGGACTCGTGGCCGTCACCGAGTGCAGGTTGCGTTGTACCAGGTTGTTGCGCCGGGATTGTTCGCCACCCGTTGGAGCGGCCGGTGAAAAGAGATTGAACGCGTGGTCGTTGTCTGCGGTGACACGCGCCAATGCACAGGCGTGACCGGACCAGGTGTCGCGCGCCTTGAGGGCTTGCGCATGGGAGACCGTGAAGCGGACAATCTTCGTCACGCCCTGGGCAAGATTGCCGACCACGTATTCGTCGCCAACCGCGCCTGGATCGCCAGTCCACGGGCTCGGTGTCATCACCAGATGGGTGGCGTCTTCGCCCGCATTCCAGTCGGTAGGGTATTGAAAGCCAGTAGAGCACGCGGCGCCGACGCAGCGCACGCGCACGTTGGTGGCGGCAGCGGGTCCGAGATTGCCCACACGCACGTATACGTAGGAGTCCGACAAGTCCGGTTTGACGTAGATGTTGCGCGCTTGCGCTGCGTCCGGCTGCCAGACATCGAAGTTGGCCTCGACCACCGCCTGCGTCTCCGGATCCTTGCGGGCAACGATGTCCGAGTCCCGCCAGAAGACGCCCGTCGAAGGCTCGACGCCCGTGTCGACGGGGTCATCCTTGATCATCACATCCGCGAAACTCACGGCATAGTCCGCGCGGATGCGACCGAAGCCCATCTCGTCGTTTCGGGGGTTGATCTCTGTGGTGTAGGCGACGGAGCCGACCTTCTCGGACGTTCGCTCGATCACGCTCCGGAGCTTCTCGCGCAGCCCAGCACCCGGGTAGCTCGCGAAGTCCAGCCCCGATGCAGACAGCAGCAACGCGAGTGCTCCCGCAGTGTGTGCTGCGCCACAGGAACTGCCTTCGAAGACCAAGTGGTAGCTGTCCGTCGAGTAGCCGTTGGCGCCGACCAGGTCAGCCACCGGCACGTCTTTTCCCGGCGCCACGACGGCGATCGTCGGGCCGTAGCTCGAAGTGTACCGCTCGTCGGCTTGGTCCGATGCGCCACAGACCATCAGTTCAGGATGCGTACCATCGCCGGGATAGTCGACACCCAGGGCGTTGGTGTTGCCACTGGGGCACACCACGATCAGCCCGGCGGCGAGCGCTGCGTTCAACGCAGTTTCCACGCCAGTACCGGCCCATGTTGCGCTCACGCCACCCAGCAGGATGACGCGCTTGCCGACGCCGCCCGTTGGTGGCGCTGCGAGATCCCGTGCTCGATCGATGGCGGCTCCGACTTCGAATGCCGCCCAGTTCGGCGCAGAGATCGCCAGCAGCGACGCACCACCGGCAAGTCCGGCGACGCCACCGGCATCCCATGTCGCCGAGGCAATGCTCGCCATGGCGGTCCCGTGCCCGGCCCCGAGCGCAGTTGGAAAGGCGGGAGCGGTCACGTCTCCAACGCCGGGCACCAGGCCCACCGTTTCAAGGCCGGAGTCGACGTTGTGTCCTCGGTTGGTGGCGCGATTCAACTCCTCGTGGCCACGCTCGATGCCGCTGTCGATCACACACACGAACACCGACGGATCGCCGGTGCCGCTGTCCCAGGCGGCTTCGGCGCCAATCTGGGTCATGTTCCATTGAATCGCCCAGTGCGTTTCGCTGCTGGGCGTTGCCGACGCAGGAGAAATGAGCGGGACGTAGTCCGGCTGCGCCTGGGCGACCAGCTTGGGCCCGGCCTCCAGAAGCTGCGCAACGGCTGCCGTCGCCGGGCGTTTGTTCACGTCCCCTGGGCGCACGAACAGCCCGCCCTCGACTTGTTTGGACCTCTTGGCGTCCACGACGAGTCCAAGGCGCTTCACCAGCGCCAGGAGCGCCTTTTGTGCCTTGGCAGACTTCGGGTCTTGGAGCCGCACGATCAGCGCGTCCTGAACCGGCGCCATCAAATCGCGATCCCGGTCCGAGCCGGCGAACCGATACACACCGCCAACCCAAAGCAACCGTGGTTTGGCGGTCTTCTTGCCGAGCAGTTCGAGAAGCTTCTTCGCTACTGTAGCGTCCAGCCGTTCGCCGTTTGCAGAGCGCGCGAAGAAGTAGCGGGGACTCTGATTGACGAGACGCTTCGACGCGCCTGGTGCGGAGTCTTCGGGCACCAGCCCTGCCGAAGCCAGGGCTTGCACCAGGTTTTTTGGTCTGCCGCCAGGGTCGAATGCCAGCACGACGCGGGTGGGGTCGAGCACGAGAGAACGGCCTGAGGGATGGATGAGGGTGTTTTCGAAAGACACGGTGCCTCCGTTGAGCAGGGCGCGGTTGGAACGAGGAGTGCGGAGATTCGGTGGGGATCAAGATCGACACGCGCAGCGATGACTCCACTGGCCGCTGGCATGGCCTGAGGCGCGTCTCCCCTGATCCGGCGCGGATTCTCCGAGGATTCACTTTGGGCGTCAATGACGATTGACAGCGGTGGCGGCCCCTTCGGTTGCGAGGATTCGTCTTTCTGGGATAGCCTTGGATTGGGCGGCTAGGTCGCTTCTCACAGGGCGGCGGAGGAGAGTTTCAAGTGGCAACGAGAATCAAACTCGTGGGGCTGGTGCTTGCATTGGCGAGTGCAGTGGGCACAGTTCAGGGCTGTGCAGCATCTGATTCGACGGAGTCGGGCGCGCCGGCGGAACCCAGCGGTGGCGCCCAGGCCGACGCGCCGTCGCAGGCGTTCTCGCAAGTCAGCGCGCTGGCGCGCGCCGATGCACCGCTGTTGCGCTTCTTGCAACGCAGCGTCGGCGGCCTTCTGCCGCGCGATCAGTACTTTGAATCGCCGGGTTGGCGCGGGCTAGGCGCCAGCGGCAGCCGGATCGCCGTGCGCGTCGGGCCGCGCGCAAACGAGGCGTTTTCTGCGGGCCTGAGCGACTCGGCAGGTCGCACGCTGCGCATCGTTCGAACGGGAGCGGCTCCCGCCGAGATGCGCGTGCACAATGGCCAGGGGGTTTACGAGGAAGCGTACCCTTCGGTGGACATCTTGGTCGCCGCGACCGAATATCGCTACGAAGAGCTGCTGGTTCTGCGTGACAGTCGTGCCCGGACTAGTTTCAGCTGGAGCGTCGAACTGCCCGAGTGGCTTCCGCGCATGGAGTTGGAGCCCGGCGGTTCGCTTGCTTTCGTGGACACGGAGGGACGCCCCGCCCTGCGGATCCCGGCGCCATTCGCAGTGGATGCGGCGGCCCAGCGTCGAGATGCATCGATCCGCGTCGAGGGCGATCAGATCGTGATTGAGGTCGACACGACTGGCCTCGAATACCCGATTCTGCTGGATCCGGCCCTGGAAGTGGCGGTGTGGACCCAAAAGGTCGACGGTCCAATCGGGCGCGCGACGCACATGATGGCTTTCGACGAGAGCGTTTCCTACACGCTCATGTTCGGTGGCTACGACGTGAGCGGGGGCTGCAGCGGGGCTCCCTTCTGCAGCGACGCGTGGACCTGGAACGGGACCGCGTGGGGAGTCGCGGCGACTGGCCCCGCTGGTCGTCGTGAGGCGGCGATGGCGTACGACCCCAATACCAAGCAGATCCTACTGTTCGGAGGATTCAACGGCGGGTATCTGAGCGACACCTGGGTGTTCAATAGCGGGGTCTGGACTCAGCGCTGCCTGAGCTGTGTCTCCGGCACGAACAAACCTCTGGGGGCGCGCGGCCCGGCCATGGCGTACGATCCCGGGCTCAAACAACTCGTGCTGTTCGGCGGGAATGCCAGCGGAGTGTATTCCAAGCAAATGTGGGCTTGGAATGACGCGTCCAATATTTGGGTCGAGCTCTGCAAGGCGCCCAGCAGCTGCGACACGAACAAGCCAGTCGCGCGCTCGGGCCATATCATGTCGCAGGACGTCGACGGTGACATCATCGTATTCGGCGGGTTCAACGGCGCGACGCTGGTGTCGGACACCTATATGTACGACAGCACGTCCAACAATTGGTCCAAGTACACCGGCACCCCTGTGCCGGCCTCGCGCCAACAAGCCGGTGCCGCTTACGATACCAACCGCAAGCGCGTCGTGATGTTCGGCGGAAAGGGAGTGTCCGGCGCCATCAACGACACGATGGAATGGGACGGCCAGAAGTGGATCGCGGCGTTTCCGGTGGCCGTTGGCACCGTGCCGTCGGTGCGCAGCACGTCCATGGCCTATGACAGCGTGCGCCGCGAAGCGGTGGTTTTTAGTGGGGACACCCCTGCTGGTCCCATCGAACTCTCGGACACCCACACCTATTACGTGCGCGGAAATGCTTGCAGTCCGAACGGAGCGAGTACTGCCTGCGACACGGGGTTTTGCACCGACGGCGTCTGCTGCGAGGCAGCTTCGTGCGGCACCTGCCAGCGCTGCGACGAGAATGGCGCCGCAACTGCATCTGGTGTCTGCACGATAGTGAAGGCAGCAGACGATCCCGACAGTTGCACCGGCGCGAATACCTGCAATGAGAGCGGCGTCTGCAAGAAGAAGAATGGGCAGGTGTGCACCGGGGCGAGTGAGTGCGCCAGCAACTTCTGCCGGGATGGTCGCTGCTGTGCGGACAATTGCACTACGGCGTGCCGCTCCTGCGCCAACGCTTCCGGCACCTGCACCAGCGTCGTTGGCGGTCAGGACGACGACAACTGCAACGGCGTCAACACTTGCAGTGCCGCGGGCACTTGCCTCAAAAAGACCGGGCAAGGCTGCAGCAACGCTCTGGAATGCGCCAGCGGATTCTGCAAGGACGGTACATGCTGTCAGAACGCGTGTACGACGGCGTGTCGCTCCTGCGCCAACGCTTCGGGGGCGTGTAATCCGGTAGCAAGCGCCGATGATCCGGACAGCTGCACCGGCAACAATACCTGCGACGCCTCCGCCAATTGCAAGAAGAAGCTGGGTCAAACCTGCAGCGCCGCAAGCGAATGCGCCAGTGGCAACTGCGTTGATGGCACGTGCTGCGCCGACACTTGCGCCACTCCGTGTCGGTCCTGCGCGAACGCGGCAGGGACGTGTACCACCCTCGTCACGAGCCAAACGGACAACAATTGCAGCGGCGCGAGCAGTTGCGATGCTTCAGGCTCCTGTAAGAAGAACAACGGACAGCCGTGTAGCGTTGGCTCCGAGTGCGCCAGCGCCAGTTGTCAGGACTCCGTGTGCTGCGCAGATGGCTGCACGACGCCGTGCCGTTCTTGTGCCAACGCTTCAGGCACTTGCACGACGCTGGTGACCAGTGGCCCGGACAACAATTGCACGGGGACCAATACTTGCGACGGCGCGGGCGCGTGCAAGCTGGCCAACGGTCAGGCTTGTAGTTCAGCGGGTCAGTGCGCCAGCAACAACTGCGTCGACGGGTACTGCTGCAACACGGCCTGCGCGGGTGGCTGCGATGTTTGTGCTTCGGCGCTCGGGGCATCCCTGAACGGCAGTTGCACGACGATCGCGAAGGGGTTGCCGGGGACCTGCACGGGTGGCTACCTGTGCAGTGGCGGGAGTCCCGCCTGTCCCACGTCATGTGCCAGCGACACGGACTGCGCCAGTTCGTACTACTGCGACGGTGGCTCCACGTGCCAGCCGAAGAAGACCAACGGCGAGACGTGCGCCGCGACGAAGGAATGCACCAGCGGGTTCTGCGTGGATGGCGTCTGCTGCAACTCCGGTTGCAGTAGCCCGTGCGTGGCGTGCGCCGCGGCGCTCAAACAATCCCTGACCAACCACGGGGAGTGCGGGCCGGCGGCCACAGGCCTCGACCCGCACACCGACTGCGCTCAGGATCTGCCCAGCACTTGCGGCAAGACAGGCAACTGCGATGGAGCGGGCGCCTGTGCGTTGTACTCGGCTCAGACCGCTTGCGGCGCGACCGTATGCGTCGGAAGCAGCGTCAAGGGCAAAGTCTGCGACGGATTGGGCCTCTGCGTGACCGAAGCGAACGGTATCCCGTGCGCCCCATACCTTTGCACGGCCGGCGCTTGCACGAGCCCTTGCGGCACCGACACGGACTGCGTCAACGGCAACTACTGCGAAGGCGGCGTGTGCAAGCCCAAGGCAGCAAACGGCGCTGGCTGCAGCACCGCGACTTCGTGCCAGTCTGGGTTTTGCGCCGATGGCGTGTGTTGTGATTCGAGTTGCACCCAACAGTGTGAGTTCTGCGCTGCGGCGGGTACGGAAGGACAGTGCAAGCCGTTCCAGGGAACGCCCCAATCTGACAAGGGCACGACGCGGCCGGCGTGCGCCGGTGCCGGCACAGATTGCGGCGGGCTGTGCGACGGAGCCAAGGTGGACGGATGCACCTTCCCAGGCGCTGCCAAGGCTTGCGGAACCGCTCAGTGTGTCAATGATTCTTTGCAGCCGGCGTCGCAGTGCGATGGCACGGGTCAGTGCGCCGCGGCGGCCGTCATAGATTGCGGTGAATACACCTGCGACAGTGCTTCGAACTCGTGCAAGACCAGCTGCGTGACGAGTGCGGACTGCAAAGGTGGCGCGAGCTGCAACACGGCCACCGGGACTTGCAGCTCCACAGGCGCCACTTGTGCGGACGCGTACAACGTCAAGTCGCCGGAAGGCACGGTATCGAGTTGCAACGGCTACAAATGCGTTGCCGGCGCCTGCCAGCAGCAATGTTCTGACAAGAACGACTGCGCGCCGGGCCATGATTGTCAGGGCGGCAAGTGCGTCCAGCAGGATGCGGGCGCAGGTGGAGCGGCCTCTGGGGGAAGCGGCGGCGTTGGCCCCGACGGCGGTGGTGGAAGCGCGGGCGCCAAGAAGTTCAACGCTGACGATGACGGCGGCTGTGGCTGCAAGGTTGCCGGCGCGAAGGATGCGCCGAAGTCCTGGCATTGGGCCTTGTTGGTGTTTGGGCTGGCTTTCGTGCGTCGGCGCAGACCGGCGTGGCGGACAGGCGCTCGATGAGCGACTTGCTGCAGAAGGACCAGGTATTCGCCGGCCGCTACCGGATCCACGACTTTCTCGCACAGGGCGGGTTCGGAGCAGTCTATATCGCCGAACAGCTTGCGACCGAGTTGCGTGTGGCCCTGAAGGTGTTGTGGCCGCACGTTCTGAGTTCCCAAGACGCAGTGAGCAAGTTTGAACAGGAAGCGCGCATCGCCGGACGTGTGAATAGCGAGCACATCGTCGGCGTGATCGATGCCGGATTTGATGAGACGCTGCGGATGCCGTTCTTGGTGATGGAGCTGCTTGTTGGCGAAGACTTAGAAAAGGCGGTGCTTGGTCAAGGCCCCATGTCTCCGGAGCAAGTCGTTGTTTGCATGCGGCAGACGGCAAGTGGCTTGGACAAGGCGCACGGCTACGTGAACCGAGACGGCTTGCCGGAGCCCATCGTGCATCGCGACCTAAAGCCCGAGAACCTCTTTCTGACGCATCGCGATGACGGGTCGCCCTGCATCAAGATCTTGGATTTTGGCATTGCGAAGGTGCTCAGCAGTTCGACGAAGGTGAGCCAGGAGGTCAAGGGCACGCCGCTGTACATGGCCTACGAACAGGGCGCTGGTGGCGCCATCACCCCACGCACAGACATTTGGGCGCTGGGGCTGATCGCGTTCTTCATGCTCACTGGCCGTTGCTATTGGAAGACCGCGCATCTGCCCGAGGCGAGCCTGACGCAGCTATTCGGTGAGGTCTTGAGCTTGCCCATCGTGTCCCCAGCCGAGCGCGCGCGGGAGCTGGGTTTTGTGCCGACCTGGCCGGCGGGGTTCGAGGCTTGGTTCTTGCGGTGCGTCAATCGCGACGCCCACAAGCGTTTTTCGAGCGCAGGTGAGGCGTCTGCTGCCCTGGCCAAGGCTCTCGGCATGCCGAACCAAGCGATCACGGGCGGCGGCCCCAATAGCTTGGCGCGGCCTGTGGCGCCCGCAGGCGTGACGCTGCAGAGCGTTCCCGCGCCCCCCCCGGATAGCCTCGCAGGTACCGACCACGCAGTGGCCATTGGCCGATCCGACCAGATCGCGGTGCCCACGAAGAGCAATCGGGGAGTTGCTCTAGCGGCGGCCGGAGCGCTGGCGCTGCTGCTGCTGACGGGATTCGGGTTGTTTGCGCTGAGAGGGTCGAGCGGCGTGCCCCAAGCGAGCGCAGAGAGCTCCGCGGCAGTCCCTGCCGTCGCCTCCACTCCCGGCGCCACACCCGAAGTCGAGATCGTTCCTGCGCCGCCGAGCGCCCTGACAGCGCCTTCGAGCCCGCGATCTGCAACTGCCGATGCGGCACCGGCGCCTGATACGGTCGCATCGCGTCCGTCGGTCAAAGCGGCACCGCCGACGCCTCCGCTGGGTAAAGCAAAGCTGCCCGAGCCCTCACCGACTCCAAAGCCAGTGACGACCCAAACAAAGCCCACCGACGACGTCTACGGCGGACGCTGACGCATCGGGGCTGACAGCGGCGACCAGGCCGCCTATGCTCGGCCGTGATGGAATGCTCGTGGGTGGGTGCGATCCGGGTTTTGGCGCTTGGCGCAGCGTTGCTCTGCCAGGTCCAGCCAGCGTTCGCTCAAGATGTCGCAGCCGCTGAGGCGCTGTTTCGGGAAGGCCGCGCGTTGATGGACAAGGGGGAGTATGCCGTTGCGTGCAAGAAGCTGGCGGAGAGCCAACGGCTCGACGCTTCTTCCGGGACATTGCTCAATCTGGCGGCTTGTCACGAAAAAGAGGGACGCACGGCAACGGCCTGGGCTGAGTTCTTGGCTGCGGCGCGGCTGGCGAAGACCCAGGGCCGCCCGGATCGCGCCGACGAAGCACGAAAACAGGCCGCGGACCTGGAGCCGAAGCTTTCGTATTTGACGATCAATGTCGCGAAGAAGGTCCCGGGCCTCGAGATCCGCCGCGGCGACGTGAAGCTCGAAGCGAGTACCCTCGGGTCCAAGCTCCCGACGGATCCCGGTGCTCACGAGATCACGATCACGGCTCCGGGCCACGAGTCGCTGACGATGCAGGTCACCGTCGGGACCGAGGGTGATGCGCAGACGCTCTCCGTGCCTGCGCTGCGAAAGGCTTCCGGGGCTGCCGCGCCCAATACCACAAACCCTCAGCCGGTGACCGAGGCTCCGTTGTCAACGCGTTCACCAAGCAACGAGCCCCCAGAGGCCGATGGCGGCTCACAGACGTTGGCCTACGTTGTCGGAGGCGTGGGCGTCGCCGCATTGGCCGTCGGCAGTGTCTTTGGGGTGATGGCACTCGGCAGCTACGGCAAGGCCGAAGACGCTTGTCCGTCGCACCAGGGATGCGACAGCGCGGCGACCGACAATCGCGACAAGGCTGGAACGCAGGCGAACATCGCGAACGTTGGGATCGGTCTCGGCATCGTAGGCATTGGCGTCAGCGCCGTGCTTCTGCTCACCGGTGGTGGCGATTCGGCCGCGTCGGCCGCACCTGCTGCCGCCCCGCGCCCGGGCGTGCGCGTCACTGCGGGCGGCTCAGCGAGTCATGTCGGCTTCGATTTCGGCGGGAGCTTTTGATGGGGCAGCGGCTGGCGCTCGGCATGTTCCTGTCCCTGGGGGTCTCTCTATCGGCCTGCCAGGTGGTGGGCGGGTTTGAAGATTTCGCGGCGGGCGGTGGCGCTGGCGGCAGCGGTGCCGGTGGCGCGACAGGCGGCGGCGCCGGCGCCGGTGGTGGTGCGGGCGCCGCTGGGTGTCCGGTGGAGGTGGACCCCAGTCTGCACGGGGCGCCGATGGTGCAATGGAAGCGACCGGACGGTTCGTGCCTTTGGGTCGACACAACGGAAGCAACGGTTTCGGAATACCAGGAGTTCCTTGCCACTGCGCCAAGTGCCCAGACGGGTGTTTGCGCATGGAACGTCGCCGCGGCCGACGCGGGAGCGCCCCCCGCGAGTGGGCCGGCGCCGGGTTTCGCCATCAACGAAACGTGTCTGGGCTCGGCGCTGGTGGCGACGCTGCCCGTCACGTGCGTTGACTGGTGTGACGCGCAGGCATTCTGCCTTTGGGCAGGCAAGGAACTGTGTGGGGATTCCACGACCGCTCTCGATGACGCTGCTCAAAGCGACTGGTACGCCGTCTGTTCGGCCAATGGAGGCAACGAGTACCCCTACGGATCCAGCTACAAGGGCGACGCGTGCAACGGGGCGGACGCTAGCAACGCGTCGCCGGTCGCGCCCGGAACCTTCGCCGCCTGCTCGACCGTGGCGTCAGTTCTCGATCTCACCGGCAATGTGTCTGAGTGGACCGGGGCGTGCAGCCAGAACACCGAAGACGGACCGTGCCAGGTTCGCGGCGGTAGCTATGGATCTTCCGCCCAGCAGTTGGCGTGCGCCCACGCCGAGGTCATCACGCGCAAACAAACCGCACCCACGCGAGGCTTCCGCTGTTGCCACGAGTAAAAGGGACCCCGCGCACGCTGCGCGTCCTTGCGAGTGTCGCTCGCACTCTGCTGGCTTGTTATGTGCTACTGCCGTCGCCAGCGGAGGCGGCGAGCGCCATCGGCGCGCCCTGCGCTCTGCCCGCGGAATGCGATTCCGGCTTCTGTGCGGACGGGGTGTGCTGCAACGTGGCGTGCGCTGGAGTGTGCGAGACCTGCGCTGCGAAGTGGAAGCAGTCCGCCAAAGACCACGGAACCTGCGGGCCAGTCCGTGCCGGAACGGACCCAGACGGCGATTGTAGCACAGACGCGCCATCGAGCTGTGCACAGACGGGGCAGTGTGCCGGGACCGCCGCCAAGTGTGCGCTTTACCCAACGGGGACCGCTTGCGGTGCCACTAGCTGCATTCTGAACAACACCGTCGGGATGATCTGCGACGGCCAGGGTAGCTGTTATTCCGAGACGACCCCGCTGCCTTGCGCCAGCGGGAAAGTGAAGTGCCTTCCGGATGCGGCGGACGCAGGAGTGTGTGCTAGCGGGTGTCCCGGCCAGTGCGCGAGTCCGTGCACGGCTTCGACGGATTGCGTCGAGACCGATGAGGAGTGTCTGGGCGGCACCTGCGTCAAGAAGCTGCCCGTGGGGGCTGCATGCGGCCAAGCGGGCGATTGCGCTAGCTCGCACTGCACCGACGGGGTGTGTTGCGACAAGCCGTGCCAAGGACAATGTCAGCGCTGCGATACGGTGGGGAAACTTGGCACGTGC
>CBDUPW010000199.1:0-13391 GCA_965369205.1 uncultured Polyangiaceae bacterium | reverse complement strand
CAGGGTGCCTTCGGCGGGCCGCGACGTCGCTAGCCCGTCTGCGCTGAGCACGCCGCTGATGCGCACTTCGCGTTGCTGCGCGAAGCTTTCCAAGCTGCGGGACTGCGCACGGATCGTGAAGGATAGCGGGCGCTCGGTGTCGTCTTCGAAACGAGTCCAGCTGCCCTGCATGGTTTCCGCGAACTCGAAGCCCGCGCGCGCCTCGGGCAGGGGCGCGGCGATGTCGCGTTGGGGCCGGTCGAGGCGCGCGTCAATGGTTTCTGCGGCCCGCAATGCCAGCGCCATGATCGTGAGCTGCGGGTTGACGCCGAGACTGGACGGCACCGCGCTGCCATCGACGACGTAGAGTGCCTCGGTGTCGTGCACTTCGTGGTCCGGCCCCACGCAGCTTCTTTCGGGATCCGTGCCCATACGGCAGGTGCCCAAGGGGTGGAACGCGCTGACTTCGAAGTCGCCGGGCGCAAGCCGTCGTCGGCGCAGTCGTTCGACGTCCGCTGCGTTGCTCAAGACGGCGTCGCGGTGCACGAAAGGCAGCACTCGCGTCGCGCCGGCTTTCAAGAATACGTCGGCGATCAGCGCAATGCCGCGTTGCATGCGCTCGAGATCGAAGCGATTCAGATCGTAGCGGATGATGGGCACGCCGCGGGGCCCCGCGAAAACCTCGCCGCGACTGGTGTCTTGCACCATCAGACCGAAGCTGGCCAGGTGCGTGTAGTTCGCCATCAGGTGCATGAACTCGGCGCCGACCCAGGGCACGCCGATGGCCGCCACGTCCATGGGAACGGAGGCGCCTTCGCACAGGATGCCGTCATCGTGCAGGCTATTGATGGAGTAGCCCTGGGGGATCCCCCGGGACATGTCGATGACTTCGTCGAAGAGCGCGAGCACCTTCGTTGCCGGGTGAATGGAGAGGTTCTTGCCGAGGTAGCGGCTGCGTCGCAACACGCCGCTGCGGCGCAGGAGCAGCGGTGTGAGCAGCGCGCCGCCGGCGACGACGACGCTGTCGGCTTTCACGCGCAAGCTGCGGCCCGAGCGCAGCCGTGCTTCGATGCCGCAGGCGCGCCTGTGGCGGATCACCACGCGATCGACGTTGGCAGCTGTCACCAAGTGCGCGCCGTGGGACAGCGCCGCCGGCACGTAGCTGACGTCGGTGCTGCGTTTGGCGCCCGTGGGGCAACCGAAACAACACACGCCCTGGCCGTCGCAATCCGGCGCGTTGCGTCGCAAGGGCGCGTGGTTCAGGCCCAGGGCCTCCGCGCCGCGGGCAATGACCCGCGCGGAGCCGCCCAGATGCTTCGGATCTGCAGGCGTTACCTGCAGCATGCGTTCGACTTGGTCGTAGTAGGGGTCGAGGTGGTCGCGGGACAGCATGGACAGGCCATAGCGCTCGCCCCAGCGATTGAGGGTGCGCTCCGGGGCGCGGTAGCAGGTACCGGAATTCACGGTAGTGGTGCCGCCCACGGTGCGGCCTGCCCAAACCGGCGCCGCCACGTTGCCGAGGGCCACCGTGGCTCCGCGCCCGACGTACATCTTGGAGTACGCTAGGGTGGGCCTGCCGTTGAACTCGGTGCGCTTGTGATAGTCGCCCGCTTCCACCATGAGCACGGCGCGACCGCGGCGAGCGAGCTCGTAGGCGACTGCGGCGCCGCCCGCTCCGGTGCCGATCACGACAACTTCGCACTCGAGTTCGAGATCGTCTTCGACCTCGCGGCCGTTGATCACGCCTTGCATCCAACGCTCGGTTTCGATCAGCTTGGGCGCATCGACCTGCCGTCTGCAGCCGACGTGTTCGAACATGCTGTCGTCGTCGAAGTGTGCGGCCTTGAGCGGTGTCAAGATCATGCGCAGGGCCCAGCGCAGTTGCTTGGACCCACTTTCGTTCCAGCCCGTGAGCATGCGCTGACGTTCGGTCAGCGTCAGCTCGCTGAAACGCCCGCGATACAGGGGCAGGCTGGCTGCATCGATCAGCGTCAAGGCGCCGCGCACTGCGCGGGTGAGATCTGCCCCGAGCAAGTGCAGCATCTGTTCGAAGCGCACGATGGTTTCCGCCGAACCGCCGGGGATGCCGTAACCCGCGGGCAGCGCGGCCTCGGCGAGCGCCAGCGCGATGCGGGCGCGGCGCTCGCCGAGCTGGGCCCGAGGGAGTTCGGCGCGGGGTGAGGCCGGGGCCGGGGCGTCTTCGGCCATGGGCAAGTGAGCCGTCTGCATGAACATTCTGTAAACGCAGAACGTACAGAACGCAATGGTGAAGGTGATTTCACCGGGTTTTTACTCGGATTCTTGTGGCCAAGACCGCCCCGGGCTTGCTCCTGCGGCCGCGGGCCCCGCGTCTTCAGTCTAGGGGCACCAGACGCCGCCCTGCGCCTTGCAGATCGTCTCGTTCGTCTTGGCGTTGCCAAAGTAGTAGCAAATGTAGGAGCTGGTTGGGTTGTTGGGGATCACGCAGCAGGCTTGGAAGTTCTGATCGGTATGGTCGCAGCCGGTGGCGGAGTAGACCTGCCCGGGGGACTTGCAGCCGTCGATGACGCCCTGCTCGGTGAAGGTTGGCTCGTGGTACTGCGTGCAGTTCTTGACTGCCGTGATGGTGCAGCTGCCGAGCTTCTTACCCGGCAGGGTGCAGGCTGCTCCCGCGCCGCCACCGGAACCCGCGCTGCCGCTCGACCCAGCACTTCCGGCGCTGCCGCCGGAGCCTGCGCTGCCCGCACTGCCGCCAGCGCCCGAGCTGCCGCTAGCACCCGCGCTGCCGCCAGCACCCGCGCCGCCACCCGTCGCGCCCCCAGCGGCGCTGCCACCTTGTCCGCCCGCTGCTCCGGTGCCCGCGGCGCCGGTGCCTCCGGAACCGCCCGTGCTCGTTCCGCCACCCGTATTTCCTCCGCTGTCGTCCGAGCCGCATGCACCCACGCCGACAACCAGACCAGCAACTAGCACCACAGTTCCACGCATTTGACGCTCCTCAAGTTGAGAATAAACGAGGCAGCGTACCACGTGCCGGGGAAGAAAAGCGAGCCTTCTGTTCTCCGCCGGTGCCGTATCAAGCGACCGAGTCTTACAATTGCGACGGGACGAACCATCGTTCGTGTACGCGCTCCGTCACTCGCTATCGCACCGAGTACAAGACACGCATGGTCAACAAGACGGAGTTCGTGAGCGACGCTAGCTGCAGGGCAGCGGTGCGCTTTGCCTCCCGTGGCCGGCAAGACGTACCTGATGCAATACGATTACCAAACCAACGGAGTCTGCGCCATGTCGTGCTTCGAGCAGGTGCCGCAGACAGATGGCTCGTTCCAGAACCAACGTTGCGCCCCCGCGCTGGTCCCCTCGGAGTAGTTACGGCGCGGCTACTTTTTCACCACCACGAAGATCGTGGCGCCCGCGCGGTGCACGAGCAGGAGCGCGCGGGACTTGGCGGCGCCGAACTTTGCGCGGAAGTCTCCCGGCGAAGTGACGGGGCTCTTGTCGACTTGCACGATCACGTCGCCGGGACGCAGGCCGGAGCCCGCAGCAGCACTGCCGCGCTCGATGTCCGCGACGACCACGCCTTGTTTGACCTTCGGATCGATGCGCAAGCGTGCGCGGGCGGCAGGAGTCAGCGCTTCGATGCGCGCGCCTTCGAGGGCGGGCTCGGTCTTTCCGGCGCTGGGCGCGGAGGCGGACCGAGCTTCTTCGGGGATCTCGCCGAGGGCGACATCGAAGCTGCGCTTCTTGCCGCTGCGCAGCAGTTCGACGCGCACGGTCTTTTTCGAGCCCGATGCTGCGATCACGTTGCGCAGGCGGCCTGTGGAATCGACGATCTGCCCGTCGATGCTGAGCACCACGTCGCCGCGTTCTAAACCGGCCTTTGCGGCGGGACCCGCGCCGTGCACGTCGGCGATCAACACGCCCTTGGTGTCCGGCAGGCCCATGGCGATGGCCAAATCTTTGTCCAGATCTTGAATCGTCACACCGAGCCAGCCGCGTACGACGCGTCCGCGCTGCCGCAGACTGTCCAAGATCGGCTTGGCCATGTTGCTGGGAATGGCGAAGCCGATGCCCTGATAGCCACCACTGCGGGAAAGAATCGCCGTGTTGATGCCCACCAAGCGGCCCTCCATGTCGACTAAGGCGCCGCCGGAGTTGCCGGGATTGATGGCGGCATCCGTCTGGATGAAGTCCTCATAGTCGACGATGCCTACGTCGGCGCGGCCTTTGGCAGAGACGATGCCCATGGTCACGGTCTGACCGACGCCGAAGGGATTGCCGATGGCCAGCACGACGTCGCCGAGGCGTAGACGCGACGAGTCGCCGAAGCTTAGGGGCTTGAGCTTCCCGCCGGCCACGCGCAGCACGGCCAGATCGCTTTTCTTGTCGGAACCGACGAGCTTCGCCTCCAGATCGCGATTGTCCGACGTGGTGATCTTGATTTCGTCGGCGTCGGCGACCACGTGGTGGTTCGTGACGATGATGTCCTCGGCGACCACGACGCCGGAGCCGAGCCCTTGTTGGCGGAACTCGCCGGGTGGGCCGTCGGGGCCGAAGAAGCGGTGGAAAGGATCAGCGTTTTGGGGCAGGCGTCGAACGCGGGTCGACGAAATGCTGACCACCGAGGGCAAGACACGCTGCACCACGTCGGCGATCACCGCGGTGCCACCGACCTTTGCTAGCCCAGGAGTGGGCAGGACCTGGGGGCTCGCGGCGGCCTGCTGGCCTTCGGCGGTGGCGGAGGCGTTGCCGTGGGCTGGGGCTGCGGGGCGCGCACAGCTCGCCGCTGAAAGCACGAATGCGAGCAGCAGTGCCGGTCGACGGGGGGAGAATTGCGTGAGGGCCGCGAGACGCATGGTTCGTTCTGGGTCGCGTTGTCGTCTTGGTCGCGTAACCGGCGCTGGCGTTGCTTCATTCCCGCGAAGGGGCAAATTCTATTCGCTCAGACCAGCGATGTAGTCGGCGATCTTGCCGATGGTCAGGGACCGAGTCACCACCCCGGCGCGCACCGCCGATCCGGGCATGCCGTAGATGACCGCGGTCTCTTCACTTTCGGCGACCACGGTTCCACCGGCGTCGATGATGTCGCGTGCGCCGAGCACGCCGTCGTCTCCCATGCCGGTCAGGATCACGCCGATGGCGCGTTCTTTGAAGACGCGGGCCAGGCTGCGGAACAGACGGTCGGCACTGGGCACGTAACGGTCCGATTCTAGCGGGGCGAGCACACGGGCGCGCAGGCGGTCCGTGCCCTCGGGCTCAATCTCCATGCAGCGGCGCCCAGGGCAAATAAAGCCGAACCCGGCGCCGACGACGTCGCCATCGTCGGCCTCGGAGACGGCGAGGCGGGAGCGCTTGTCGAGCCGTTGCGCGAAGGTCTTGGTGAACTTTTCGGGCATGTGCTGCGCGACCAGTATCGCGTTGGGGTAGTCGTCGGGCAGCTTGGAGAACACCTCGATGAGCGCTGTGGGGCCTCCGGTCGATGAGGCGATGCCAATGACGCGTTTCGGCGGGGTGAGGTCGCGTACCCGCGGCGCGGGCATGACCGTCAGCTTTGAGAAGCTTTCGAGCCTTGGCCGCGCGCTGAGCGTGCTGGGTCGAAGACTGCGCACGGACAGGACCTTGTTGATCAGCTCCGTACGGATGCTGGCGAGCTCAGAGGACGCGCCCTTCTCCGGCTTCGCAACAAAGTCGAGGGCGCCCAGCTCCAAGGCCTTGAAGACATTTTCTTTTTGGCTGTAGCTGGAAACGACCACCACCGGGGTCGGCTGGCGACTCATCAAGATGCGCAGAAAAGTGAAGCCGTCCATGCGCGGCATTTCCAAGTCCAAGGTGATCACATCGGGTCGCAGTAGCAGCGCAAGCCGCAGGGCTTCTTCGCCGTCGGCTGCCTTGCCGACGACCTCAACGTCGGAGCTCTTCGAGAGTGCTTCGGAGATGCTCCGGCGATTGACCGCAGAGTCGTCCACGACGAGCACGCGTAGGCGATCCGGAACGGTCATGTCAGCAGCCCGAAGTCCAGCCCACCGGATGCGATGGGCTTGCGATAGACCAGATCCTCTTTGAGGTGCACGAGCTCGAACGCAGTCGACACATTGATTAGGGATTCAGAATGGCCAAGCAGCAGATACCCGCCGGGCAGTAGGCGCTGGTACAGATTGTCGATGACTCTCCGTCGGGAGCCAACGTCAAAGTAGATCAGCACGTTGCGGCAGAACACAACGTCCACCCGCCCCACGATGGACGCCTTATGGGCGTCGAGCAGGTTGACCTGGCCAAAGTGGGTGGATTTTCGCAGATCTTCGTGGATACGCCAGCCGCCGCTGACGCGCTCGAAATAGCGCTCCCGGGTGTCATCGGGGGTGGTGCGGAAGGAGGTCTCTCGGTATACGCCGCGCCGGGCCGCAGCCACGCATGATTTGGAGATGTCTGTGCCAATGACGCGCACGTCCCAATCCATGAGCTTTGGGTGCTCCCGGGTCATCATGGCCAGGGTGTAGGCTTCTTCGCCGGTGGAGCAACCCGCGCTCCAGATCGTCATGCGTCGCCGTGCTTGGTTTTCTCGAACGAAGCGCGGCAGTAGCTCGTCGTCAAAGGCGCGTAGTTGGTAGTCCTGCCGGAAGAAATAGGTTTCCTTCGTCGTCAGCGCGTCGGTGGCTTCGTCCAACTCCGCGGCACCCCGCACCGCGAAGCGGAGGTACTTGTAATACTCCATGAAGCCGCCCAGATCGAGTTCCGTCAGCCGTTCCGAGAGACGTCGCTCGAAGGAGTACATGGCGCCGTCGTCGAACACGAGACCGGCGTGTTCGTTGATCAAATCGCGCAGCAGACGGAACTCTTCGGGGCGAAGCCGTGCGCGCGGACCAGGTGGCCGCAGGTAGCTCACCGCGGCCTTTCGCGAGGTTTGGGCGGTACGGTGTGGCGCAAGCCGCGGGCCGATTCCAGACTCTCGAGGGCGCGGCCCAGCGCTTCGCGCACCAGTGCTTCGCGCTCAGTCGTCAAGCGCGCGCGGAGCAGCCCCATCGCGCCTTCCTCGCCGCTTCGTCCCAGCAAGTCCGCGGCGAGCCGCCGCACGTCCCAGTTGTCGTGATCCAGACAAACGCCCAAATGGGCTTGGGCGCGGGCATCGCCGGGGCGAGCCAATCCGCGCATGGCGGCTTTGACCACCTCGGGCTCTCGGTTGGCGAGGGCATCGACGAGCGCTCCGGAGCGCACCGCGTCGGCGCGCCCAGTGAGAGCTTCGACGGCGGCAACTGCCAACGCCGCGCTTTCGGACTTGAGTAGCTCGCGCAGAGCGGGCAGCACTCGTGCATCGGCGATGCGGCCCAGGGATTCCGTCGCAGCGGCACGCACCTCTGTGCTGAGGTCGCTACGAACCAGATCGAGTAGCTGCGGCAGGACTTCGTCGAGATTGTCTGCGCTTGCCAAACGGCCCAGGGCGCGCACTGCGGCGAGCCGCACCTCGAGCTCTTCGTCACTGATGGCGAAACTGACGGCGTCGAGTGCGGACGCATGTCGCAGGCCTGCCAAGGCGTCGAGGGCGATGCGCCGCAGATGTGGCGAGTCGCTCGAAAGCAGTGACACCAAGAACGCCGCGTCGTGCTCGCGAGACCCGCGCACTGAAAGGGGGCTGGCGGCGATGGCAATAGCAACCGCGGCGCTGCCATGCTCCGCTTCGCTCAGGCCTTGTGCGCTTTCCGGGTAGCGAGTGACGAGGGCCGAGAGTGCGGTCTCTGCGGGCGTGCGTTGGCTGGTGCCTTCGGACTGCGCCAGCATGCGTGCGACTTTCGGCACGCACTCAGCGCCGCCTGCGGTAGCAGCGGCAGCGAGGGCGGCTTGCTGTACCACGTGCTCGGACGCGTCGAGGGCGCTGACGATCGCCGCGGAAACGCTGGCGGCCGGCTGTGCCGTCGCGCGGCGAGCCAAGAGTTCGAGCGCCAACGCACGCTCTTCGGGTGCGCCGCGCTGCGCCCGTGCCGAGAGCGCCTGGTCAGCAGCGCCGCCCAAAAGCTCGACCGCGTACTCTGCGGCGTCGTGCAGCGCTTCGTCGTTCAAGCCCTCGAAAACCGCGTCGACGGCTGCTTGGTCAGAAACCAGCGCGAGTACGACCATCGAGGCACGCCGCACCTCAACGTCGGGAGAAGCGCGGAGCTGTACGAGATGGGCGCTCACGATGGGTCCGACTTCTTGCAGCGCTGCACGGGCCGCCGCCTGGGATTCGTCGGAAGATTCGACCAAATCCGCGAACGCCACGGCGATCAGGCCGACGCGCTCCGGTGGCGCTCCGAGGAGTTCGTTCTTGAGCAATTCCGCGGCGCGCGGATCACCGGTCCGACCGGCAGCGATGGTCGCGACGGGTGCCAGCATGGGTTCTGAGAGCAGTGCACGAGCTTCTTCGAAGGGCACCACGGCGTGGAGTTGATTGAGTCCTTCGAGCGCCGCAAGGCGCGCTAACAGCTCCGGCGCGCGCAGGCAGCCGGAAAGCAGCGCAACGGCTTCGCTGGCACAGGCGCTGCCGACGCCGGCTACGGCTTCGATGGCCGCGACGCGCACATTCGGGTCGTCGTCCGCAATCAGGGAACGCAGCAGAATGAGCGCGCTGGGGTGCCCGCCGCGTGCCACGGAATCGACGGCCAGCTTCCGGCCGTCCGCGTCCAGGGACGGTATGGCCAGGGACAGTGCGCGGATTGCGTCTTCGCCGTGGCCGGCCAGGGCTTCGACTGCCGCGTTGCGCAGGCCGACGTTTTCCCCGGGGCGCAAAGCGTCGACCAACACGGGGATCACGTCGGCCGAACTTGTGTGATTGATTGCGGCACCTACCGCCTCCTTGCGAACGCGCCAGTCCGTATCGCCCAGGGCGCTGGTCAAGAGCTCTGCGATGTCACTACCGCCATAGCCGCCGAGTTGCGCCGCTGCCTTGCGTCGCGTCTCCGGGTTCTCTTCGCGCAAGGCGTCGCGCAGGGCGCTGCTCATCCCGATGCCTTCGGGGGGGCGCTGGACGCCAGCAGACCCTGTTGTGCCAGGGGCGCGGTCAATTGCTCGAAGCTACCCACATCGAGCACGAAAACCATGGCGTCGTCATAGGTGGTCACGCCGAGGATCCCCCGGTGCAAGTCGCCGTCGCCCAAAAGTGGCGCGCTGCGTAGCTCTGCGCCGCCGGTACCGAAGACCTCTGTCACTGCGTCGACCTGGAGACCGACAATGCGGCGCTCCACGTCGACCAAGATCCACTTGGCGCGGCGACTGTCAGTGGTCGGCTCTAGGCCAAAGCGGCGCCGCAGGTCGACGATGGGCACGACCTCTCCGCGGTGGTCGGCGACTCCAGTGACCGCCGGGGGCGCATGGGGCAAGCCCACCACCGCGAGGGGGTTGACGATCTCTCGGACGGAGCTGATGGGCACAGCGTAGTGCACGGTGCCTACCAGAAAACCGACGAGGCTCTTCTCTGGATCTGGACGATGTCGCGCCGTAGTCACTGTCTGGTTTCCTTCCCGCTCGTCACGAGGGATCGGATGTCCAAGAGCACGATCACCGGACCGTCCTCTGGCCTTCCTATTCCCATCACATGTTCGGAGACGTCTCCGCCTAGTACACCCGCTGCCAGTTCGATTTCCGAGTCGTTCAATCGCAACACGTGTTTCACTTCGTCCACGACCAGACCGACGACTTCGTCGTCGCGTGCCGGTGCCAGCAAGATCCGCGTTCGTCGTGTGCCCGTGGCGGCGTCCACGTTGAGACGTCGCCGCAAGTCGACCACCGTGACCAACAGGCCGCGCACACTGCACACCCCGAGCACGTCCGGCGTCGCCCGCGGCACTAGGGTAATCGGCGGCGGCGTCAAGATCTCGCGAATGCCCGCTAGGTCCACGCCGTACAGTTCTCCGGCAAGGGAGAATACCAGGAGCTCCCGGGCGAGCGCACCGCTGAGGCGCTCGTCGGCACGGGGCCGCCTAGCCAGGCTACGCGTGGTCACGATCGCCCTCCGCGACGCTGTCGATGGTGGCCAAGACCTCTTCGATGACTGCGGCCGGGTCGAGCACCAGCCCCACTCGCTGGTCGCCCAACTCGGTCGCCCCGGCAAAGCCCCGCACGTCACGCAAGCTGGCGCCGAGCGGCTTGATCACAATGTCTTGTTGTCCGACTAGGTTGTCGACCACCAGGCCCAGTCGGCGGTTGGCCAAAGTGGTGACCACTACGTATTGTCGTGGCGGCGCAAGACTGGTTGGGCGCAGGCCGAGCAGGGACTCCAGGCGGCAGACTGGCAACGTCGTGCCACGCAGGGACATTGTTTCGCGCCCGTCGACGCGGCGCAGCCCCTTGGCTTCGAAGGCGATCGCTTCGGAAACACTGGCCATAGGCACCGCGTAAGTTTGCCCTGCAACTTCCACGATGAGCGCGCCCACGATCGCCAAGGTAATGGGCAGCGTGATGGTCATCTTCGTGCCGATGCCCGCCTCACTTTGCACGTCGATGACGCCGCCGAGTTTGGAAAGGTTGGTCTTGACCACATCCATGCCGACGCCGCGTCCGCTCAGATCGCCGGCTTCGGCTCGGGTCGTGAGCCCCGGCACGAAGATCAGTCCCAGGATGTCGCTGCGGCTGAGTTCGCTGATGTCCGTCGCGCCGAGCTTGCCCAGCTGCAAAGCGCGCTCGATCAAGGCGTCCGCGTCGATTCCGGCGCCGTCGTCTTCGATCTCGATCATCACGTGGTTGCCTTTTTGATAGGCGTTGAGCGCGATGGTGCCCGCTGTGGGTTTGCCCACCCGGGTTCGCTCGCTGGATGCTTCGATGCCGTGGTCGATGGCGTTGCGGATCATGTGCATTAGAGGGTCCGACAGCTCTTCGACGATGAGCTTGTCGATCTCGGTGTCCGCGCCGGTGATCACTAGGCGGATTTCCTTGCCTAGCTCTCTGCTGATTTGGCGAACCACGCGAGCAAGACGGTCGAATACCTGGCCCAATGGCACCATGCGCACTTCTAGGATTGCGCCCTGCATCTCGCTCAGCCGGCGCTCGAAACTGCGATGCAGGCGCTGAAGCTCTGTTGCCAGTGGACGATTGCCGTCGGCACGGACCCGCTCGAAGACCCTGCCGAGCATGCCGCGCACGATGGCCAGCTCGCCCACGATGTTCATGAGCTGGTCCAGCTTGCGAATGTCTACCCGCACGGTTTGCGCGACGGAGCGCAACGATGCTTGGGGATCTTGCGGTGGTGGCTCAAGGGACTCGATGCCCCCGGGCGGCGAAAGGCTGATGCGCGCGGGCGCCTGTGAGAAGGGCGGGGGCAGCGTGGCACTGCGACGACGAGGCACCTCTTCGATGACGATGTTGTCCGCGCCAAGGGAGCCGATCAGGGTCGCGAGGTCGTCTCGGGAAGCCATCAGCAGGTCGAGCTCGATGGTGTCCGGTGATGGCGCCTCCCCCGTGGGCAGGTAGGTGATGATCTCGCCGTGCTTCTTGGCGCGGGCCTTCATGTCCTCTAGCGCTTTGTCGATCGTCGCCAAGTCGAACTGGACTCGCAGTCGATAGAGCGAGAGGCCCGCCTCGATATTGGTGCGCAGACGGTGCTCCTCGTACTCCGTCAGCACCGCGAGCAGGCCTGGCTCAAGCTCGTATTCCAGGCCAGCGGGGCCTTCGGGCCGCGCGAATGCGCCGAGTCCGTCCAACCGCTCTAATAGGTCGTCGACCGCTGAGAGCGGTTGGTCCAACCCCGCTTTTTCGCTGCCCAAAAGCTGATGGTATGCATCGATGGACAGGAACAGGACGTCCAAGACCTCTGCGGACAACAGCATGCGGCCAAGGCGCAGGTGGTCGAGCACGTCTTCGAGTTTGTGAGAGAGTGCGCCCATGCGAGTTGCGCCGAAGAGCCCCGCGAGGCCCTTGAGGGTGTGCACGGCGCGAAAGGCCTCATTCACTAACGCGGGATCGTCTCCTCCGGATTTCACTGCCCCGTCGAGCGCTAGCAAGTTGCGCGACAGCCCCTCGATGATCTCCTGGACTTCGGAGTAGAACTCGTCGCGCGCCTTGTCGGTCTCAGCCATCCGATGGCACCTGGGCGCCGCCACCGATGTGGCGCAGAGCCTCCCCGCAGAGCGACTCCGCCGAAAAAGGCTTTGTTAGGTAGGCATTGGCGCCGAGTTCGAGCCCACGCTGACGATCCCGTCCAGAGGACTGCGTGGAGATCAGCAACACCGGTGTGTCCTTGTGCTGTTCGCTCTTGCGGATGAACTGAAGCAGTTCCAGTCCGTTGATGTCCGGCATGTTGATGTCGCTGATCACCAGCTGGTAGGGGCCCCGGGGTAGCAAACGCAGGGCCTCGAAACCGCTTTCCGCTTCGATCACTTCGGCGTCGCGCAAACGCGGGTCGCCGCTCAGCGCTCCTCGCAGGAAGGTGCGCATGGTGAGGGAATCCTCGACAATGAGAATCTTCGCGGCCATCAGCGCTGCACACCCTCATCGCTGTTTGGGGCGAGACGCTCGGAGGGTCTCTCGTCGTATTGCTTCTCGAGCCATGCGATCAGATCCGACCAGAGCGCGGGGTGCTCCGCAGCCAAGTGCCCAGCAGAATGACGGGAGCCCGGGTATTGCTTTGTCTCGCCGGCCTTCGCCATCTTGGAAAGGGATTCGAAGGGCGCCTTGCTGACGTTGTCTAGGGCGGAAGCCGCGATGAATGTGGGCAGGGTTCGAACCTCTGCGTAGGGCTCGTAAACATCCAGACCGTCGATGGCGGCTCCCGGAGAAAGCAAGGCCAGCCCCGTCACTTTCGGCTGAGTTCGGGTTACGCGGGCCACCAAGGCGGCTCCAAAGGAAGAGCCCACGAGCAGCACCCGGGGGGTCTTCTGCTCACTTGCTTGAAGCACATGCTCGATGGCAGCGACCACGTCGGCGTCGAAGCGTTCGGGCTTCTGCTTGTCCTTCTTGGGGGGTTGGCTCGCGCCGTGCCCACGCAGATCGAAGTTCAATATCGTAAAACGCTTCTTGGCTTGGGCGAGTTGTTCCGCCAGAGGTGCCAACTCGGCACGCTCTGCGTGGAGTCGATGCACCAGCACGACGGCGGGCGCCGTCGGTTTGGCAAGGTACAGATCTCCCGCCAGGCTTGCGCCGTCTTTGGATTCGAAGCTGGTGGTCTTCTTTGGCGTCGGTGGGGGCGCCGGGGGAGCCTCCACCGCTGGCTTCGGCGGTGCGAGCTTCGGCGACGGGGGACTCTCGTCGCCGGAGTCACAGCCCCCAAGAGCGAGCACGAGGAGCACGGCAAGGACCCGAAAGCGCATGAGCGGCATCATGGTAGCAGTTCGGGCAGAGCACAGGGAACGTGCCTTTTGCTCTAGAAATCTGAGGCGGGTGGCCGCTTCTGGCCGCAGGTCTGCGGGAGATTTGGCCGAGAATCAAAGCGGAATTCCCCGTAGCCCGGCGAGCCGCTATGCTGACTAAGATGG
>CBDUPW010000198.1:0-13430 GCA_965369205.1 uncultured Polyangiaceae bacterium | reverse complement strand
CCGCCGCCGCCAGAGCGTAGGCCCCATTCCCTCGACGGCCGTGGGACATCAGAAGTGCCCTCCAAAAGCGACTCCGCCCGGATACGGCACCAGGTATGTCCCGACCTTGGGACGCTGCGTGCCGTGGCGGTAGTGGAGTAGCCAAGGCAATGTCAGCCCCGCGAGCGTGCCCCAGGCGGCGCCGGCCAGCACATCCGTGGTGTAGTGCATATCGCTGACGACGCGCAGCGTCGCTGTGGAGGCTGCGGCAACATAGGCACTGCCACAAGTGACGGCGTCGGCAGCACCCCCACCGTGCAGCGGCAAATACGCCCGATTGATGCAGACCAGACTGGCGCCCGCAAACGCGAGACTCGCATGTCCGCTGAAGAAGCTACGGTGGCGTGCACTGCCATCGCAGTCACGGCTTTCTTCGCTGAGCTCACTGCCGCAACTGCGACCGAAAGGACGCTCGCGTCCCACACTGGTCGACACGATGCCGTGCACCGCCGCTGTAATGGCGAGCGTCTCGGTGCTGATTAGGACCAGCTGCTCCGCGACTTCGGGACTCTCGTAGTACCAACTGGCTGCGAGCACACCGTCTACCAATATTGGGTAGCTCACGGTCAAAGCGAGCAGAACGTCACTGACGTCACGCGCCGCGCGTCTGTCTTGATAGCTTCCGAGCCGCAGCGAGCTGCGCGCATCTTCGTCCCAGAACACGCCGCGGCTCCAGGCGCTATTCGTGGGGCGCAGCACGGCAGCGGCAACCGCGACGGACGCAGCCACGCTGGTCGCGACGTACTCGGATGTCGAGAATCGCGGCCAGTTCCAGCGCAAGCGGGCACGGGCGCGGTCCGCACGCGGAAAGAATGCCGTAACCGGAGCCTCCGAATCGGTGAATCCGACATCGTCGTGGGCAGCTTCCGGGCGTAGTGCACCCAGTGCCTCCGGCGCTCTCGCTTGTGCTCCCCCAGCAAACGCGACGAGCACCGCCACTCCGACAAATACGGGGGAAGCGCGCATGGGTGTCAGAGGCTAGCGCATCTTCTCGTCAGAGAAAGCCCCGAGCTGCGGGCAGGTTGTCTCAGTGCTGGTTTCGCCGCCGCCGCAGTGCCACCACGCCGAGCAACGCCGCGCCCAGCCACCATGCGCTACCATTGGGACCGCCAACAGTGCGACAGCCGCAACCCTCATCATCCGCAGGCTCGGCAGACTTGGGAGCCCCCGCATCGGCGCCAGCGTCCACAGGCCCCGCGTCGGGAGCTGGCGGCTGCCCGCTGAACGCAAAGTTGACGCCGCGGTAGCCACCGGATTGGTCCCCAGTGTTGACCACCATAACGTAGGCGTTCTGCGCGCCTGCGGGCACCGCGACTGTGGCGACGCCTTTGCCGCCATTGATCGGGGCCTCGACGGTAACGTCCGCTGTTGCTTCGAATCCTGGGCTATAGGCGAACTCGATGGGATCATCGCCGAAGCGCACGACAACGCTCGGCGTGAACGGGCTGCCTCCTCCGAAAATGCTCGTGCCGCCACCGCCGGTCTTCACCTCGGAGAACGATACGGAAAGCTCCGTGGCGGCAGGAATGGCGACCTTGAACTGAAGCACGCCCGGGGCATACGGCGCGTCCGCGATCGCACTGTCCTGTTTGCCAGGCGCCCAAATCGTCCCGCCGAGTTCGGGGCTGCCGCCATTGATGGGCTGGTCCTTGAACTCAATGACGCGGTCACACGTTGGCAGCACGCCGCGGTCGGTCATCTCCTTCGTCAGCGCATCCGCTGCGGAAGTGCTGACCGCGCTCTTCACCGAGGTGATAATGAGGTTCGTCAGATCTTCGAAACCGAGATCGCCACCCGGCGAAGCCGCCATCACATCAAAAACGGCTTTGTCCATCTTGTCGCGATCCGCTGCAACCAACGTTTCGCGAACTTTCCACAGCGCGCCCGTCCAAAACTTGGAGTCTGCGTGGACTTCACCGGATAGATTGGCGGGGCAGGTTTCGCTATTCGCAAGGTCCCGGATGGACTTGAGCCCCGGCGCCAAGTCCGTCGCGGCGTATTCACCCATGGCGGACCCTCCGGTGATCGCGGCAGCAAAGTAGTCTGCCAGCCCTTCGTTCATCGCGCCTGGAGACGAAACCAGTCCCTGCTTGTCGGCGTGGTAGCTGCCGACGAGCTTCAAGGTGTGATCGACGACCGCGTGGCCAAACTCGTGATAGACGACGTCACCGTCGTAAGCGTAGTCCGCGTTTGGCCCCTGGCCGAACCACATGGCCGCCCCCGGCAAGCCGAAGATGGTCGAGAAGATTGGGTTCGCCGGCGCAAAGAACGCGTTGGAGAAGGGTACGAAAGGGATGTTCGGATCCGCCATCTGGGCGAGATTCTGAGTGTCGAAACCAGCGGGCAACATCAGGTTGGCGACCGCCGGCAGTGGCTTCGTCGCAAGATCCGTCATGCCAAGACCCGAGAAGTACGCGTAGGCCTTGCTGGTGTGGAAGAAGATCTGCACTTCGCTGAACGGGTCTTCGGGTGTGAGGTCCTGCGCTGGTGGATCGTACAAGAAGTCACCGTTGGAATCCGGCGCGGCAAGCTGCTCCAAATCGCATACGTGCACGTTCAAGGTAATGCCAACGTTGATCTGCTTCACTGCCTTGTTGTCGACACAGTTGAAGGCTTTGACGCGCTCGCTGGACAAGTTCAGGGCGCCGGGCGCCAAGTCCAGATCGAGGTCCTGCACCGTGCTGGTCGCTACCGGGTTTTCCGGATAGACACGCCCTTTGGCAAAGCGAGCCGCATTCCAACTGACCAGGCGCTCTCCCGAGTGCGCATCCACGACGTAAACCGGCGCATAGGGCACGCCCGGTAGCCGGCCGGTCGGATACACGATCCAGGAAAGGCGCGGCCCCGATGCTAAGGGGTAGATCGCCAAGCGCGCGTCGCTGGATTGAACGACCAAACCTGACCAAGTCGCCACCTTTGCGCTCACTGCAGTCGCCGTCAGCGTCGGCGAGACTGCAGGCAAGTCGTCTTCCAGTCGCGTCACCGCAAAGTCCGCTCGCCCCTGATCATCCAACACCACTCCAGCGCCACGAAAGATCACGGGCACGCCTTGGTGCATCTGTTCGAAACGGACTGAGCGACGCTGGCTGACCTTGCGCGTACTGTCCACGTGGCGCAGCGTGACCGCCTTCGCTTTGGAAGATGCGCTGCGCAAAATCTGCAACGCCGCGCTCTCGAGATTGCTTGCACCTTGCGTCGTGAAGGGACCGCGATGGATCTCCGTCTTGGTCGGAGCCGCCGCAAGCGCGGCTTCGGTTAGCAGCCCAGTCACAAGTAGCACTGGGGCAATCAGGCGAAGCGTACGCATCGTGGTCTCCCTGTTCAGACTCACGGTTCTTGGCGCGAGCAGCGGCAGCCTACGCGCGACTCAATGGCCTCGCAACCTGGCCTCGCGCACAAACCAGCCATGACGCGCGGCAGCAGCGACCGGCGATTGTGCGTCGAACCGATCCTAAGCTACTATTTAGTGTGTCTTCCGGTCGCTACCTCACCCTAGTCCTCGGCGTGGCACTGGCTGCCTGCTCCTTGGATTCCGAGGGAGGCGGCCAGGCTCCGGGCGTATTCGTCGGCGGTGACAGCGGTGCACTCGGGGGAAGCAGCGGCATGGGCAGCGGCGGCGTGATCAGCAGCGGCGGCGTGATCAACACCGGCGGCGTCGCAGGCGGCGGCGGCGTGGCCGCAGGCGGCACGTCGGGCTCAGGCAGCGGAGGCTTTGCCGCGACGGGGGGCACGGCGGGCGCCGGTGGAGCCACCGGTGGCACTTCAGGGTCGGGTGGAACGGCGACAGGGGGCACGGTCGCAACAGGTGGCAGTTCCGCAACTGGCGGCAGCGGCGGCGCCAACACCGGCGGTACGTCTGGAACTGGCGGCACGGCAACGGGCGGGACGTCGGGCACTGGTGGCGCGGCGACCGGCGGCACGACGGGTAGTGGCGGCAATCCTGGCTGCAAAACGAGTGGCCAAAGCTGTAGCGTGACGGGACAGAACTGCTGTTCCAATCTGTATTGCGACTTGATCGCCGGATCCAAGTGTGTGTCCTGCAAGCCCAAGGGTAGCGGTTGTATCTTCAACATCGAGTGCTGCAACAGCTGCACCTTTGGCAGCTGCACTTAGCTCAAGTCCGCCCTGTGAGAGCCCTTGCCAGCGCTGGCGACATGCCTATACACAGCGGCATGCGATTCGACGCGAGCTTGAGAGAGCGCTGGACGGAGACGGACGGAGCGTTTCATTTCGACATGCCCACGGACTGGATGCAGGGCCGCTCGGTGTTTGGCGGACTCTCCGCGGCGGCCCTGGTGGCGCTCGCGCATCGCAGCGTGTCGCCCGAACGCGTGTTGCGAACAATCAGCATCCAACTGTTGCGCCCCACGGTCCCCGGACCGCTCACAGGCTCGGCCCGCGTAGTCCGCGAAGGTCGGTCGACCAGTTTCCTAGAGGGCGCGTTGGCCCAAGCTGGGGCCGATACCGCGCGCGCGAGCATGGTCTTCGCCGCACCGCGCCAGAGCGCCTCGAGAGTGGTCGGCACCGTGCCGTTCGCTACTGAGCAGGACGTAGAGACGCTCCCAGAGCTTCCCTATTTGCCCGGCGTCACTCCCGAGTTTGCCAAACACATCGCCCTGCGCTGGGCGAGCGGGGGCCCGCCGTTTTCGGGGATGGCCGAGGCGCGCTTCGACGGCTACTGCCGCTTCCGTGGCGCAGCCGGCGACGTCGAAGGCGTGCTCGGGCTGCTCGACATGTGGCCATGCCCCTCGCTTTCCGTGCTCACCAGCCCGAGCTTCGCCAGCACCGTCACGTGGACAGCGCACGTGTTTGCCGTGCCCGCGAGCTTCGAGCAGTGGTTTTCGTTCAGCTACGAAACCGTCGCGGGCAGTGACGGATTGCACACGGCCGTGGGGCGGCTGCACAGCGCCGACGGCACGCTGGTCGGTTTCACCGAGCAACTGGTCGCGTTGTTCGACTGACGGCGAGCGTTTCGACTGACGCTTTCGACTCCGGCGTCATGCCGGCGTCATGCCGGCGGCTGGCAGACAACACCCAGCACGGTGCCGAGGTTGTTGCCCTCTTTGCACTCGGTATTTGCGCCGCCGTCGTCGGCTACGACTTGGATGTCCGTCTTGGTCGCCGTGGGCGGGTTCGTCCAAGTGCAGCTCACCGTCTCGCACTCGCCAGGGTTGAGCGCCTTGGACGTTTTAGCGCTGCACACTTGAGTCGTGCCATCGTAAAAGCCGACCGGCACATTCGCCCCGAGCGGCGCCGTGCCACGGTTGCAGACTGGGGCTTTGAGCAGCGCGCCGCCCGCACCGCAGGTAAACCCGGCGATGCCTGCAGTCACGTCCGCGCTGTCCTTGCCGCTGGCGTCACCGGGCACGTTCTGGCGGAAGTTGTTGAGATCCGGGTCCTTCCAGTTCTTCTGCCAGGCGCTCGTCTTCGGCACCGTGCCGTTCTCGTTCACGTGGGTCACGTGATAGGCGTGCTGATTCCAGATCGTCCGGGAGCGCACCCAGCGATCGTTCGAGTCATTGTAAACGCGGATGCCCTGGACGCCCTTGGGATGCCCAGCGCGACACGTGTCGCCGGTGCCGGGTGTGCCCGCTGGGGGCGCCGCACATTTGAAACCCGCGTCCAAACACGCAGCGTCGGTTCCCGCGGAGCAACACTCGCTGGTCGCGGTGCAGCGGCAGAAACCAGAGTCACATACGCTGGCAACGCAATCCTTGTTTTCTTTGCAGCGCACGCCGGGAAACTGTTGGTCCACGCCGTCTGCGTTCAACATCGTGCACGCGATGCCGTTAACACCATCGGAGCAGGCTAGGTTTGAAGGAGAGACCAAGTCAGCACGGAAGTTGCCATCGGTGTCGGCGACAATCGGATTTTCGTACCAGGTGCAGGAGGACCGCGCTTGGCTGAAGAGCACGTTGCCGTCAGTGCCGTCATAAACACGCACGAAACACTCGTCACCGTAAACCACCTCGGCCTTGCCGTCGTCTTCGAAGTCGAACACGCTCGAGCCGGTAATATTGCTCGAGATGTCCTGAGTGCGACGTGACCATAGAATGCCGCTGGGGCATGCTCCCGGCGTGCCCGTGGTGTCGTCGCAGGTATTCGTGTTGTTGCAGGTGCCGGTGGGTCGAGGAGTCGCGCCACAATCGATGTCATACACGGTTAGGAACGCTTGCCCAGCAACGCCGACCTCAGGCAGGCCGTCACCGTCGTAGTCGGCGATCGTCGGCGCGCCGCCGCCGCCACCGGGGACTGCGATGGCGCCCAAGATCACCGTAGCGTCTGCGGCGCGGATGGTGAGCGCCCCGCCGGCCACGATGGCCAGCTCGGGATTGTCCGCGGGGAGACCCGCGCCATACGCGCCGAAATCTGCGACGGCCACGAAGCCGGGGCTTGGCGCGGTGTAATACGACTCGGCGGTCCATGCACCGCCAGCCCATTCCCATATCGCGGCGCCGTTGGTGAGTTCGATCGCCGGATCCTGATCCAGGTTCGCCAAGACCGGGTTCAGCCCCTGGCTGTAGCTGGCATATCCAGCGGGGTTCCCGCTCAAGAGCGCGCCCGTCGCTCCGTCGACAACACTGCCTTCGATCACGATCTCCGGAATACCGTCATCGTTCAAGTCGTGGATCGACGGCCCTGCCCAACCCAGCGAGCAGCGGTGGTTGCCGGCGTTGCAGGCGGCAATCACAGGTGTGGGGGAGAGCCACAGCCGCGACCAGGTGCCGCTCTTTTTGGTGAACGCAACCAGATTCCCCTCCGCCGCGCGAGCCACGACTTCGGAAGAGCCGTCGCCGTCGAGGTCGGCGACCGCCACGGGCGAGGAAGAGACAACGAAGCCCGGGTGCCCAGACTACCCGCCACCCAAGTTCGCCTCCAAGCTGCAGTCGTCGCCGCGCAGCACGCGGACCACGCCGAGGTCTTCGGTATAGTTGCTGACGACCGTTGCCGTGAACGGCACCACGATGCTCGGCACCCCGCTGGCGCCGACGTTGAAGTTCACGACCATCGGTGTGGCTTGCACGTCGCGGTGATTCGGAAACGGGTCGCCCGTTGGCGGCGTATTGAACTCGCACTTCACGGTCGGCGCGAAATTGCCGGGGGGCAATCCCACCTGACACGTGGGGTCGAAGGTCTTCGTCGGCGGTTGTCCCCAGGGCACGCAGCCGACGTTGGGTTCGCAGTAGGTGTCGTTCTGGCAGTCCTCGTCGTCGCTGCATGACGTTTGCGTCACGCAGAAACCGTTGATGCACACCTGGCCTTCGGGGCAGCCGCCAGGACAAGTCGCCGAGCCGTCGGCAGCGCCCGAACCGTCCAGATTGATGCTGGCGTCGCCGGAACCACCGCCCTGACCGGCAGCGTTGGCACCTCCGCCGGTGTTTGAGACGGTCTTGCCTCCGTCTTCCCCACTGCAAGCGGGCGAAAAGTGAGCACAGAGCACGAGTGCCCCAAGACTGAGCGACCACCGAGCGAAGCGAGTTGCCATGGGCAGCATACTAGCGCGCGTTGCGCCCGCCCGCGAATACTCCCGCGAGGCGTGCCGGAAGACCGGCTCGGAACGTCCGATCAGCGCACTCGACGCAAGCGCCCGCTCAGGGCACGCAGCACACGGTAACGGGTCCCGTGGGAGACACTTCGCCAGAGGGAGTTCCGGAGCCGCTGGCGGGGCAGGTGCCGGGGGTGCTCACGGAATAGCCGCTGCTCAGGGCGACTCCCCAGTTTTCATCACCGTTGTTGATGTCGTCGTCGTCGATCACCTTGCAGCCTCCCCCGTCGATGACCGACGTGTACAGCGTACTCGAGCAGTTGTTGAACCCGTAAACATTCACGCCGCAGATCGCCAAATTGCACCCGCACGTGCCTCCCGCGGCAGTGCCACAGGCACAGTTGCCCGTTTCGCAACTGCGCTTGTCATCGACGGCGCCATCGAAGTACAGCGTCTTCTGAGGATAGTCCGCCGGACAACTGTGATCGCCATTCTGGGCGACACACGGTCCCGCGGCGCCAGGCAGCTTCGGCACGCAGGTTTGCGTTGGAGCAGCGCAGGTACCGGCAGCGCTCGCGCCACATGCCCGCGAGGAGGGTTCCCAGGACGGCGGCGTTGCCGCAGCAGTGGCTATCGGGTTGCACTTCCCGTTCGCCGTGTCGGTTCCGACGATCTGACACGCGTTCAGTCCATTCTGGTTGATCGGGAAGGTGGCGCAATTGCCCACGCGCGTCGCGTTGCCGGAGCTGGATAGACAGGCATTGCCTGCGTTACACGAAAGCAGCGCGCGACAAGCTTCCCCAGTCGCTGCCCCGCATTCACAGCTACACACCGGCGCATCCGCCTTCAGCTCGGCCTTGTCGTACAGCGGCGTCGCGGCATCGAAGCCCGCGGGGCACGGGACCTTCGCCTGCTTGTCCACGAAGGCGACGCCCTGCCAGCCCGTGGGCACCGGCGGTGCGCAGACATATCCGCCCTGGCACTGCGGATCCTCACAGTCCGCCTTGCTGTCGCCGTTGTCGTCTATGCCGTTGGTGCAGTCTTCCTTGCCAATGACGCCGCCGGCGCCGCCCGTTGCCCCGCCAGCGCCGCCCGTTGCACCGCCGGCGCCGCCTGTCGCGCCGACGCCTCCCGTGCCCGAGCTCGCACCGGTCGCGCCAGAGCCTGCCGAAGCGCCCGTGCCAGCAGACGCACCGGTCGCGCCCGTGCCGCCACTTCCGCCGGTGGAGCCAGCGTCGCCCGCCGGACCGAAACTGACGCTGTCATCGCCCCCACAGCCCAGTACCAACAGCCCAAAGCTCAAAGCCACAAGTGATGCCGCACGCATGGGTTCACCCTTCCGTTACGCCAAAGATGCTAGCAGTTGTGCCGCGCTTTACAAACGTGGGTGAACCTCCCACCGGCACCGCCGTTCAGCCCATTTGCACGATGGCCAGCTGCAGCGCCCAGCTGCCGGCAGCGATCAGACACGCTCCGAATACAATGTTCCAAAACACTCGCCGCTTCGAGACTTGGCCACTGAGGCTCGCGACCAAGCTGAGCCGCCGCTCACGACTGAGCGCCCAGCTCTCGAGGTGCACCGACTCGCGCCGCATGATCGTAATCGTTCCGGCGGATACCAAGAGCCACCCCAAAGAGCCAAACCCCAGCCGTGGGTATCCCAAAAGCACGCCGACCACATAGGCGGCCGAACCACTGAGCACGAGCGCGTAGACGCGGCGATGCGCCGACAGACGCGCTTCGAGTTCAGCGGCGGATGCGTCGTTATTCGTCACGACCTAGGCGCTAGTGTAGCAGCCGAAACGCTGCGCATCACCGTCCGTCAGCGCGGTACAACTTGGAAGAAGTCCCAGGCCGGCGTGTGGTTGTTCTCTTCGGCGACCTGCGCGGTCACGTAGAGCGCAGGATACGTCGTTTCGATGGCGCCTGTTGCGTCTGTCACGACGCCAGAAATGAACAGCTGCGGATTGTTGTCGGCCCGGCGAATGGAAGAGAATACGACCCAGTAGTAGTTCTTGCCGTCGGAGACTTCTGCGGTAGGCGCCCAGCGTGGCCAAGAGTTCGTGAGCCCGGGGCTGACCTTGCCCGCGCACGCCGGCGGGTCATTGGCTGCAAGGCGCGTCGCAGTGCCGCCCTTGGCGGGCACGACGTACACTTCACCGGTCGTCTCGTTGTAGGAATCCGCCCAGCTGCCGTTGGCTTCTTTGCGGGGCGCACAACGGTTGAACGCTAGCAGTTCGTCCCCGGGAGAGATCACCGGATAGTACTCCCAGAATCCCGCCTCGCTGGCTCCAGGTAATGGCGTCGCATTACCGCCCTGCTTGTTGTTGTAGGGCACCGTATAGATGTCCATATGCGGGTCGGCGTCGGTCACCCGCGTGATCACGCCTTCGGATGCCACCGGCGCCGAGGTGTACGCAATCGTGCTGCCGTCGTGCCACCAGGTGGGTGACGCCACCTGGCCGCTATCGCCCGTTCGCGCCACGATGCCCCAGCCCGTATTCGGATCCGTGGTGAGCAAGTCCGTCCACGCCAACTCGCTCTTGTTGGCGGTGAGGGTCGGTTCCTGAAACACGGTCAGGGCCACAGCGTCCGTGGGCGAGTAGTGCGCAATGGTCAACGCTGGCGCCGACTGCTTGTGCCGCCCAAGCAATGTGAGGGCCGTGGGTGTCACCACCGAAGCCGGCGGCGCGGTGCCCTTGCCGTCGACGCTGCGCACATCCACGGACCGCGAGGCACTGCTGTTCCCATCGCGGACGTAGAACGTGAACGCGCCGTCGGGGGCCGAGGCGTGACAGGCCACGCAATTGGTATCCCCACCCACGACCGGCGGTGTCAGCACCGTGGTGACCTTCGTGTCGCCGATGGTGAACCCCTTGAGTGCCGTGGCGCCCGAGCCAGGAGCGCCGCTCGTCCAGTACACGACAGAGCCCGGCGCCGCGACGGGGGCGAGGTGTAACGTGCCATCCGCACCCGTAGCCGGACCCGCACTGAGCGTCGTGCCGTCCAGTTTGGCGCCGCGCAAGGTCACCTGCACGTCTTCACCGCCGCTGTTTTTGGTCAGCGCCGTCCACAAGGCGGCGTCAATCACGTAGGACGACTGCGACGTGTACACGACCAGGTCGTTCACCTGGTTTTTCACACTCAGCCGCAGCTCGAAAACGTTTTGATCCGGCGCCGGGGTCCACTCGAAGGAAAGCGGCGTCCAGTTGCGCGGCACCAATGCGCCCAAGCTCGGTTCGTACAAGCAAGGTCCACCCGTCGTCTGTCCGGGGGCTGCAAACTGCGTCGGCAGATCCGCCGGCAGTCCCGTGTCCACGACGATGGGATCTTTTGGAAAGTCACTGAAGCTCGTCGGCAGACCGCCGCTGCCACCGCCGGTTCCCCCGGTTGCACCTCCCGCGCCGCCTGCGCCCCCAGTCGCGGCGCCGCCGGTGCCCACGTTATTGCTCGCAACCCCCGCGTCGTCCGACGAACACGACGCCGCGAACCCCAGCGCCAGCGCGACGAGACAAGCGACAACCAAGGCTGAAGTTTGAAGGCGCGGCGAAGTCGTACTCGGCGTGTTCATCGGAGTGCGAAGAATAGCACATTCTTGTTCCCCACCCCCGGCTCGCCGCATCGACAGCGTGGTGGGGCGCACTCGGGTGGCGTTGGCGCAAAGTGAGTGACGCTAGCGTTTCGTGGCTTTGCGCTTCTTCTTTGCCGCTCGCTTCTTCTTCGCCGCTCGCTTCTTCTTCGCCACTCGCTTCTTTACAGCGTCTGGCGGTAGGTTGCGCCTCGCGGCATCTCGGATCAGCTGCCTTGCCCAGCCACTGATGCCGAGGCCTTGTTGTTCCGCCATGGCCACGGCCATGGCGTGCTCTTCCTCGGTCAGCATTACGTGTAGGCGCTTGGTGCGCTCGGTTCCAGCCATCTAGTGTCCTTTTACCATGTTCTCGGCCACCCTTTCGATACCGTCAATTGCGGGATCGGTTGTTGCGCCACCCCCGACGGTAGCGCGGCGTCGCGCCGATGCGCCAGAAACACTTCGCCGGGCTCCTTCAAGCCATCAAAAGGGCCGGGCCCGCACAGAGCACCGTATAGCACCACGCCAACGGCATGCAGATCGGCGCGATGATCCAGGGCCCCCGGAATCGACTCCGTCACCAGCGACTGGGGCCAGCAGCGTATGAACCCCTTGATTGTCACGAAACACTTACGTTTTTCCGACGCAGTTCAGCTTCTAGCTCACTCACCCGCGCCTCTGCGGCGAGGCGGCCCGCGCGCTCGGAAAGGCGCCTCGCGTTCAGCCTCGGCGTTGGTGCACCACGGACGCTCACCCTCCGGATCTTCGCTGAGCACGACGGCCTGCGAGCGGCCATCTGCTTCCGCGCCAACACGCACCCATGCATCGATTGCGGGTGAGTGCCAGTGGTCGCCCGAATAGGTACGCCCGAAGCTGCCGTCTTCGTACAGCCGCCACACCTGAAGCAGATGTGGCCCACCGAAGCGCTTCGGGCCGTGTCGTTCCGGATCGATCACCCAGAGTTCCTGCACGCCGCAGTCGGCGTAGCGCTCTTGGATCTCCCAGGTAGTCCTTGTAAGGATGGCTCTCGCTGACCACTTCGATGGCCAAGCGTGGCGCCATGTGCGCGGTTTTCCCCGTGCATAGGCTCGTTAGTTGTTTCGAGTCCGGCGGCGCCGGCTCGATCAGCGCTACGTCCGGGTCGAGCCCAACGCGCGGATGGGCTTCCATCCAGCGCTGCGCCAGGTTGCGCACCACCAACGCTTCCCGCTTTTCGCGCTCCACCCACGCGGACAGCACCTCGAACAAATACGTCACGAGCAGATTGTGAGCGTGGGATTCGGGCACCGGGATCTCCGGCAGCTCCCACGCCTCCGTCTTCGGCGTCAGCCGATAGGAAAGCTCGATCATTTTCGACGCGCTCACCATGTCCAGTGTACCGCGCTCCTCGGGCGCTGGCGAGCGTACGTAGCTCTAATTATACGTAGTTACTTGTTTTTTATCTTAACCGGTTTATGTTTACTGAGATGGATCCCAAAGTGAAAGCTTACCTCTCCGCTCTCGGCCGTCGTGGGGGTCGGGCTAGCCGGAGGCGCCTCACACCTGAGGCGGCGCGCGACATGGTGAAGGTACGCGAGGCGCGCCGTGCCTATCGCGAGCTGCATGCGCAGTGTTTTTGGTCGCACGATCCGAACTACGAAGTCACGCTCGGTGATGTTCCGTGGGTCGCGGAGCGGATCATGCGCTACGGGGGCCGGCGAGGCTGGGAGTGGGGGGCAAAGCTGTGCCGCTAACACCGCTGCAAACCGAGGTCGCACGCTTGCTCAGCGCCAATCGAACGCCGGACAGCTACCTGGCAGGCGGTGCCGCCTTGCACATCGAACCAATGTCGAAACGGTACAGCAATGACCTGGACTACTTCCAGGATTCCGAGATGCGCGTCGCGAGTGCGTACGCGGAAGATCGGAAGAGCCTGGAGCAAGCTGGGTACGCGATCGAGATCCTTTTGCAACAGCCCGGGTTCGTCAGAGCAATCGTTTCCAAAGATGGGCAGACAACCAAGGTCGAGTGGGTCCACGACACCGCATGGCGTTTCTTGCCCACAGTAAAGAACGAGATCACGGGCTATCAATTGCACCCCATCGATTTGGCCATAAACAAGTTGTTGGCCTTGGCTGGGCGCAACGAACCGCGAGATTTTCTCGACGTAATGGACGCGCACCGAGCGATTTTGCCGCTGGGTGCCTTGTGTTGGGCGGCTGCGGGCAAGGACCCCGGATTCACGCCGCCCCTTCTGCTCGACTTGTTGCGACGCCGCGGAAACGTACGCGCGGAAGAACTCCGCCGCCTGCACCTGCGCGAGGTGCCGGATCTGACACAGCTAAAACGCGACTGGCT
>CBDUPW010000197.1:0-13498 GCA_965369205.1 uncultured Polyangiaceae bacterium | reverse complement strand
TACAAGCGACCGCGCCGAGGAGGCTCCCATGTTTCGTGTTCCCCCACCCCGCAACGAACCTGTCCTGTCCTATCGTCCGGGCAGCACGGAGCGCGCCGCACTTGAAGTTGAAGTTGCTCGGCTGAGTCGCGCGCCCATCGATGCACCGCTGTTCATCAATGGCGAGGCGGTCCAAACCAAGACGGCCCTCCCCGCGCCCTGTCCCCACCGCCACAGTCAAGTCATTGCTTCCCACTGCCAAGCGGGGGAAGGCGAGGTCGCCGCCGCCATCAACGCGGCACGCGGCGCGCGGCGCGACTGGGCTGCAATGAGCTTTCACGGGCGCGCTGCGGTCTTCCTACGCGCTGCCGAATTGCTGGCGGGGCCTTGGAGACAGCGGGTGAATGCAGCAACCGTGCTCAATCAGAGCAAGACGCCGCACCAGGCCGAAATCGACGCTGCCTGCGAATTGATCGACTTTTTCCGCTTCAACGCCCACTTCGCGGAACAACTCGCAGACGCACAGCCGCGCTGTGAGCCTGGCATTTGGAATCGCAGCGAACTGCGTCCCCTCGACGGTTTTGTGTACGCGGTGTCGCCCTTCAATTTCACCAGCATCGCCGCCAACTTGCCAGCCGCGCCCGCATTGATGGGGAACACCGTGGTGTGGAAACCTTCACCCCACGCCGTCTTGTCGACCCAAGTGTTGATGGAGCTGTTCGTCGAGGCGGGCGTCCCGGCGGGTGTGATCAACTTGGTGCAGGGCGATGCCGCCAAGATCACCGCGCAGGTCTTGGCGCAAGAAGACTTCGCCGGCATGCACTTCACCGGTTCCACGGCGGTTCTGAAGCAACTCTTCTCTGCCGTCGGCCAAAACATCGAACGCTATCGGGCGTATCCCCGCATTGTCGGGGAGAGCGGCGGCAAGGACTTCATCGTGGCGCACCCGAGTGCAGATCCCGAGGCGCTTTGCGTCGCAGCGCTGCGCGGCGCTTTCGAGTTCCAGGGTCAAAAATGCTCCGCCGCCTCCCGTATCTACGTGCCAAAGAGCCTGTGGAAGGGCTTTGCCGAGCGGCTGTCAGCGGAGATGAAAGAGCTGCGCATGGGCGACCCGATGCAGCTGGGGGTGTTCTTGGGAGCTGTGATCGGCAAGCACGCCTACGATCGGATCACGAGCTACCAAGCCCTCGCCAAAAGCGACTCAAGCTGCCGAGTCGTCGCGGGCGGAGGAGCGGACGACTCTGTGGGGTACTTCATTGATCCAACCCTGGTCGTGACCGAAGATCCAAAGCATCGATTGATGCAGGAAGAGATCTTCGGACCGGTGCTCACTGCGTATGTCTATGAAGACGGGGCGTTCGAAGACGTGCTTCGGCTGTGTGACGAGACAAGCCCCTACGCGCTGACGGGGGCTGTTTTTGCCCGAGACCGCCAGGCCATCGAGCTGGCAGCGGAGAGACTGCGCTTCAGCGCCGGCAACTTCTACATCAACGACAAACCAACCGGCGCCGTGGTCGGGCAGCAACCCTTCGGCGGAGGACGCGCGTCCGGCACCAACGACAAAGCGGGCGCCGCCTGGAACTTGATGCGCTGGGCCTCCCCGCGTTCCCTCAAAGAAAACCTCGCGCCACCCACGGACTGGCGCTACCCGTTCCTGGGCTAACGCAGCGCTGAACGTTGCTTACGAGACAGCGCCCTAGGTGCGCAGGATGAAGGTGATCTCGGTCTCCACGACCGGAGTGCCCAACTCGAGCTCGACCATGCGCTGGCGCACTTCATCCCCGCGATAGCCGAAGGCACTGCCGCGCACGTCGCGCACTCGCTCCACGCGGCCGTCCAGGCCCGTCAGTTCGAACCAGCGGCCATCCTTGTCGTTCGAAAGCCGCGCCGCTGAAAACTGGCTGTAGCTGTACCCACCGCCATGGGGCAGCAGATTGACCTTGCGCAGGCGCTCGGTCAGCCCGTGGCGCCCAGCGCGCTCCGCGAACCCGGTCGATTGCAGCGTCGCCTCGGACATACTGGGCGTGGGGCGCACCAAATACGCCGGCAGCTCCGGTCCAAGAGTCAGGGGAAAGAGCTGATCTGCGGCCAGATCCGCGTCGTCAAAGCAGTAGCACCCCAGGATGGCGTCGTTGATCGTGGCGAGCCCTTGGTGGGTTCGATTGCAGATCACCGTGAGCGGTCCCAGTAGGGCGCGCGCAAGCGCTTCCCGTCGCCGCAGACTGAAGTCCTGACACCAACTGTATGCGGCGAACCATTCCTTGGCGGCGTCGCCCCGCAAGATATGCAACGGGCCCCAGGGCGTATCCCGGGTCTCCATCATCTGCTGCAGTGGCAAGCTCTGATCCCAATAGATCCCGGGGCCCTTTGGCGAGCTCTCGCGAAACTCGTGGCCGCTGGAATGGATGATTGAGAGCGTATCGGAACCGAGCTTGGCGGATCCGTCGGAAGACCGCACCTGGCACAGATCTAAGAAGTGATTGCTCTCCCCAAGGTCGAAGTCGACTTCCACGCCGTCGATCTCCATCGGCGTGTCCTTCAGCACCTTGGCACGCTCTTCAATTTCCCGCGGGCTCGGCGGATCGTGCAGTGCGACGGCGATCATGCCGCAGTGGTTGCTCTTGATGTCGAGGACAGCAAAGTCCCCGCTCCACTGCACCCGTCCGCCGTAGCCAAAGCCTTGGTTCCAACGGTTTTCATTGCGGGTCACGGTTGCGTCGGGTGCGCCCACGAAACTGGCGTCCGCCGGCAGGCCGAGCTGCTCTTGCACGTGGTGGATCTTGGCGATCCCGAACGGCATATTCAGCCCGCAAAGGGTTTCGCCGACGTCGCCCACGCCAGATAGGAAGCAGTGCTCTCGCGCCCGCTGCAGGGCGCTGTCAGGACTCGTCATTGTGACGCAACGTAACAAAGGCATCGGGCCCCCGCCAGTCCGAGGCGATCTGGGACTGGCGGAGGCCGTCTGCTGGAGGACGGATGACTACAAGACACCCATCACATCGTCACAATCTGCGTGTCATCCAGGCTCGCCAAAGACACATGCAGACGCCTCGCCTTCTGCGGTCGCCCAGGTCACGTTGTGGCTGTAGCCGATGTAGACAGACTGAAAGCTGCTGTTCCAGCACTCCGTCGCGTTGACGGTTCCGATTTCTACCGGCACATCGCCGCCCTTGATGGTGATGTCAGAGCGCCCAGCGCCGCTGGTATTCCAGCGGCTCTTGACCTTGACGTCTTCGGGCGCGGTGTTGTTGTCGTGCTCCACGTCCGTGAACGCCGTCACTTCGAGAGTGCCGGAGCCGTCCTCTTCCGTGGTGGACTCGGCGGACCAGTGCTCCGCGGAATGCGAGGGCTGCACTTCCGCCGTGACGACGCGGCGCCCTTTGAGCAAGTCTTGGGTGATGGTGGGGGGCAAGTCGTGAGTGATTTTGACCACGCCGGTCTCGTCGGCTTCGTGACCGAAGGGATCGAGCGCTTGGGCGGCGTCGAGGTCGATCTCGAAGAAGCCGTCGCCGTGTTTGGCGTGACCACGGCTCCAGCCTTTGCCACTGAGCACCGAGATGAAGTCGCCTTCTTCGCCGGAGGACTTTGCACGCCCTTCGAGTCGATACTCGTATTCCCGCGGCCCAACTTCAGTCACCCGGAAGCGGTAAGTCACGGGTTCCAGTGCGTCTGAGAACGGTCCCCACACAGCTTCCTTCTCGGAGATCGTCGTCGGGCGCGTGTTGACGATGATCCAAACACTGCCGAGCACGCTGCCGGTCACCTTATTGACCCCTTGTCGCACGTGTCGAGTGAAGCCGTACCAGTAGGCCCAGGGACCGTCGGCCCAAGGTTCGTCGTGAGTCTTGGCACTCGATAGGTTGTCGAAGGACTGCGTGCCATTTCCGGATTTCTGCACGCTATCCGGGCCACTGACGACAACCGCCTGGCTCTGCGGGATGGCTTCCCGGAACCTCGAAGCGTCCTCTCGCTCGGGCCCAAGCACGCACCCGCTGCCGAGAGTTGTCACGCAGACTGTTAACACCATCGCTGCAGCAGCTTTCATGATTCCCGTCTCCCTTCGGTTTCCGGAGCGGGCTAATTCAAGAGTTGGGCCAACCCTGCCGCCTGGCTTTTCGGGCCCTTTGCTGCGTGGGCGTGTACCGACGGCTCCAGGGGGGATCGTGAACTGCGGTTGGGGGCGGAGATTTGCCGCTTCTTTCGTAGTTCTGCCAGGCGGTGAGCTAGTCTTGGCGCTGGTATGCGAACCCGGCACCTGGCTGCGGACGCTCTATTGAGCCTGACCCGCCTCGTGGATCCGTCGGATCGGCGCGCTAGCTTCCGCCAGGCCGTTGCTGGCCTTGGGCAGACGGTTCGCGTGGAGGGGCCCCCTGCCCTGGACGGCGTCGACCCGGAGCAGCTCCAGCGCGCGGTGGGGATCGCCTTGGGCGCTGGGCTTGCCGACGAGCTCGACTGGATCGCACCGAGTTCCGCTGCCGTTGCCTTGTATGAAATGACCATCTCGTTGCCGGTGGGTCGCGAGCGGCGCGAAGTGGGCAGACGCGTCTTTGCTGCCATCTACGAGGGAGACGCCGCCACCTTCGCTGCGGTGGCCTCGCGCATGGCCCTGGGCAGCGGCAAGCCCCTCGAAGCCGCCACCATGCGCGCGCGCATCGGCTTGGTATTGGACTTGCCCGTGGGTTCCGCCGTCGATACGGGTGCCCTCGCCTACAGCCTGGTGGCACGGCGGGAGCTTGCCGAAAAATGGGTGATCCGGCCCTCGGCCGGCGCGCTGCCAGAGCGACGCCTTTCCGCGAAGCTCTTGGAGCACGCGGCGCGGGAAGCAGTCTACCGCGTGCAACAGGGAGACAACTTGCCGCGCGACATCCTCGCCGGCGAGTTGGTTCGCCCCGTGCGCCGGGCCCTGTTGGCAGACCGTGAGCCTCTCGTCTGGCGTCACGCGGCAATTGCTCGCGGGCTCTTGGCCTCCGTGGACGACGCCCTCAAGAACCAAATCGAGGAGCGACTGGACGAAAAACTGACTCCCACGGAGTGGCGGCGCGCCGCGGTGTCGTTGGTGGCCAGCCTCGTCGGCGACCCCACAGGCGCAATGCGCTCGCTACACAAGCTTCTAAAAGGCGAGATCGTCAAACGTGACCCTGGGCTACTGGCCGCGATGGTGTGGGCGTTGCCCCCGGTGATCGAAGTGGAACCGGACGCGGCAGAAGAGTTGCTCGATCGGCTGAGTACGACACGACGCCCGGATGTCGCCGAAGCCGTGGCACAGCTGTTTTCCGACACGGCAGTGCATACCGTGGGTGAGCGCGCAGCCGGGATCCTGCGTGACGTCCTGGCCCGGGCCGCCGACAAACAGAGTCCGGCTCTGCTGGGACTCACGCGTCGCTCTCTGGCCTGCCTCGACAAGGACGCACACGACCCACCGATGCTCTCGGATTCACTCAAAGCGGCGATGATCGCCTACGAGTCCCAAGGAGCGCGTGCCGCCTTTGCCCTGGCGGAAGCGGCGCTTGCCCAGGCCACCGAAGTGGTGCACAAGATCGCGAAACTCGATCCCCACGCGGCGGACACGATCGCCGAGCTCGTCGAGGGGCTTTCGGACATCGATGCAGCCGTTCTGGAACGCGCGCGACTCTATGATCTGATGCTGCTCGGGCGGCCCCCAGGGGAAACGGGCGCAACCGTGGATGTCATCGAGAAGCTATACGATGAACTTTCGGGATATCTGCTCGACGCGGAGGCCGCGGCGATCAGCGCCCCCTGGTCCCGATCCGGATCCGAAGCCACCACCCGCCGTTTGCGGGCGCTGCTACATCTCGTAGACGTCGATTCGTCACGCAGCGACACGGATGCCGCGAACGCGCGGGTCCGGGCGCGCCTAGTGCAAAGCGTCGAAATACTGCTGGAACGTTTGGTGGCCGGACCGGACGCTTCGGTGCATCGCATCTTGTGCGCTACCTTGGCGCGAAGCCTCGATGCGGCCGTGCGCGAAGGCGTGTTTGAACCCGCCGACGTGCTTTTGATCGTCGCCGACCATTTGGTGGATCGGCAGAGCGTTGCCACGTTGGCGGAAGCCTCCACGCACCCAGATGTATGCAGCGCCACAGATACGTACGCTCACTTTTTGGACCAGCACGCCCGGCCCAGTCCCGAGTCCGTGGCGGACGCCACGGACACCGGATCGACGCTACTACGCCCCGAAGAGGCGACTTCCGTGGCGCGCCGCGTGGCACGACTGGGGCGGATCTCCGCGGGCGGAACCCATCGCGCCGAAGCTTTGCGTCAGGCGCTGTTGCGTCTGGGACGCGCCCTAGAACTCGTTGCTGCAGCGCGGGGCATGTCGGATCTCGTGCCCGACGCATCCCGGGACACAGCCCCCCTCGCCGAAATCGAAGGAGCCGCGGATGCACTTCGTCAACTGCTAGAGACCACCCGTCGGCGCGCCTTGGGCCGCGAAACCCACGGCAGTATTACGGTGGTCACAGACGTTGCATCACTCTCCAGCCTGGTCGAACGCGCCGCCTCGAGCGGCGTGCCGCCCAACGCCCAACAACTCGCGATGGCAACCGCCGAACTTGTCGCGGATCTGCCGGAGCCGCTCGCGCATGCCACCCAGGTCGTGCTGGCGCGCCTCGCTGAGTTGCCGGGCCAAGCACCCGAGGACGCCGGACCGATCCTCCTCGGCCGCCGGCGTGCGGCGCTCCCAGATTGGCTCCTGCCTCGACGGGTCATCGGTGCATTCTATGTAGCCCGCGCCCTCGGCAGCGGCGACGATAGCAGCGTATTCATCGCCAGGCGGTTGGAGGACCGCCACGAACCTGAGGCGGAGGCCTTCGCCCTCAAGGTCCCGCAATACGATCCGACCACCGCACGCAGCCTCTCTGAGCAGGAGTTCATGCAGTTGTTTCGCGAAGAAGCAACAGCGCTGCTCGCCCTGCCGCAGCAAGAAAACCTCGCCCGATTCGTCACCTTCGATCTGGCCGCCCGCCCGAAGCCCATCTTGGTGATGGAGCTGATCCGAGGCGTGTCTTTGGAACGACTCATCCGCAGTCGCAGCCTCATCACAAAGCGCGCGTTCGACTATCTAGACGGGATCTTGGCGGGGCTATCCACCATGCACGCCGCGGGAGTCGGGCACCTGGATGTCAAGCCTTCCAACGTGATCCTGCGCGACGGCGACACCCCCGTGCTCGTGGACTTCGGCCTCAGCGGTCGGCAGCTCCGGCCCGGCTGCGGCACCTTGGAATACTGCGCCCCGGAAGTCCTGGGCCTGGTTCCCGAAGGACACACGCCGTCACCGATGGCCGTGGATCTTTACGCAATTGGCGCCCTTGCCTTCGAACTACTCACGGGCCGACAGCTCTTCGACGCCGATGACGAAACCCAACTGGCCGCGCAGCACGTGGCTCACGACGGCTGGCCTGCTCCGCTTGCGGCTCTCGCGGAGGAGCCACAGCTGTCTGAAGTCGCAATCGTGCTTGCCGCCTGTCTGCGCCGCGACCCCAGGCAGCGCGCCACCGTCGACGCCTTGCGCGCGAAACTTCGCACCGTCGGGCGCGTGCTCGTCGAGCGCGCCTGGCCGGTGGACGAGCGCGAGTCCTTCGCCCCCAGCAGAGGCTGACTCCGTGCTCCCATTGCACCGCGCCAACTGGCCGCTGAGAGCGCCCATCGCTCTGTTCCTCATCGCTTTTTCGGCCGTCGGCTGCACTTGCGATGACGCTGCCTTGCCCACCCTGCACGTTAGCTCGGGCCGAGCCACCCCGCAGCCCATCGGTTTCTCGCCGAAAACCGCATTGGTAGAATACGTCGAAGTCGCCGGACAGAAGAACGAACTGATCGTGCAGTTGGCGAGCGACGAGGTTCCCTGCGGTCAGTTTCTCCCAGCCGCCCCGGACGCGACGCGGGTGAGTATCACGCTGGTGCTTCCCCCTGACGCTGCGCCCGAGGCGAAGGTGTACACGGCAGCTCCGCCTACGGACGGAGGTGTGACGCTGCCGAATCTCATCACCACTCTTAGAATGGGCCCAAACAGCCGGGTGCTTCCCCCCGGCGGGCAGATCGAATTGCGCTCGGTCGATCTGAGCGTGGGTGGCCACGTCGATGGCATCTTGTCCCTCGAGTTTGCTGGCACGCCGGACTCGGAACCTGCGAGCGTTCGCGGACGATTTTCCGCGCGGGTCTGCAAAGTCGACCACCGGAGCGGGACGTGAAGGCGAGTTGGTTCGGCCTCTTGCCCGGGGACCAACCCAGAGTCCGCCGCCTCGGCGGCATCATCGCCTGCGCGAATTTGGCTGAAGTCGTGGCAGAAGGCGCCGCTACTGCGGCGTTTTTGGCGCGAGTCGGCGCAGCGTCCTTGCCCTTGGCAATCGCGCTGCGTGCCGTCGTCGAAGTCTCGACTGCGGTTGCCTACGATCGGATCACACGCCGCGCATCTCCACGAAAGACACTGGTCGCGGCTCAGTTGATTTCCGGAGCCGTACTCACCGCGTCAGCCTTCGCGCTCGGTCAGGCTTGGGGGGCCTACGGGGTCTTTGTCCTGGTCAGCTCCCTGGCGCGACTGCGCGTCATCCATTTCGGCGTGCTCGCCCTCGCAGAACTTGGGACCGCGGCGCCGCGGGCTTTGCCGGTGGTCTACGGAGTGGGACGCGGCGGCGCCATCTTGGCAGGGCCGCTCCTGGCCCTGTCCGCCGGTATCGGGCTTGCCCCTCTATTTGCGGTTGCTGCCGCGAGTCAGTTTTGTGCGCTGCTGTGGCTGCGCGGCAATGCTCCCGCAACTCACGCATTGCCGCCGGCGTCGGCTCGCTTCGCGCAGCTCGAGGATGCGCCGCCTTCGGCGTTGCCGAGATCCGCGCCCGTCGCTGGGCATCAGTTGGTGTACGCCATCATGGTAGGAACCGTCGCCCTCGCTTTGGGTCGGATTGCCCTGACCACCCAGAGCGGCGCGATCCTCGAGGCACACTACGACGAGCACGCGCTCGCTCGCGTCTTGGGGGTGTACTTTGCAGTCGCGAACTTGATCGCCCTGGTACTCCAACTCGGCTGGGTCGGGCGCATGCTCAACCGGGGCGCGCTGGCCTGGCTGAACTCCGGCTGGGCCCTCTTTTACGTGGTGGCGCAGATGTGCCTGGTCTGGCTGCCTCCGAGCGTCGCGCTGGCATTGGGCGCCCGCAGCATCGAGGGAGAGTTGCGCAACGCCGTGCGCACACCGGTAGCCAACCTGCTCTACGACGTCTTGCCCGTGAGCAGCCAAGCCCGAAGCCGCACCCTGGTCATCGGCGTCGCCCTGCCGAGTGCGTCCTTGGTCGGGGGACTCGCGTTGACCTGGCTGGAAGCATCCCGTGCAGCGCTGGGCGGATTCGGCATCGCCGCGGCAATCGTGTTGCTGGGCGCCACCTTCGTGCAAAACCACCTCTATAACCGCAGCGCGCAAAGCCCCGGAGCAGACTAAGTTACCTAACAATTCCAGGCACTTGCGGCTCAGCAAGCCTGCCTAGCGGCGCCCCCACCCCGGGTGCCGGTTTGGTTGAAAGCCTTGTGCATTCAGCCTAACGTCGCGACCCGACGATGCGACGAGTGCGACTGAGTGTGCGCGGGAAGATCATGGGCACGATCATCGCCGTCGCGATGTTGGTGTTGGCGCTGGGCGCTTGGGCAGCATACGACGCGGTGACCAGCACCGGCGGGCGCGGTGGCGCCGTGCTCGAAAAGCACTTTTTGCGCTACAAAGCTGGCCTTGCAGATCTCGGAACCAGTGAGTACGCCATCGCGCGGCTGCTGGCTTCGGATCCGACTCTGGCCGCTGCCCTCGAAGCCGGCGAACCCGCGCAAGTTGTCGAGGTGGCGAAGCGTGTGGTCGAAACCCTGCAGGGTACCGTCGCGCCGGATCTGTTGACGATTTCCGATGCGACGGGCTCCACTTATAGCGGTGGAGGACTGCGTCCCATCGCCGGTCCGGAGTATCGTTCGTCGCGGATTTTCTCCGACCTGCGGGAAGGCAAAGGGATCCGAGGCAAGATCGCCGTCGTCGGCGGCAAGGCGTTTCGGGTCAGCGGCGCCGCGGTGCGCGTGGGCGATCGCGTCGTAGGCACCGTGCTCATCGGCCAGCGCATGGACACCTGGTTCAACGACGTGGCCGCCAACAGCGGCTCCGACAAGCCAGAAAAACAGCACCGGCTATCCCTCGTTGCGGGAGACAAAGTCATCGCCAGTGCCCTGCCCAAGGATCAGTGGGATGCCCTGGCCCAGGCGGCCGCTTCGCCCAAGACAGCGAACGAAGGCGAGTCTTCGGTGCCCGTGCTGGTCTTCTCGGGCAAGACTTGGGATCTGTGGTCGGAGCCGGTCTTCGGCTACGAGCGGGGCTCGGATCCTGAGGTCACGAAGCTCGGCACCATGGTCATGGTGCGGACCCGGGAACACCAAGCCGCCAAGATCCGAGATGCAGTCGGGGGCATGGCGCTGGTCTTCGGGGTCGCTCTGCTGCTTGCTCTGCTGATGGGTTACGCCCTCGCGGTACAGATCACGCGTCCGCTGCGCAAATACATCGAAGCGACGGAAGAGCTCACCCGGGGAGAGGCAGACCTTGGCAAGCGCCTCGAGGTCGATACCAACGACGAACTCGGGCAGCTCGCCGGGAACCTCAATCGTGTGTTTGCCAAGATCCACAGCCTGGCTTCCGGGGTCCAACGCACCGCGTTCCAAGTCGGCGCGTCCAGTGGAGAGGTCAGCAGCATCAGCAAACAGATGCTCGACGGATCCAAAGAGCAGGCGGGGCGGATCACCAGTTCCACTGCGGCGGTCACCGAGCTGTCCTCCTCCATCCAACAAGTCGCCGAGAATGCCGCGGAAGCCACCCGAACCGCGAAACAGAGCGGCGAAGCCGTCACCCGCGCCATTGCGCGCTTGTCTCAAATCCGCAAGACCGTGGAAGACGCCGCCGACCGGATTGCGACCCTCGGCGAGAGCGGCAAGCGCATCGGCAACATCGTGGAAGTCATCCGGCAGATCAGCGAGCAAACCACGATGCTGGCCCTCAACGCCGCCATCGAAGCCGCGCACGCTGGCGAACACGGGCGTGGTTTTGCCGTCGTCGCCGACGAAGTGAGTTCCCTCGCAAAACGCACAGGCCAGAGCGCACGCGATATCGAGGATTTGATCGCGACCATTCGGGATCAAACCGGCGAAGCGGTGCGCGTCATGCAAGACGGCACGCGCGAGGTTGAAGAGGGCACGGGCCTTGTGGAAACGACGCTCGCCGACCTGAAGACCTTGGTGAGTGTCATCGACGACACCGCCGCAGCGGTCCAAGAGCAGGCTATCGCGAGCGACGAAATCGCCCGCAACATGGACGCGGTGCAACGCATTGCGACCTCAGTCCTGGCGTCCAGCGAGAGCGCGGTCTCCCAGGGCGAAAAACTGCAGGGCCTCGCTGATGCGCTCGAGGAGAGCGTGGGCGGCTTCCGCATCGATCCCGACCAGGCGTTGCTTGACGACGCCGAACTCAAGGCGCTCCCAGCGCCAAAAGGAAAGTCCGCGTGAACGACCCCTTCCGCCGCATGTGCGCGGTGCTCCTCGGCTTGACCAGTGCTGGATTCGCCGCCAGCGCCTGCAGCGGTGACGACGAAACCCAGGCCCCGAGGCCGGCCACGCCGCCGACGATGCAGATCGTGAGCCTAACCGCCGCGGGGGGCCCCCAGTGGAAGCAGGGGGATAGCGACACCTGTATCGAGCGTGGGCGCGACGATGCCGGCACGGTGGTGCTGGGGGCAAGCCTCACGGATTTCGTATTGCGACCCCCAGGAACCTGCAGCGTCAGCGCTTGCGGGCAGTTGCTCATTCGGATCGACCCCAGTGGTGAATCGGAACTCCAACGGGTCGATGCCGCACAGACCAGCGTGGACCTCGCGTTCAAAGACCTGCCCGACGGCAGCCACGTCTTGCGTGCAGAGCTTCACTACAGCACCGGCAAAGCGGTATTAGGCGCGGACAAGAATCCAGTAGTCGACGAGGTCACCATCGACCTACGCCCCATCGGCGGCTGTGGAGGCGCAACCGACGCCGGAACCGACGCGACCCCGGACGCGCCCGCCGACGGAAGTAGTGGCGACGCCAGCAGCGACGCCAGCAGCGACGCCGAAGCCGGTACCGACGCCGGCAGCGACGCCGAAACAGGTACCGACGCCCCCAGCGACGCCAACGACGCCAACGACGCCAGCACGGGCTGAGCGGCGACCAGACGCGCGCACGCGGGCCTGCATTGGGCCAAACGGCGCGGGTCCACGTGGGATTGTTCTTGCGCGGTCACGTGGGTCGGCCTTGGGCCAAGAGTCTTTGTGTCGGCGCGGGTCACGCGTGATCGATCGGTCGCGCCTGATGGTGGATTTGTTTGGCGCACAAGCGGGGAAGTTTCCCCGCCGGACCCCTCGCTCGCGGGGCCCGGCCCGCTCGCTTCTGCTCGTGAAGGTGGCTGCTAAAGGGCTGACACGTCGTCAACGCTCGCGCCCGCACTCGCGCTCGCGCTCGCTCTCGCGCCCGCCCGCACCGCGCCGGCGCGGGCGCACGCTTGGCACACCGTGCACTCGTCGTTGTCCCCAGGCGCGCGCGTCGCAAGCGTCGCGCCTACAAACTTTCTCAACTATTTTCACGCCACCCCCTTGACGGATTTCGCGCTCGCTCCGCGTCGCACCGGCGCTCGCAAGAAGTTACGCCCTTGCTCGTCTCCCGTCGCGCTCTGACGCGCGATCACGGCTCGGTGACCGCGACGCGTCGTCGCAGCGCCCGAAACCGAGTCTGCGCTCGACCTCGGGGCACGCGATCCCCCCGGATTATATTGCGTGCATGCAAGACACCGCGCTCGCCATGCCCCGGACCAGCTTCGACGCTCTCGACAACGTTGCGTTGCTGCACGAAGTGAAGACCCTCGTGGGTCGCTCCAACTCCATCACCGCCCACCTGCTTGCGCACCTGGCGGAAGTCGACGCGCGCGGCGCGTATCTGGAGGTCGCGTGCCCCTCGCTCTACAAATACTGCATCTACGAGCTGCGCATGAGCGAGGACGCAGCTCAGCGCCGGGTGCAGGCCGCCCGCGCGGTGCGGCATTTTCCGTTGCTGCTCGACATGCTGACGGACGCGTCGATCCACCTCACCGGGATCTTGCTGCTGGCGCCGCATCTGACCACCGACAACCACGCCGAAGTGCTGGCCCGCGCCCGCTTTCGCAGCAAACGCGAGATCCAGCGATTGGTCGCCGACATCGCGCCACGTCCCGATGTGCAGCCGACGGTCGAGCCGCTGGGTTTGCGCGGAGCGAACGCGGGCGGGTCACTGGGTTTGCGCAGAACGGCCGCGGGCGGGTCGCTGGGTTTGCGTGGAGCGGCCGCGTGCGGGTCGCTGGGGTTACGCGAAGCGGCCGCGTGCGGGTCGCCGGGGTTACGCGCTCAGGACCTTTCGGGGAGCTCGGACGTGGGCGGGTCACTCCGCGCGCCGAGTTGGCCTGAGTTCACGGCGGCGCTGGCCGGTGCGGTGC
>CBDUPW010000196.1:0-13521 GCA_965369205.1 uncultured Polyangiaceae bacterium | reverse complement strand
AACGCATTCGCAATCCAGAACGCATTCGCAATCCAGAACGCATTCGCAATCCAGAACGCACCGCTCCCATTCGCAAGCCTCGACGCATCGTTTCCGTGCGCGGGTCCCGACGACCGTGCAGTCCCGGATTTCTCGCTTGGTGCGCGATCCCTGACGCTCACGCCAGGATTCCCGCTACCAGGTTGTACATGGCTGGCAGCACGCCCCCGTTGCAGGCCGCTCGCAAGGCGGCGCTCTTGCTGCAGCCTGCCTTGCCTCCCGCGAATGGATTTCCCCGTGGATCGACCGCCCTAAGGTGCCTTGCCCGAGCCAGCGGCGCTTCGTGCGCGACACGAGCCCGACGGGTTTGATCGACCCCGTACTCAATCCAAAAGCCCGCACGGCGCGCGTGCGAGGATTTAGCGCACCACGAGATCTTGCAACCAGGGCACGTCGGCGGGGGTGGCGAGTTGGATGTCCGCGGACCAGGCCTTGTCGTCGAGGCGTTCGAAGTTCTCGGTGATCTTCTCGAAGTAGCTCGAAACGACACCCACGTAGGTGCTAGCGCCGCTGCAGTCGTTCGTCGTCACGACCATGACTCGCGGCATGCCGGTGCCCACGTGCAGCACGCGTCCCACTGGGCTGCCGCCTTCGTCCGTGGGTTGGGTGTGCACATCTGCGATGATTGGGTCGAGTTCGATGGCGTCGTTGGGCGCGTAGAACAGATCCTTGTACCAGCCGGAACCGAAAGACGGCTCGCCGCAGCCAGGTTCAATCTTGACGGCTTGATTGATGAACGCCAGGTGTGCCGCGCTATGGGGCGCGCCGCTGCGTTGGTTCTGCGCCATCTCTTCCAGCGTGGTGAGCACGTCGGAGAGGCGTGTGAAATACGCCGCGTCGCCTTGGGAGAATTGCGCGGCGACTTGTTTGCCACGCTCGGCGAACTGTCGCAGTTCTTGGTAGAACTTCGGATACGGATCGACGTAGGCGGACGGATACTCGCAGGAAGCCCCCCCTGTATACGACTGCTTGGCGTACAAGATCGTGTCGTGACGCAGCTCGGCCCAAGACGCGAGCTGCGTATTGAGCAGCCGTCGGCCCCAGGCTTCGGTGCCTGCCACCGTGGGCAATCCTGCTTTTGCGGGGTCGGCGACTTCCGGCGTGGGCGACAGGCTGCGCAAAGTGGAGAGCCAGCCCGTATACAGATTCTCACGCCACATTTCTTGGGGGTGCGCGTCTACCAGCACGCGCATGCTCGCCAGATCCGGCGCGTAAGCGTATTGCGTCAGCTCTGTTCCGAGCAGCATGCCCGCGTGGTTGTTTCCGAGCGCAGCGAATCCCACGTCGAGGGGATTGGGCATCATGCGCTTGACGCTGCCGCCCGCCACTCGGTCGTAGACCACGTTGGAAAAGACGTGGCTGTCGATCACGTAGCGTTGCCCGAGCAATAAGAACGTGCTGGATAGTGGCAGCGTGGCGTCGTCCAGGCCGTTGATCATGATATGGCTGGAGATGCGCTGGGTGCCGTAGCCACCGTTAACAACGGCTTGCGACAGCTTGGCATCGGACACCTGCTTCAGCTGCGCTGCGCTCGAAAGGCCCACGTCCGCCAATAGCGCATCAAGCTGCGGCAACGTCATGTTGTCGGACTCGCCCACGAATGCACCCACGGCGCTGTCGATCTTGGTCCAGTTGTCGAGGGCGCTCTGCTGCATGAGCGCGCGGATCACGTACGCTGCTTCTAACTGACGGCGACGGAAGAGCTGACTGCCGTCTTCTTGGGTCTCCAGGATGCGGAAGTCGATGCGGCCCAGCCACATCATGGCCTGGAAGTAGCGACTCAGCAGTGGCTCGTTTGCGTAGTGTCCCCGTGGTTTGAATTGCGAGAAGTCGACGTTGCGGTCCACGTCGAAGAGCCGCACCTTCTTGGCGCCGGTGGCGTTTGTCGCCGCTTGAAAGAATGCTTCAGCCGTCATTGGGTCGCCGCCGGCCACGGGCGCCTCGAAGCTGCCGGAGAGCAGGCTCAGCGCTACACTCAGGTAGAAGTCAGTGTCCTTCAACGCAGCTGGGCTGATGTCTGCGCCCACGCCAGCCCCGAGCTCGCTGCGCATGCTGCTGAGCATGTTGGTGAGGGCCGGAATCAACTGCGTCATTTCAAGCTGCATCAGGATGCTGTCGTAGGACTCATGCACCGCGTACAAGATGGAGTCCGCCGAGATGTAGACGGGCAAATCCATCATGTAGATGCTCTCGTAGCCGTAGACGAAGCTCGGGAACGTCTTGCGTTCGCTGATCACGAAGCCGTGCTTGACCAGCGCAGCTTGCTCTTGTGCGTCGAGCGCAAGATTGGAACTTTGGAGCAGCGGGAAGTGCTTTGCCGTGAGTGGGTCGTATCCCAAGCCCGCGGTCGAGAACGCGACGCCGTACTTTTTGGCGAAGGTCGTGGCGTCGAGCTGCTTTGCCTCTGCCAGCGCTGCCTCGAGGGCTTTCTGCTCGGCCTGTTGCTGGGGGCTCAAGTTCAGGGATTGCTTGCTGCCCGGATCGAAGGGCACATCGGGGCCGGGACCCGGCTCGCCGCTGTCCGCCTGCCCCGAACACGCCGCGATCGAGAGCAATCCGGCAATCAACCAGTATGGGCGGGTCTTTTTGATCATGATCTGCACTCCCCAAACAAAGCTTTGGCACACAGTGGCGCAACAAACGCCCTCGCTGCTGATCTAAGCAATCCGCGGGCCAAAGACGGCCGATGGGACGCAGGGCAGCCGGCGCGTCCAGAGCAATACCCGGTCCGCAGCAACCCGCGAATGCTTTGCGCGGCCGATCCCCTGATGCAGACTGCCCGCGTCATGAGCAACGACGAGCACAAGCGACGCATCCTGGAGCGCCGCGAACGTTTTCTTCGGGCGAGCTTGGTCGGCGTGACCGCGGGGGTGCTCGCCACGGGGTGCGATCCAAGCGGCGCGGCCTGCCATTCTGCGCGTCGCAATCTGCCGCGCAGCGTCGTCAAGACGGTCGGCTGTGACATGCCCCACGTATGCCTCTCAGTGGAGGTCGCCCGTCCGCCGGCTTCCCCTTCCGCTGATGCTGCGCCGGACGCGCCGGAACCCGCCGACAGCAAAGACGGGTAGGGTGGGTCAGCTCGTGGAGGCGTGCCTAGGAGCGCTTGGCCAGCGCGCGTGCCAAATGTGCCTCGATCTCCGGTCCGTCGCGGTGGGGTGACGGTTTGACGGCGGGCATGGCGGCGATGCGCTCCAACACTTCCGCTGCCGAGCTTCCCAAGCTGATTTCCGCCAACTCGTACATGGCGCCAGCCCCTTCTTCGAGGCGGTTGTGTTCGATCAAGATCTCCCGCACGGTCCGCAGAATGTCCGGTCGCGGACTGACAATCAGCAACGCTGCCAGCGTGGAGTGGTCCGAGCGTAGACGCGCGATCAGTGGCGTAGAATGCTCAGTGCGCTCCACCCGCGGCATGACGAGCTTCTCCTCGTACGCGATGTGCTGCAGCAATCCGCGACGGAACGACCCGTAGGCCTCCGCGTCGACGCCGTCGCTCGCCGCAAGAGCGCGATCGAGCAGGGCGTCGAGCCGTCGATGGTCGGCCGTCAAGAATTGGGCAAGGGATGGAGCGGGGATCACAGCGAGCCAGCCCCTAGACTGTCGTAGCGTCGCAGCTTGCGCCACAACGTGTTCCGGCCGATGCCGAGCACGCGTGCAGCTTCGCTTTGGGAATCGCCGCAGGCGGCGAGTACCGCCAAGACATGGCTGCGTTCGGCGTCGGCAAGGGAGACCAGCTCCGCCGGCGCCGCCGCGGGACGGCGCTGAAGCTCCTCTGGCAGGTCTTGTTCCTCGATCGCCTGACCGCGCGAGAGCGCCGCGCCGTGGCGCACGGCGTTCTGAAGCTCCCGAACATTGCCGGGCCAGGGGTACTCGAGCAGCCGAGTGGTTGCGGACTTGGAAAAGCCGGTGGCCGTTGCGTGGGTCTCTTCTGCCAGGAAGCTTCGAGCGAGGGGCAAGATGTCCTGCTCTCGCTGGCGCAGAGGCGGCACCTTGAGGGTGAGCACTTTCAGCCGGTAGTACAGGTCTTCTCGAAAGTGCCCGGTGCGCACGCGCTCTGCAAGGTCGCGGTGCGTGGCGCACACGATCCGGACGTCGACAGCAAAGGACCGCGAGTCGCCCACGCGGCGGATCTCTCCATCCTGCAGCGCGCGCAGCAGCTTCGGTTGAAGCGGCATAGGCAACTCCGCAATCTCGTCCAGAAAGAGCGTGCCCCCGTCGGCTTCCGAAAATAGCCCGGGTCGCGCTTGAGTTGCCCCCGTGAACGCGCCCTTGGCGTGGCCAAACAGCTCCGACTCCAGAAGCTCAGCGGGAAGCGCGGCGACGTTGACGGCGATCAGCGACTTCGCGGACCGGGCGCTGTTTTGATGTAGCACTCGTGCGACTACTTCCTTGCCGCTGCCCGTCTCGCCAAGCACCACGACCGGCGCATCCGTGGGAGCGAAGCGGGCCGCGCGGCGCAGCACTTGTTGCATCGCCTCGCTCTGGGCAACGACGCGCGCAGGTCGGCGCACCCCGCGCACGGACTGCAGCAGCCCGCAGACGTCGCACTTCGGTCCACAACGATTGTGTTCCATTAGTTCCAATGTGGAACGTAGTCCGGAACATTTCAAGAAAAATACACCCACATTCTCGCCATTTCCGCCCTGGCACATGGACTGCTTTAGGGACGGATATGTTCGATCCCAACTCCCCCGTCGCCCGCGTCGTCCTCGACCATGCCGAGACCGCGCCGGTGTTCCAACGGCACCGAATCGACTTCTGCTGCCACGGGAATGTGAGTGTCCTTCAAGCGTGCGCCACCCGCGGCCTCGATGTCGCCAGCTTTCTTGGGGAGCTCGAGTTGGCGATCGCCGAGCACCCCGAAGCCAGTCCGCCGGACCCACGACAGCTGAGCACCCCCGAATTGATCGAGCAGATCGTCGTCCGCCACCACGGATACCTGCGAGAAGCGCTGCCCTATGTCTGCGCGCTTGCCACGACTGTCGCCAGAGTGCACGGTGGCGAAGACGATCGCCTCTGTGCGGTGGATGCCATCCTCTCAGGGCTGAACCTGGAACTCACGGCGCATCTGGATCTCGAAGAATCGATCCTTTTTCCGGAACTACTGGCCGCACACAAACGCGGCGAAAGCGTCGCGACGGAACTCGATCAAATGGTCGCAGAGCATCGCGAAATAGGCGCAAAGCTTAGCCATCTAAGGGCCCTCACGGACGACTACCAACCTCCCCAATGGGCATGCTCCACCTACCGCGCTCTGCTGGCAGAACTAGGTGAGCTTGAAGCCGATCTGTACAGCCATGTGCACCTGGAGAACTACGTGCTCATGCCCAGGTTTAGCGCGTCGTGATGCCCTCAGATCTGAAAGGGTCGCATGTCTTTCTGGAATTCAGTCGAACAGTTCTTTGGTAGCGCGGGCCCTGCGCCCGGGCCGACAACTCCACCCGAGGCCGTGACTCCGGACTCGCCGGAGGCGGTCGTTGTCGACGCCCTGCGCACGGTGCTCGATCCGGAAATCGGAATCAACATCGTGGATCTGGGCTTGATTTATGGCGTCGCCAGCGTGGACGGGCAGGTGGACGTGACCATGACCATGACCACGCCGGCGTGCCCCCTCGGCGCCATGATCCGCTCCCAGGCACAACGCGCCGTGGAGGACGTGTTGCCCGACGCTCAAGTGTCCGTCCACTTGGTGTGGGATCCGCCATGGACCAGCGACCGCGTTTCACAGAATGGCCGCCGGCAGCTCGGCTTGCCCGATTGACCCACTTTGAAAAAGGAGAACCCGTATGCCTGACTGCAACCCTGAAAACCACACGGTCGTCGACGTCCGCACCATCCCACCGCGACAGCGCCACCCGCTCATCTTCCAGACCTTCGCTGAGCTCGCCGTTGGCTCCTCCATGGTGCTCGTTAACGACCATGATCCGAAGCCGCTCTACTATCAATTCGCCGCCGAGCGTGAAGGACAGTTCGACTGGGAGTACCGCGGCGAGGGGCCTGACGTTTGGTGCGTGCGCATCGGAAGGACGGCATGACGCGCTGATGTCTCGCCTGCCGCTGATCTTGCTGGCCGCCGTGTCGCTAGTTGCGGGTCTGTGGACCGGGCTAGTGCGCGCGGGGGTTGCACTCGCTCCGCCCAGCGGTGCGGCCCTCGCGGCGCACGGTGGCCTCATGATCGGCGGCGCCTTGGGCACGCTGATCGCGCTGGAGCGCGCCGTTGCCCTCGACGAACCCTGGGCCTACCTGGCGCCGATCACCAGCGGCGCTGCCGCCCTCGGCGCGGTCGTTGGGCTCCCGTGGCCCTGGGTGACTTGGGGCCTAGTGCTCGCCAGCGCGTTTTTCGTGCTGGTCAATCTGCGGGTCGTCGCGCGTCAGTTCGCCGACTTCACCGCGACCATGACCCTTGGCGCCGTGGCCTGGCTCGCCGGCAACTGGGCCTGGGCCAGCGGGCGCTCAGGGCACGAATTGGTGCTGCTCTGGGCGGCGTTTTTGGTGCTCACCATCGCGGGTGAGCGTCTCGAGCTGAGCCGGTTGCGCGCGCCCCCCAAGCGCGCTGCGGCACTTTTCGGAGTGTTGGCGCTGCTGCTGGTGGCTGGCGCGATCACGACGCTGTCGTCCGCGGCGTTTGGCGCGCGGCTCGCTGGTGGCAGCCTGACGTTGCTCGCGCTGTGGCTCGCGCGCTACGACGTCGCGCGCGTCACATGGAAACGTGAGGGATTGCCGCGTTTCGTCGCCGTCTGCCTGTATGCGGGCTACTTCTGGCTGCTCAGTGCGGGTGCGCTGTTGCTGGTCGGCGGCGCTCTGTTGCCCGGGCTGTACTATGACGCCTGTCTGCACGCACTCTTCCTCGGCTTTGTGTTTTCGATGATCTTTGGGCACGCGCCGATCATCTTGCCCGCGGTGCTTGGGGTGGAGATCCCGTTCACACGCGCGCTGTATGGCCCCCTGGCGTTGCTGCACGCGTCCCTGGCGGCGCGTGTCGCCTTCGACCTGCTCGGTTATTCCGAGTGGCGCGGCCCGGCTGCCGTGGCCAACGTGGTGGCATTGGCAAGCTATGCTGGCACCGTGCTGAGCCGCAAGCTGCGCCTGCGATCTTTGGCTCGCCGGTCCGAACGTCCCGCCGCTGCGATGAGCGGGGATTGAGTTTGGAGCTGCAGGGTGGCATGAGAGTTGCTCCGACTTCTGCCATGGCACACTCTTCTGTCGCATCATTCCTCCGTCGCTCCAGAACCGCAGTCGTGGTTGCCGCCATCCTTGTCGGCGCCTGTGGTGGCGAAAGCGATAGCGACGGCGCCGGCACAGGTGGCACAGGCGGCACGCCGAATACCGGCGGCACGCCGAATACCGGTGGCACGCCGAATACCGGCGGCACGCCGAATGCCGGCGGCACGCCTGGAAAGCGACCTCCGGGCGAGTGCAATGGTCCCACGCCCGTCCTGGTAGACGCGGCGGATACCGGCCTGGTGTCCTGCGAGGGAGGGTTTCTCCACCGCAAAGCTGCCGGCACGTGTCCCAGTCGCGTGCCGCGCGTCGGCGTGGTCACGGGAGACAAGACGACCGAGTGTGAGTCGGACGTCGACTGCGTCGCGGAATCGCACGGCTGGTGCGACCGTCCGATCGGTGATCCCTTCTCGCCTGTCACATGCCACTACGGCTGTGAGACAGACGCGGATTGCGGGGCTGACGAGCTCTGCGCTTGCAGCGACCAGGCCCCCGCTGGCGTGTGTGTGCCGGCCAGCTGCAAAATCGACGACGACTGTCCTGGCGCGGCACTCTGCACCGCCCGCCTAGTCAGTACCTGCGGCGGAGATCCCCTCAACTCCGTAGCCATGACATTTGCCTGCCAGAGCCCTCAAGACGACTGCAGTGCCAGCGACGAGTGTGACCAAACCGCGTACACCCTATGCGTAAAAGGGGCGTGTATGCCGGGCGCTGGCGCCTGCGGCGGCGGCAGCTAGCTCAGCTCCGGAGTCCGGCGCTCGTCACTGAAGTGGATCGATGCGGCGCACACGCGAAGTGAGCATGTCGACAAAGTAGATCTTCTTGTCCTCGGGGCCGAGGGCGATGCCGGACAGCGTGCCCGGGGGCATGCCGGTCTCGAGGGTTTTGACGAGCTGGCCTGTCATGTCGAAGGCGTGGATGCGACTCGTCGTGTGGTCGGAAACGAAGACCAGCCCGTCGCCGACCGCGATGCCGCTGGGAGTCTCGAGGGTGCCGGCGGGCACGAAATCGTTGATCACCGTGCCGTCCACGCGGTTTTTCACGCCGAAGTTGTCCAGCACACTGAGGGTGCCATTGACCGTGCCGGTACTGGTGTCGACCACGGCCACGCGTTTGTTGCCGGCGTCGGCGACGTAAAGCAGCCCCGTGGTCTTGTCCAAGTCCATGTGTGAGGGCACGTTCTCCACGCGGGCGAAGCTGCCTTCGAGGTGGCGGTAGAGCTCGCCGTCAGAGTGGTCTTCGCCGCCGGGGGGATGCGGCTGATTGAAGTTGTAGCGATCCAGCGCGCCGATCTGGCCGTTCAGGCACCAGTAGATCCCGTCCTTCTCGTGGGCGATGCCCATGCAAAAGGGCGTGCCGTGCAACATGTCGAGGTGCGCGCCGTTGGGCGTGAAGGTCTCGCCCGGCGGAACCGGGTGGGTCTTACCGAAGATGTTCGGGTCGCTCGACCACCAAGTCGGGCCCGTGTAGTCGATGGGACTGTCTTCGAAGTTGCCGGTGCGCGCATCGTGGCAAGTGGCGAAAGTGTCGTTGGGGCCGAAGGCGATGGAGCTGGGACGGCGCATGAAGTGCCATGCGTTGACGTCTTTCTTGATCACTCCGACGGGCGCTGCGCCGCTGGCGTCGCTGACGATCAAGACGCTGCCGTCTAGGGCAGCGCAGCCCTGCTTCACCGTCGAAGTGCACGGCGAGCCATCGTAGAACTCGCGCATGGTGACCCAGAGCTCCCCGGGGCGTACGGGATTGAAATCGAGATCCGTGGCGACCTTCGCGATCGGCGGTTCCCACATCTCGACGTAGGTCACGGCTGCTGCCGTGCCGTCGCTACCCAGCTGCCAGCCGGGGGCTGCGGCGGTGCCACCGCCGGTGCCGCCCGTTGCGCCGGTGGCTCCGCTTCCGCCGGTGCCAGCAGCTGCGCCACCGCCTCCGCTATTGCCGCCGCTGCCGCAGGCGGTCGAGAAAACAAAGAAAATGGAGGCAAGTAGGCTGAGCTTCTTCATGACTTGGGTCATGTACGTGTAGTCGCAGCCCGCGGTTTCGCAAGAGAAACCCGACGTCGCGCGAATTTCGCGCTCACATGCCGATGGTGGTTTCTTCTTCGTCGTCGTCGCCGACCAGCCACGGCCCTTTCACGATCCGGCCCTTTTGGATGACCGCCACAGGATCCGTGTCGCGTACCAAATCCGCCAAAGTCGCCGCTGCCGCGACAGCCGCGAGCAGTGAGCCCGCCGGGAAGAACTCCCCGTCCACGGCGCTGGCGTGCGCCTGGCACAAGACGCATGCCGGGAGCGAATCGTAGTTCGTGCGAAAACCCAATTCGACTGGGCCCGTGATGACATGGGCGTGCAGGTCCATCAGCTCTGCAGCGCGGCGTGCGGCCCGGATCCCACTGGCGCGTGCAAGCACCAGTGCGTGGCCGCTGTGCAGACTCATCGACAGCAGCTTGCGGGCGGCTTCGACGCGCATATGCACTTCGACGTGGGCGACTTCACCGGTCCAGCTGACGTGTGCTGGGTGGCCGCTCGCGGTTTGAATGCTGGCGCCCATCTCGTCCAATGCGCGCCACAAGAGTCGCGTGTTAGAGCCGAGCATGGCAAGCACGTGGCGGTCCAAGGGACGCAGCCCAGCCCATACCGGCACTGGCATGCTACGCCCCGGGCCCAGCGCGCCTTGCACGGACTCTGGAACGACGTCTTTGGCGGGTTCGTTCAGGCGCGAGAACATCTTGAGCTCTCGCGGCGAGGTGTATTTGAGTGCGCCGCTGACGGAGGCGACATCGACGTCGGGCTGGCTCCCGGCCAGGCACAGCTTGAGCCGCTGTTCATGTGGTGTGAGTGCCCAGCCCTCGCGGGTGAGCAGGAATCCACTGACGCGCAGCGCGCGCAGGGCGCACATGGGGGGGCGCTCGAGAGTGGCCAGATCCAGCTGACCTTCGAAATCGTAGAGGATTATCGTCACGCGCCGCGCTAGAGAATAGCCCACCCGGCGAGTACACTCCGCGGCAAAGTTACCCAAAGAGGTGATTTGAGCCCTTTCACATGGTCGACCTTCCACGCTAAAGAGGCAGCCAGATGGCCCCTTCCTCGCACCCAAATCGCATTGTCATTCACGTCGCCGGCGTGGACCGGCCCGGGGTGACCGCACGCTTGGCTCAGATCATTGCCGAGGAAAACGCGCAGCTGGTCAACATCGGGCAGAGCGTGCTGCACGGTTACCTGACGCTCAGCGCCATTGTGGACATTCCGCCGAATTCGAACGCTTTGCGTCAAGTGCTGTTCTCGGCCAGCGAGCTTGGCTTGCGGCTAGAGGTCAGCAAATTCGAACCGGCACAGATCACGCGCCCCGCCAGTGTCGTGCCTGGGTTGTGCGTGACGGTGCTGGGCAACCTGGCGGACGGCGCGGCTGTCGCGAGCATCACCCGGGAGATGGCCGCGCGTTCCATGAACATCACGGAGATCCGCTCGCTCAGTGACGAGGGCTTGACCGGTCTGGAACTGATCGCCGATCTCGGCGACGCCGTGGATGTCAATGACGACGAGCTCTCCGCATTGCGGGGCATGTTGCTGGAGTTGGGAGTGTCTCTGGGCGCGGACCTAGCAGTGCAGCGCGACGACATCTTCCGCCGCAACAAACGCTTGGTGTGCATGGACGTCGACTCCACGTTCGTGAAGGGGGAGTTCATCGACGAGCTGGCCGCCCTCGCCGGCGTGAAGGACCGCGTTGCCGAGATCACTGCGCGCGCCATGCGCGGGGAGCTGGACTTCAAGGCGGCTTTGGCGGAGCGGGTCAAACTGCTGGAAGGGCTGAGCTTTGACAAAGCCAAGAAGCTGTCGGAACAAGTAGAGCTCACCCCGGGCGCAGATCGCTTTGTCAAGATCTTGAAACGCTTGGGCTTTCGCGTTGGGCTGGTCAGCGGCGGATTCGACTTCTTCGTGGAGGCACTCAAGACTCGTCACGGACTTGATTTCGCGTTCTCGAACGAACTCGAAGTGCAAAACGGTGTGATCACCGGTCGGGTACAGGGCGCGGTGGTGGACGGTGAGCGCAAGGCGCAAGTGTTGAAGGACATGGCCAAGGTCTACAAGGTGCGACTGGAACAGACCGTGGCCATCGGCGACGGGGCGAACGACATGCTGATGCTGCAGACTGCCGGGCTTGGCATTGCATTTCGTGCCAAGCCGAAGCTGCAGGAAGTGGCGCATATGAGCCTGAATCATCACGAGCGCCTGGACACGCTGCTGTTCTTGATGGGGTTCGCGGGACGCGACCTCGATACTATCGCGCAGTAGCCGGTCCATCTCGCTCCGCAGCGCGTTTCCAACGGGCAGCGAGGGCGTGCATGACCGATGGCACCACGCCGAAGTGCGCGCAGTGGTCGAGCTTGCCATTGCCGGCGTAGCCGCGCGCATGAAAGTTCGCGTTGGAGTACATCTCGTGCAACTCGAGACCCAGCGGATCGCGTCGGAACACGCGGGTGGGTCGACCGCCGAGCGCGTGGATCAAGAAGTGCGTGGCCTCGGTGGTGGAGGCGTAGTCGGCGGTGTCGATGGCCGAATGGCTGACGTAGAAGAAGGTCGCACCGCGGGCTGCGCGGCGGGCGAACTCGGTGAACGGCGCCAGGGCCTGGGCCTTGCGCGTTTGTTCGCGAGAAGCGTGCAGGCTATCGAGCAAGATCACGGCGTCGACTTGGGCACCCAGGGGTTGCGCCAGGATCTGCGCGATGGCTTCGTAGCCGCGGCTCCAGCCCATCAAGGCCAGGCGCCGTAGGCGTTTTTTGGTTTTGGAGCGTGCCGAAGCGTGCTTTTCCACCGACGCGACGATGCTTGCGAAGTGCGCTGGATCCGAAAACGGCGGAGAGTACGCGGCGCCAATGCCCAGACTGATCCCGAGCAGGGGCAAGTCTTCGCCGCTGCGAACCACTTCTTTGCGCGCGGGGCGGTGTCCATGAAAATGCACGACCAAGTCAAACTCGCCCCCGCGCGCCACACTTCTTGCTCGGGGCCAGAGCAGTTGTCCTCGCGGTCGCATGGCGACGAAGGCTTCGTGGCCACCCCAACCCGGATCCGGCGCCTCGCAGGGCAATACGCCGCGCTCCTTGGCGGTGCGGGAATACTGCAGTTCTTTGTCGGGCCGTGCGTTGGGAAACGCCACTGGCGGCGCTGAGCTCTTGGGCTCTGCCACGGGCGCTGGCGGCCTGCGTGGCTCCAAGGGATCGAGCGCAGCCGGCGGCCTAGGCGCAGCGCGCTGGGACGGCTGGGCCTTTTGCTGTGCAGCGACCTTCGCCGGCGCGGGCTGCTGCGGCTTTTCGCTGGGCTCTGCGCAGGCACCTAGCAACGCGCACAGACAATAGCGCGCGACCCTTGACGGGGGCCGCCAGCGGTTCGAAGAGGGCATCGCGAAATGAAACTATCACGCTTGCGCTCGCTGCCCCTGGTGTCGGCAGAAGAAGAACTCAGCGGCGTCGCGCCCCTTGCTCTAGAACGTGCGGCGCGGCGCGCGCGTCCCGGGGACGCAATGCACTTCGGCTTGCTGCGCATTGGCGCGCTCGTTGCGCGACACGCACTGGTCGCCGCGGTTGCGCCAGGTGGCCGAGGTGGCCCCCTGGCTGCGCTTCTTGTGCTGGACGAGCACCTGCGCGGGGCGGCCGGTGCGGACGCCGTGAAGAAAGCGCGCAGTGAGTGCTTTGCGGCTTCCCTAGAAGCCGAGCAACGCACCGTGGACGCGGTGCGGGCATTGCTCGCGTCTTCCTCCAAGAAGCCCCACACGGAGCTCGACGCCCACGCAGACGCCGTGGTCGTACGGCACGCCGGCCTGGGAGCCTACTATTCCGTCAGCGCCGTGCTCGTGGTGCTCGACAGCGTTGCGGACCCCGGGCAGCTGGGACGCGTCGTGCCGCAAGCGGCGGGTGCCGTGGCGTACCAGAACACGGCGTTTGGACCGGCGCGCTCCGGGCCCCTACGCGCTCGGGCGCTGGAGCACGCGGCTCAGGAAATGGAGCGCCCGTTTGCCATCTCCGACCACGGCCCGGCGGCGACCGCGCTTCAGCTCTTTCATGAGTTCTTGGGCGCGCATTGGAAAGACATTAGTGACGCGAACCGCGTTTACTTCTCGGAGGTGATCGACTGGGCGTTGCCCCCGCAAGCGCGCACCAGCTAGCGCGACTGCATCGAAGCCTTGCGAAGACCCGCGCCGTTTCGCTCCTAGCGCTTGCGCGCCAGGTACACGCCATCGCCGATGGGCACGAGGCTGACGCTCACCCGTTCG
>CBDUPW010000195.1:0-13580 GCA_965369205.1 uncultured Polyangiaceae bacterium | reverse complement strand
CCACGGCGAAGCGTTTCTTCTCCTCGGGCAAACTGCAACGCTGTTCTTGTTGCCAGAGCACCAAGGTCTGCATGGCGTGATGGGCATGGCCCAGGGGCACTTCCCCATTTTCACCGACGAGCGCGGCGCTCGGCGGCTGCGACGCAGTCCCCGGGCACCAGAGCTCGTCAACGCTGACAAGTCGGCTTCCAAGTTGCTCGCCGGGCGGGCGCTCCCGGACGCGGAGCGGTTGATCTCGGAGGCGTTCGCACGTGAAAAGTAGCCGCACGCTGGTGCCGCTCGTATTGGCCCTGAGCGCGCTCTGGACGACGCCCGCGTTCGGGTTCTGCCGCACCACGACTTGCGGGCCTGGCCAGTGCACCCCGAATCCCAGCTGTGACTTTTGTTTGGAGGGTGGCAAGCCGCTGTATTGGGGGGGGCGCTGCATCTCCTTCGGCATTCAGCGGGACGCTTCGCCGCTGCGAGGCATCGATTTCGAAACGACCCGCAACATCGTCGGCGGCGCTTTTGCCAAGTGGATGGGCGTCGACTGCGGAGGCGTGGGCCCGAGCCTGCAGCTTTCGGACTTTGGAGCGATCAGCTGCGACCGCCAAGAGTACAATCAGACCGCCGGCAATGCGAACGTGTGGATGTTCCGCGACGACTACTGGCCGTACTCCGGGGCGAACGCCACCCTCGCGCTCACCACCATCACCTTCAACGTCAAGACCGGCGAGATCTTCGATGCCGACGTCGAGATCAACTCCATCCAGAGTCCGCTGACTCTTGGGGACGCCAACATACAGGCCGATCTGGATTCCATCGTGACCCACGAAGCAGGCCACTTCCTGGGCCTGTCGCATTCTTGTGAAAAGGACGCGACCATGGAGGCCCAATACAAACTCGGAGAAGCCGGGCTGCGCACTCTGGAGCCAGACGACGTCGCCGGGGTATGCACGCTGTTCCCGCCGGGCTCGGGCCAGAGTTGCGACCCGACGCCGCGCCACGGGTTTTCGACGGAATGCTGTAATCCCCGCAGCGAATGTGAGGGGCGCACTGAGCCAGAGGGCTGCTGCACGACGGCCCCGGGATCGACCAATAGTCCCGGGCGCTTGGGAGGAAGTTTGTTGCTCTCGGGACTGCTGCTTTTCGCGGCGCGCCGCCGAAGACGACAAAGGCGGCTTCGACCTCCGCGCGCAATGGGGTAAAACTCGAACACGACTAAGGAGGCCTTCCGTGGCTCGATCGCTTGCAGCTTGGACATCGGTGTTTTTCGTGGGGATGGGACTGGTCGCGCTTGCATGCTCGAGCGACGAAGGTGGCAGTGACCCAGCAACCGGCGGCACCGGCGGCACTGGCGGCGGCACCGGCGGCGCCACTGCCTGCGGCCCGACGCCCTTGGGCTTCAGTGGCGAGTGCAAAGGCGGCGCGCCGGAGCAGTGCTGCGGCGCGGCCATGCCGGTGATGAAGGTTCGCGGCAAGAACGACGCATTGCTCGACCCGGATTGGTCTTGCATCACCGGATCCGGTGGCAGCGGTGGCGCCGGGGGCAGCAGTGGTTCTGGCGGCAGCGCAGGCAGCGCGACGGACGGCGGCACCCCAGACGCAGCGGCGGATGGCGGCGGGGCCGATGCCTCGACGGATGGCGGCGCGCCGGACGCAGCAGCGGATGGCGGCACAGCCGATGCCTCGACCGATGGCGGCGCGCCAGACGCAGCAACAGACGCGGGCACGTCTTCGCAGAATATCTTTCAGGTCGAAGACTTCAGCAGCGGCAACGCCGTGGTCGACATCGAGGTTGAGCTATTCGAGGGCGAAGCCATCGTCGACAAAACGCCGTTCCATACGGCGTTCACCAAGGGGCCGCTCAACGCCGGCGATCCAACCTTGAACAACGGACAGTTCTTCTTCCCGCATCCGAGCTCCAAGTACATTTCCTACCGCGTCAAAGAGAAGCCCGGCATCGCCAAGGAGTTCGTCGGCTTCGGTGAAGAGGTCCCTGCAGCTCCGGGCAAGGTCGTGGGCAACACGCTTTCTCCGGATCTATACCTCCAGCTCGCCACTTTCGTCGTACCGCTCCCGGGCTGGTCCCCGCCGGACGACCTTTCGATCCTGACGGGGCCGGTGCGCGACTGCAACGGCGACGACGTGGGCGGCGCGCGGGTGCGATACTTCGACGAAGAGACCAACACAGAGGTGGAACCTGGCTCCTGCGAACGGGACATTCGCTACGTCTACTTCGACGCGCAGTATCCGAATCCGAAATGCGCCTATACAGACTACCGCCAATCCCTGTGGGTGATCGCAAATGCCCCAGCCAACGCGGCCGGCCCGAACAAAGGCCACAAGTATCGCATCGAGTATTGGGGTCGCTTGAAAGAGTCGGACACGGAAGCAGTCAAGTTCGCGGAGAAATCCATCGAGGTCTACGCGAAGACCGTCAACGTGCATCAGATCCGCCCCAACGTCCCGCAGAAGTGACCCAGAGCGTGATCATTCCGGAGCGTGCGCTGGCAGCGCGCGCTCAGCGCCAGCGCGCGCTGCTGGTGAGTGTGGGCGAGGCCTCCGGGGATGCCATGGCAGGCGCGGTGGTGGATCTACTTGGTGAACGTAGCTTCGGGCTGACCGGCCCGGCCCTGCGAGGCTCGGGGTGCCAAAGCGTGGCGGACCTGACGGGCAACGCAGCCATGGGGCTGATCGACGCAGCCAGACACGCGCCGAGGATCGCCCATGCAACTCGCAAGCTGCTGCGTCGGTCCAGAGACGAGCCCCCATCGGCGGCGCTGCTGGTCGGCTTTTCTGAGGTCAACGCCCACGTCGGCGCGCAGCTCCGCAAACAAGGCGTGCGGGTGCTGTGGTACGCGCCTCCACAAGTCTGGGCGTGGCGGGCCAGCCGAGTGCACAGCCTGCATCGCTCCGCGGATCACATCGCATGTGTGCTCCCCTTCGAACAGGCGATCTGGGCGCGCGCGGGCGTCGCCACTACCTTCGTCGGCCACCCAGCCCGGGAAACCAAGACGATCCCCCGGCGGGCGGCCCGGGATCGCCTGCGCTTGACGCCCTACGCGGAGGTGGCGGCGCTGATGCCAGGGAGCCGAAGCGCCGAAGTGCGGCGCACACTGCCGGCCATGCTGCATGCCGTTTCGGAGCTACGCGCGGACCGCGGGGCGTTTGACGCACGCATTGTGCTCGCGCCCACCCTGCCGGCAAAAGTGGCACGCTGGGCAGAAGTCACGGGGCAGCGCCTGGGCGTCAGCGCCACGCGGCTGTCGGGCAAGCCGCTGCTCTCCGCGTTCGACGTCGCGCTCGTGGCCAGCGGAACTGCCACCTTGGAGTGTGCGCTGGCCGGAGTGCCGCCCGTGATCGTGTATCGAACAGGCGGGCTGACCCAAGCCGTCGCACGCCGGCTGCTGCTCGTGGACCATATCGGACTACCCAACCTAGTCCTGGGGCGCCGTGCGTTTCCGGAGCTTGTGCAAGACGAACTCACCAGCAGCGCTCTGGCGCTGGAAGCATCCCAAGTGCTCGATGAACGCCCCGCGTATGGCGCGACCATCGCCGAACTGCGCCACGCCCTGCAGCCCACGCCAGCGGTGCGCGCCCTCGGCGCGACGCCGGCGGAGCGCGTTGCTTCCCTGCTCCAATCGTGGCTCAACGCCTAACGCCCAGAGGGGCCGGCAGCGTCTTCTCGCCCCTGCGCGTGTGCGTGCTGGTGTCTGCTGCTTTGTTCGGCTTGCGCGTCTACCTCGCGCAGCGGGTCGCCTTCGGGGACGCCGAAGCGCTGTATCTGAGCTATGCGCTCTTTCCTCAGCCGGGTTATTTGGACCACCCCGGCCTGGTGGGGTCCGTGGGTCAGATCTTGGGCAACGGCGCCGTGCCGACGCCCTACACGGTGCACCTCTTGTCCGCGCTCTTGGCCACGCTGGTGCCCTGGATTGGCGGCTGGGCCGCCTGGCGCGCGGGTGCGGCAAGCTCCGGTGCGCTGCGCACGGTGCTGTGTCTGGCGTTGGTGCCCGAGCTATCCATCGGGCTTTTCGGCCTGACGCCGGATCTCTTGCTGGCCTGCTTCTGGCTCGGCGCCCTCGGCTTCGGAGCAAAGGTGCTCTCGCCGAACTCCACAGCTGGCACCCTGAGCTACTTGGGCCTGGGCGCCTGCCTGGCGATGGCGCTGCTCAGCAAAGTCAGCGGTGGACTGCTCGCGCTGGTGGTCGCCGCATGCGTCCTGCAGAGTCCTGTGCAGCGTCGGCGCGTGGGGCCGTACTTGGGCGCGGCCCTCGCGCTGCTGTTGGTCTACCCCTGGGTCCATTGGGAGTGGTCCCAGGGCGCGCCGATGTTGACGCATCGGCTATCCAGCACCCAGGGAGCCGCCGGGTTGTCATTGCGCAACGTCGGGGCGCTCTTGGGCGGACAACTGCTCTACGTCACTCCGCCATTCTTGCTGGGCGCATGGACGGTGGCTCGCAGCCTGCGGCGCTCGCGGACTGCAGACCCCGTGTCTGCGCTTTTGTGGCGCGCCTGTGTCGTGCCCGGCGCGCTGCTGGGCGCGCTTTGTCTTTGGTCCCGGGTTGCGGAGCCACATTGGATCGCGCCCATGTACCTCTCCCTCGCGGTCCAACTCGGGCGCCTGCCGCCCTTGGCTGCCCGCCTACAGCGGATCGCGCTGTCCTTCGGGGCGATCGCCGTCGCTTTCGCGCTGTTTTGGGTCGGCACGGACTACCCGCCGCGGCTGCTTGGCAAGCACTACCACCCCAGATACGACCTCACCAACGACCTCTACGCGTGGGGCCCGGGCAAGCGTTTGCTGAACGACGTCGTTCAGCGCACCGTCTTGGACGCGCAGCGCCTGCCCGTCGTGGTGGGACCCCACTGGATCATCTGCGCGCAAGCCCAACTCGCCATCGGGCGAAGCGTCCGCGTCGGATGCAATACGCCCATCCCGGATGATTTCGACCGCTGGCTGCCGCGGGAAAAATGGCGAAGCGCAGCGGTCGTGCTCTATGTGCACGACAGCCGATTTGACGTGGTGCCCAGCGAGGCACTGCCGGGCCGCGTCGAGCGCAGCCGCAGCAAGGTCGACGTGCTGCGGGGTGGACGTGTCGTGCGCACACTGTGGGTGACGCGCCTGGACCTCAGCGACGGTCTGGCAGCTCAGGGCGCCGCGGGCGCTTCGCGGCTCAGCCCGGCCTCGCGGATCAGCGCGTCGTCGGTGCTCTCGCCGGGATTGGGCGTCGTGAGCAACGTATCCCCATAGAAGATGCTGTTGGCGCCCGCGTAGAGGCACATCAGCTGGGCTTCCCGAGACAGGTCCGAGCGCCCCGCGCTGAGCCGAACTCTCGAGCGGGGCATCATGATGCGCGCCGCAGCGATCATGCGCACCAACTCCAGCGGCTCCACGGGCGGCATGTTCTCGAGGGGTGTGCCCGGCACCCGCACCAGGGCGTTGATGGGCACGCTTTCGGGGTGTGGCTCCAAGGTGGCGAGAGAGATCAAGAGACCACAGCGATCGTCGATGCTCTCGCCCATGCCGATGATGCCGCCGGTACAGACCGTGATGCCGGCGTCCCGAACGTGACGCAGGGTGCTGAGCCGGTCGTCAAAATTCCGCGTCGAAATGATGGACTTGTAGTGCTCCCGACTGGTGTCGAGGTTGTGGTTGTAGGCGTCGAGCCCGGCAGCCTTCAGCTGGCTGGCCTGCTCTTGGTTCAGCATGCCCAGGGTCACGCAGGTCTCCAGCCCTTCCGCTTTGACCTTGCGCACCATCTCGAGCACGCCATCGAATGCCGAACCTGATTTGACCTCCCGCCAAGCGGCACCCATGCAAAAACGCGTGGCGCCGGCTTCTTTCGCACGCCTGGCAGACGCAACCACATCGTCGACGCTCAGCATCTTTTGCCCGGCCACCGGGGTCTCGTAGTGCGCCGACTGTGGGCAGTAGGCGCAATCTTCGGGGCAGCCCCCGGTCTTTACGCTGATGAGCGTGCATAGCTGCACGCCACCGTCGGGGAAGGACGCCAGGTGCACGCCGCGCGCTCGGTCGAGCAACTCGAATAGCGGCAAGTCGTGGATCTCCCGCGCCTCGGCGCGAGTCCAGTCATATCGCAGGGACATGCCGCGTTCGTCGCACGGATCCGTCGCGGCGCGCAAACCTAAACACCCGAAGGAAAAAGGCGGCGACGCAGCGCCGCGCCGCCCGCCCGCGCGGAAGGCCTAAAACCCGATGGCACCTCGGGCAACCTCGCGGTCCACCAGTCCTTCACGCAACAGAGATTTCACGCTCATTTCGAAGGTTTGCATGCCGTACATGCCCTGCCCGGATTCCATCAGCTCCTTGAGGGAGGGGTTGCCCATGGGCCGCTTCACGGACTCCCGTACCGAACCCGTCGCAATCAACAGCTCCGTGGCGAGCGCCATGCCCTGACCATCCGCGCGGGGCAGCAAGCGCTGCGCCACGATGCCCTGAAGCGCGTCGCCGAGGCGTTCGCGCACGTCTTCGGGATCCCCTCGGGTCAACGCCACCACGCGGTTGATCGTGCGCGCGACGTCCGGCGTATGCAGCGTCGACAGGACCAGGTGGCCCGTCTCGGCAGCTTTCAAGGATATCTCCATGGTCTCGGCATCGCGGATCTCGCCGACTTGGATCACATCGGGATCTTGGCGCAGACTGGCCCGTAACGCGTCGGCAAAGCTATCGGTATCGATGCCGATTTCCCGCTGACTGATGCTGCAACGGCCGTCGGTGTGCAGGTACTCGATGGGGTCTTCGATCGTGACGATGTGCCGAGACATGGCCTCGTTCATATGAGCCACCATGGCCGCCAAGGTGGTGCTCTTACCGTTGCCGGCGGCCCCGACGCAGAGCACCAGGCCACGCTCCTTCTCTGCAAGATCCGCAACCGCCGGAGGCACGCCCAGGCTGTCCAAAGCCGGCACCTCGAAAGGGATGGCGCGCATGACGATCGCGAGCGTGCCGCGCTGTCTGTAAATGTTCACGCGAAAGCGGCCGATCCCTGGCGCAGCGTAGGAGGTGTCGTATTCGTTGAATCCGCTCAGATCGCCCCGGAGCTCGGGCTCCTTGATCAGGTGCCGCGCCACTGCCTCGGTGTCTTGCGGTTTGATCTTATCAACACGGAAGTACACGATCCCACCGCGCACCCGAGCGCCCGGCGGCTGACCGACCTTCAGATGCACGTCCCGGGCACCCGCGGCGATCGCCTTCGAAAGCAGCTGATGCAAATAGCCTTCGGCCTGATAGGGATTCGATCCGGCACCTGGGGCGAGGCTGACCACGACGTCCGCAGCATACTTTGTGCCCCCGTCTGAACGGAAGCCATTGATTTTCCAGCCGCTTCTACTGGGGCTTAGGGCGGCAGTTGCTGCAAGCGCACGCGGGTCGCGTCCGCCAGATCTCGCTGCGACGGCGGCACGTGCTTGGCGGAGCTGAGGCTGGCGAGGGCGGAAAGACAGCTTGTGATGTCCTCAGCCGCGACACGCTCCACGTCGGCGCGCGTGCGCTCGGCAATGGCGAGCAGCGCACGCAGAATGAGGGCCCGCGCCGAATCCCCGGTTTCCGTCGCAAGCGTGCACAGCGGGCCGAGCGCCACCTCCGCGTCCGCCGCGTAAGGCAGCGCCTGCAGCCCCAGCAGGCCGATCCAACCGCCGAGACGCACACCCTCGATCAAACCTAATGCTCCCTCCCGCTCCGCAAGCTCCGCGACCTGCAGCGCGTCCTGACCCCGCGCTTTGCGCCAGGACGGATCCGCATGCATGCGACCCGGGAGTGGCTCAGCCGACGCGGAGAAGTCCAAGGGACTCGCCCCGGGCCGGGTCTGTGTCGAGGCAGCGCTCGCGTTGGGCTGCGCGGGGGGCGTCACCCCGGGCCCGCAGCCCCACGCGACCCACGCGACCAGCGCGCCCCACGCGACTACACCCGACTTCCGACACTCCACTTCAACAAAGGTTAGTGGCAAACCCCGGGATGGCGGCGCATTTTCTTTCTGGCCTGCGGCAGGCGCGAGTCAGAGCGCTTATGCTGGATCGGCATGCCAGCAATAGCTACCTACTGCAGGATCTGTGAAGCCGCTTGCGGGTTGATCGCAGAAGTGCGACTTTCAGCCAACGGCCGAAGCATCGAGATCGGAGCGGCCATCGATCCGGCGCTTTCGCCGGGCGCAGTTGCCGTTCCCCACGGCTATGGGCACGAGCCCGGTTCAAGCTGGCAATTCGCGCAGCAGCGCGGCGGCCAAAACATCAACCAGCTCGCGGCCTCAGATGCCGCGTCCCTCGACCCGGAAAGCGGCATGGCGCAGTTGATTGGGGTTGCCCTGAAAGTCGAGGTTTTGGCCGAAATATCCCCGGACTCCCCGGCAATAGTGGCCGCGGACCCCAGCGGATCGCCACGACCCGAGGCCGAAGCGTGATCGAGTCTTGCTCCCCTGCCCTGCTTTGCGCTAATTCTCCCCGCCCCGTCCGGGTAGCTCAGTCGGTAGAGCAGTGGATTGAAAATCCACGTGTCGGCGGTTCGATTCCGTCCCCGGACACAAATCAGCATCGCGAAGCGTGAACACTAAGCTGCGTCAACTGGTTCGGAAGGGCGCGCCGGTGTTGGTCGCGGCGGCCCTGGTCGGCGTGGTCGTGGTCTACACCATTGTGACCCGCGAACAGCGCGCGGAGTTCGTGCAGCTGCCCATGGTTGGGGGCGGCGTCACGCTCTCGCGGCTCAGCGCCGAAGGCGTGGCGACGGGGCCAGCGGTCCAGGGCCAAGTTGACGACTATCTGCTCGAAGCCCGCGGGCTGCGCGTGGTGGTCGGCGGCGAAGGGCGCGGCGCCGAGCGCACCCTGCGTCACGCCAGCATCTTGGACGTCGCGCGCCTGGAGATGTCGGAGGATGTGCTTCTGAGTCTGGCGCCCGTTGTCGAGATCCAGGGCGCGCCGATCGACGTCGTTCCGAAACGCGTGGCGCCGGCGTTGCAAGGCACGCGCCCGGTGCTGATCTTGACCCACGAGAGCGCAGAGCGGGGCGTCAGTCTCGAAACGACGGTGTCCCTTCAGACCGCGCCCGCCGCCGTGCAGCTGGTCACCCGAGTCAAGAATCGCTCAAAATCGCCTCTGCGCGCCGTTGCCGTTGGCGACGTCGTCAGTTGGCCGGGAGCGATGACCTTCGCTCCCCGACTGGGCTTCGTCGCCGGCGCGACGCGAGCGCGAGTCCCATGGATCGCCCGCCGCGGCAAGAGCCTCTCGCTCGCGCTCGCGTATCCGGAAAGCGCCGATGTGGATTTCCGCTTCGACCGCATCGGCCCTACAGAGCAGCGCGCCATGACCCGCGCCACGGACCTTGCACCGGGCGCCTATTTCGAATCCAAGCGCACGCTGCATGTGCAAGCTGGCGGCCTGGCAGACGCCGCGCGCGCGGCGTGGGAGGGCCTCGGTCGTTCCACGCGTACCGTGCGCGGGAAATTGCTGCCCGCTCCGGCATGGGCCACGGTGGACGCACTGCATCCGGATGGAAAGGTCGTGCTCAGCGTACGCGCCGAGCGCGATGGTCGCTACGCGCTGCCGCTGCCCCCGGGCCGCTACGAGATCCGTCTGCGAGCACCCGGTGGCGAAGACGTGCGTAGCGTGGATCTCGAGCCCGGCAAGGCACCCTACGATCTCAAACTGCTCGCACCGGAACCTGGACAACTGCGCTTCTCAGTTCTTGACGAAGCCAAGAACCCCATCCCGGCGCGCTGGACAGTCACGGGAATCGAGCCCACGAAGACGCCTTTCTTCGGCCCCGCGGAGCGCGCCGAAGGCGCCGGGCGCGCCGGCTATTCGTTGACGGGGGAAGGGCGCATCCAATTGCCCAGCGGCAAGTACAGCATTGTCTTCAGCCAAGGCCCCGAGCGAGCGATCTGGGAAAGCATCGTGGACGTCACCAAGGAAAAGGGCGCTGCGCTGCGGGTAGAGCTCCCGCGGCGCTTCGACACGCCGGGCTGGGTTGCCGGAGACTTTCACCTGCACGCGGCGCCGAGCCATGACTCCTCCATCAGCTTGGAAGACCGCGTGGTTTCATTGATCGCGTCAGGCATCGAAGTGGCGGTGCCGACCGACCACAATCACGTCACCGACTACGAGCCGTCCGTGGCGACGCTGGGCGCCACCGAACGCATCTTCTCGATGCCCGGCGTGGAGCTCACCAGCCAAACCTACGGTCACTTCAACGTCTATCCATTCCCCTTGGGTGAACCGCTGCCCCGGCTGAGCGAGCTGTCCGCGTTTGGGATGTTCGCGGCGGTGCGCCAGTCGTTTCCGGATGCCTTGGTGCAGGTGAACCACCCGCGCATGGACAAGATTGGCTACTTCAACGCGGGCAAACTCGACTCGACCTTGGGACAGTTCGCCGCCGAGGGGTTCAGCTTCGACTTCGACGTGATCGAAGTGCTCAACGGCTTCGAGCTCGATCAGCCCGAAGTGATCGAGAAGAACTTGCTCGAGTGGTTCGCGTTGCTTTCACTCGGGCGGCGCTACACTGCAGTCGGCAACTCCGATTCCCACTGGCTGAGCCGGGAGTTTGTCGGCTATCCACGTACTTACCTGCGAGTCCCTGACGATCGGCCCGCCCAACTCGACATGGCGGCGGTGGTGCAAGCACTGAAGGCCGGACGCGCATTTGTTACCAACGGGCCCTTCGTGGAAGCCCGTGCCGGAGGCGCCGGCCCTGGCGAACTGGCCCAAGCCGAAGACGGGAAAGTCGCGCTGGAAGTGAGCGTACGCGCCGCGGCCTGGGTCGATGTCACCCGCGCCGAGGCGTGGGTGAACGGAGTCCGAACTGCAGTCGTTCCGGTCACCCGAGACGCCAAAGAGGCGCTGCGCTTGACCTGGCAAACGTCCCTGCAGTTGGAGCGCGACTCGTGGGTCGTCGTCGTTGTGCACGGCGAACGACCGTTGGACGCGGTGCTGCCAAAGGGAAACGCAAGGCCCTTTGCGTTCACCAACCCCATCTGGATCGACGTGGACGGTGACGGCAGCTACGGCGATGCCGGCGCAGACGCCAGTGCCGACGGCGCAGCACCAGCCGCAAGAGGCGATGCTGGCGATCGGGCCGACGCCCCCGCCGACCAATGAAACTCAAAGCGGAAGCGTCAAGAAGACCCGCGCGCCCCAGAGAATGTCCCAGTTCGCGGGTGGCACGGTTTGCTCGCCTTCCTCGGCAAAGGCCTTGAAGTAATAGAACGTCGCGCCGCCGATCGACGCGCTGATGCCACCGAGCAGCGTCGGCATCGTGGCCAGGATCGGATGCAAGTAGCCCAAGGTGAGATCCCCTTGGGCGTAGCCGATCCACCAGTCGTCCGGCAGCGCTTCGTTCAGCGTGAAGCTGTCCGTCAGCTGCACTTCTCCCAAGCCCACTTGTCCGGAGAAATCCGCAAAGAACCGCCGTGGCTTTTGCGGGGTCTCCAAGCCGAACGCCAGCCCCACGCCTCGGAAGCTGGCATCAAAGAGCAGGTCTTCGAGCACCAAGTTGCCCACCCGCACCATATACGGCTTCTTGTAACTCACGAGCCCGACGCCGAAGTAGATCGGCGGGAGACTGCTGCCGCCGGTTTGGATCAATCCACTTGGATCGTTGTCGTGGTGGTATTGCATCGCAACCACGAAGGTCTCGAAGGCGCTCGACATGCGCAGCGTCTCCGTCACCGTCGGCAGCGTTGATAGATCGTCGGATTCTTTGGCGGAGCGCGGCACCAAGCGCACGGGTTGATCCGGCGTGACGTCGCTCTCGAAGGCCCGGGCTTCGTAACGGATGATCGGTTTGAATACCCATTTGACGGGAATACCGACCTGCCCCAAGAACCAAGCCGCCGCGGGCGCCGTCTTGCCGACGTCTTGGGCGACCCCGACGCCGGACCGCCTGGGCGATGCGAAGGCATTCGACTCATAGTGCATGCGGTCGATGGTCAGAATGTTGAAGAGCTTCATGCGGATGCCGACAGAAAAGGTGGCGGTATTCTCCGTGTCGACGCTCAGCGTCGGGTAGTCCTGGGGCTTCCAGCCGCGGTAAGCCAACGCCACCGTCGGATCGAGTTGCAGCTGCGGGATCAACACCCGATGCGGCAGTTGCGGTCCCTCCGGCTTTTTCTCTGCTTCGGGCTGGGTGTACGCCACCCCGGAATTCGTCGGCTGCGCCTGGCGCCGGGGCGGCCTCGGCTTGTGCTTCTTTTTCTTGCTGCTGCTCTTCTTCTTGGGCGGCTTCTTGTCTAAGCCCTGGTCCACATGTTGTTTGACGGTGTCCCCTAGGCTTTGCCCAGCTGCGGATCCAGTGGCCAAAGCCGCCACCAGGAATGCGGCTACAGCCCTTCGCACTTTGCCACCTGTTTGACCTTGCGCATCAACGCAGCGGCGCTCGGTGTGTTCTTGTAGGTGTACAGAGCAGCCGAATCGATATCGTCCAGCATCGCCTCGCTCACCCGTAGGCGCTCGCGCACCGCAAAGACGATCTTCTGCGGCAAGCCCGAGCGGGCAATCTCGATGCGTTTCCACACGGCGTCCCGGCTCCAGTACCCCAAGATCTCAAGATAGACGCGCTGGCCTCGCTTGTCATTCACCAGCACCAAGTCCGGGGCGATGGTGCCGACGCCCGGAAGATCGAGGATCTCGTCGCAGGGAGTTGCTCGAAAACCGTGCTTTCCGGCGGACAACGCCGAAAGCAGCCGGCTCGTGTCGTCGGGCATCGGCGGCTCGGTGCCGCTGCCGCCCCCGTCCCAGTCGTAGCGAAAGGTAAGCGGATCCCGCGAACGGCCCCAGCGCACGTCCGCCACGAGCGACAGGCGGCCACAGGCCCGGAGCGCCGGCAGCGCGAGACACAGCGCCAGCCCATAGCGAGTGACGGACTCGAAGATCGAGAACGGTCCGTCGATGACCACGCGGTAGCCTTCGTCGACGCGTTCGATGCGGTGCAGCAGGCGCCTGAACTTCAAGCTTCGGAACAGCTGTCGATACGCCTCCGGGCTCGACCCGCGCACCGTGGCCACGACGCGGGTGGCACGCAGCAGCACTGCCTGCGCAGACTGCAGTTCGTAGCGTTCGACGAGCTCCGGCGGCCGGAAGCTCGCGATGGCGGCGATGCGTTGCTCGCTCTGCAGATCCGCGAACATTTGCTCTTCCAGTGCCTCGACCGGCTCTCCGCGTTCGTCCGCCACTCGGCGCAAGATCGTTTCCCGATCGAAGAGCTGCCCCGCGCGCCGCTGCTCTGCCGCGCGCTCAAATAGTGAGCGGCGCAGCTCCGTCGCCCGGGCCGCATCCGGTTCTTCAAAGCGGATCTGGTCGAGCAGCAGCTTCTTCAGCCCTTCCAGTAGCTTGCGCTCACGGGCCGGACCGGAAAGCTCATTCAGCGCGTCCATGAGCTCGCCGCGGCGGCGCCCTTGCATGCCCTCCGCCGCATCCAGCACTGCCTCGGCAACTTGATGCGCTCTGGAGAGCTCCTTGCCTTTGAGGGGCAGCGTGGTCAGCTCCATGCCCTTGCGACGAACGCGGGCATGCGCCGGAGTCAGCACCGTCGCACCTTCGCGGGGGCCGCGCTGGTCTCAGCTGCGGTAGGCATCGTGAGCACGCCTCCGTTCGCTGGT
>CBDUPW010000194.1:0-13618 GCA_965369205.1 uncultured Polyangiaceae bacterium | reverse complement strand
GGCCAATGTGGTGCGGCGTGATCGGGGGACGGGGAAGCCCACGCCCACGCCTACGTTTACGCCTACGCCTACGCCTACGCCTACGCCTACGCCTACGTTTACGCCTACGCTTACGCCTACGTTTACGCCTACGCCTACGTTTACGCCTACGGGAACGCATACGCGAGAACGGGGACGCCAGAACGGGAAAGCAAGAGCCGGCAAGGCCGAGCCGTCTTCCGTTCCCGTCTTCCGTTCTTGCGTCACCGTCCACGTTCTTGCGTAGGCGTAGGCGTGGGCGTCGACTTATGCGTGCCCGTAGGCGTAGGCGTAGGCGTCAACTAATGCGTGGGCGTAGGCATGGGCGTTGACGTCAACGTCTCTTCGCAAGCCCGTGCCAGCTGGCGCTGGCACTAGGGGCTTGCATGCACGCTTCACGCCCTGAAGAAGCCGACACCACTAGCGCACAGAGTTTCGAAACCTCCTTTGAAGGAAGGAGGTTTCGAAAGAACATGACTACATCCACATCATCTGCATCCACATCTCAGTTGCCGCATCATCGGATGCGCGTTTACCGCGCTGCGCTGGAACTACTCCGCGCAGTGCGCGCGGCGAACATTACTGACCGCGACATGCGCGATCAGGCGCTCCGCGCGGCGAAGGCCGTGTGTCGCAATGTCGCGGAGGCCGCAGGGCGCGTGTCCGCCGCAGACAAAGCGCGCGTGTGGGGCATCGCGCGCGGTGAAGCAGTCGAGGCGATTGCTACCACGGAAATCGCGATCGAAGCGGGCGACGGCGTCGCGGAAGCGCTGCCGCTCGTGCTGGATCGCGGCAACGCGGTTTACGCGATGCTGAGTGGGTTGTGTCGGGGGCGGTGAAAGCCGCGCTGGCGCGCTGCGCGGCTATTCGTGCAGCGCGTCGCGCACCTGCGCCACCGCTTCCGGCAGCCGCGACATGACCAGCGCGGCCTCGAGTCGCAGCACGCGATGCTCGGCTCATCGTGGAAGTCGACGGCGACTACTATGCGCGCCGCCGTGCCGCCGACGCGCGACGGGACCGCGCGCTTGGTCGCCTTGGCCGCACTCCAGACGCGATCCCGCGCATGCGAACCCCCTACTGCGCCGCAACGGCGTCCGCGCAACAGCGGATGCCGAGGTGTGGCAGTTCTTCGGTACGGGTAAAGAATCCGAACTTCTTGCACCCCTTCGGCTCTGCGTCCGTATAGCTCGAACCCCGGATCAAGCAGCTGTGCGTCAGGCAAGTGTTCGTCCACTCACGGACACTGCCGTGCATGTCCCGGACGCCCGAATACGGCTCACTCGTCCCGTGGCACTCGCTGCTCACCTTGGTCACGTCCAGGCTCGCGGTCCCCTGCGCCTTGTAGACTTCGGTCTCGATGCACTTGTTCGGGTCCCGGGTGTCGCCGTAGGCGTACTGGGTCGTGCCTCCCTGGCTGCAGGCGCCGTACCACTCGCCCGACACGGTCGTCGCAATATTCGACCCGGTTTGGGGGTCGGTCATGAACAGTTGGGTGCCGTCGCCCCCGACTTTCCCGCACAGCCGCTTGCCGGCCCACTTGCAATAGGCGAAGGCGTCACAGAAGTCGACGCAGCCCATGGCGAACTTGGGGTTCGCTTTCAGAATGTCCCAGGACGCCTGGTAGCAGCCGCTCGGCGGGTAGTCCAGGTTCTCGTCGTAGGTATCCGGCACGAAGCTGTCGTTCCATTCGCACTCTTTGGGTTGCGCCTTTGGGTCGGCCTTTGCCTCCTTCATGAACGTCGTGTACTCGGCCACCGTGGTTTCGCGTTCGTCCATGCAGTAGAAGCTGCCGTCCGCCGCCGGCAGCCGTACAAGCGCTGGCCCGGTAAGCCCTTCTGGACAGCGGTCCTTGACCACAGGGCTGCCGCCGACTCCGCCAGACCCTGCAGTGCCGGCGGTGCCACCGGTGTTCGCACCGCCCGTGGCCACGGGCTCCGCTGCAATATCGTCTTTCTCGCAGCTCAGGACCGCGAGGGACAGACACGCTAGAAGGCCGAGAATGGAGTGTTTGTTAAGCATCTTCGCTCCTCTCAAAAAATGACGGCGGTCTCGTTGCCGGCACCGCGGCAGTCGAGGCTGTTGTAGTCGGATTCACTGGTCGCCCAGCAGAAGAAGCTGAACTCGGGCTCGACCAGCACGATGTCGCTCTTGCCGTCTCCGGTCATGTCGGAAACGGAGAACACACGATGTCGCGGACGTTTCAAGATGGCCGTCGACACGGCGTAGCCACTGCCGCAAGTGCCTGCAGGTCGGGTCTGGAACTGGAGCCAGCCTCCGCCGCTGACGTAGCCGTCGCCGCGGTAGAAGGCGATGTCGGTGTACATGTCGGCATCGCGATCGATGTTTGTGATGGGCATGTCCAGATAGCCAGCACCCAGGCCGCAGTACGAAATCGTGCTGCTATTGATCGGATCCCACATATTCGCCCAGCTGCCATCGGCTGGGTAGTACACGGCAAACGAGCGCCGAGGCTCGAACCAATTCCAGGGCCAGACCTCGAACACCACCGGCCGGTTCACGCCAGCCATGGGAATGCCACTGGCGCGATCCGCCGGTGTAGACCCGGATCCGTTCGGTTTGTACTGACTGGGAAAGTCCCGGGTCAGCGTCGTGTTCCACGACTGGTCCGAACGTCGCAGCGTGAACCGCGCCAACTGCGGGTCGTACGTCGCCAGATCCGTCTTGTAGTCGTTGTCGTACAGGCCGGGCAGTGGAACGGCACCCACGCCGCCGAGAACTCTCCAGTTGTACCAACCACCACCCGTATAGTTCCAATGGAACGTCGCCGCGTGGGGGTCGTAGGTGGTCACCTCGGGTGTGGAAGAAGAGCCGTCGAAGTCCAATCCGGGCAGGGGGATGTGTCCGCGCTGCCCCCACCACACCGTGTTCACGGTGGCAGAGCAGTTGGTGGACTCGGCAGGTGACGCGGTCGGACACCAGCGCCAGTAGGCCTGAGTGCTGTTAGGGTCCGTACGGTAGTAGCCACCACCGGGCTGGAAGAAGGCAAGATCTGCCCGGCCATCCCCGTTCATGTCCGTGGGCACCGGATGGTCGCCAAGCCAACCGAAGGAGGTGGACAGATACTGCCCAGCCGCCTGACTGAAGCCCTTCGAGCTGAGCAAAACGACCACCGTGCCCTGCGCGAAGATCGTGCTGGGCGGCAGCCACCAGCCAAAATCGCGCCGCCCGTCGCCGTCGAAGTCCATGCGATAGCCGACGTTGCGCATGTTCCAGTTGCCGAAGTGTGTGCGCTTGTGGGTGATGGTCATGGTCGGCGCCGAATCCGGCACGATCTCCGCGTGGTCGCTCGGGTGCAACTCGAGATCGTAACGCAGGTACTTGCGGATCACTTCCACCTGCGAGTCGCTCAAGGCCGAGCCTGGATTGGTGCCCAGGTAGCTCATGATGTTCGGCCCCATCGCCGTCGCTTGCTGAAATGCCACGCCCTTCAGCGCGGCGCTGCCCGTGCTCCAGGTTTCGCAGTAGCCCGAACAGGCGCAGGCGCCCCAGCCCTGCACGCCTACGTCGCAAGTAATGGAGCCGCTGGTGTTGGTGCAATTCTGAGGCACGCCTTTGATGTAACACTGGATAGACTCCAGGTTGGCCTCGTCGACCAGCGCCTGGGCGCGGCTGCTGTAGAACTTGTGCGGGTTCGCGGCGCTGGTCCCGCGCTTGTAACGAAGATCCCACTGGTCGCTCTTCTTCCAAGGCTGATTCGTGGACGGGTCTCGGTGGCCCATGCCTTCCCAACTGTGGTTCAGACCCAGAGCGTGTCCGAGCTCATGCGCCAGCTTGGACGGCTGACCGGCGAGGCTGCTTCCGTTGATCACGAGCTGCTTGCCGCCATAGGCAAGGCTCGCCCAATAGCCGTTGCCGCAGCTGGTGCCCTCGGGCACGAACATCACGATTTCGTCGGGGTTGCCGTAGATGGTTTCTGCGGCGCGCAGCCAGACGCTTGGTTTCTTTGGTGTCGTATCCAACCATGCGTTTGTTGGCGTGAACGGGTGCAGCGCCTGCAGCTCGGCGCGCACGTCCTGCCACTCGTAGTCGTTCTCCCCTAATCCACCGCAGCTTGCTGCCCGCATGTCGTAGAAGTGCGGCATGTCGAAGCGCTCGAAGGAGCGCAGCGAAAACTGAACGCTCGCGGCACGGAACACTAGGTTGGCCGCGTCGATGCCACGCAGCGTGGTTTCGTACGTGATGTTCGCGGTGCAGTTCGCGCAGGATCCCCCCGGGCACGCCGCGCAATCGAAGGCCTGCACCACCCGGATCGGGATCAACCGCTCGATGCCTGGATCCGTTAGCTCCTCGCTGTGCGACCGAACCGGAGGCGCCTCAGACTCTTCGGCGGGGGAGGTTTCACATGCCAGCATCAGACTTGCGGTGCACAGTATGACTTGCTTGACGACCTGGTGCATGGTGTCGCTCCTGGAATCCGACAGTTGCGCCCAGGCGCTGCCGTTGGCAATGATGAACATGGAGCACCAAAAGCAAGCAAACCCGAGACCAGGTCCAGGTCAACTCGCCGTCCGCCTCCAGTCCAGAGCAATACCGAGCAGGATCCCCGGTGGCAGAATTCGCGCTGCTGCTCCCACCCGTTGATCATGCCATCAACTGGGCACCGTGGCACACTTGGCGAGGCGGTCACGGAGCAGACTGACGCCCGGCTATTCGCGCAGCGCCTCCCGCGCGCAACGCCTCCCGCACCAACGCCACCGCTTCCGGCAAGCGCGACATGACCAGCGCGGCGTCCAACCGCGGCACGCGGTACCCGAACCGCGAAAGCGCGCGATTTTGCTTTGGGTGTTTTGTTGGGTTGGGTTGGGTCGCAGCGTTCGGGTGGCGGTGGGCCGTTAATCTCGATGTGGGCCAATGTCGTGCGGCGCGATCGGGAAGCAAACGCTTACGGAGACACCGAAGAAACTCGCGGGCGGGAGAACCGTCAGCGTGCTCGCGGTCTTGGTCGCCTTCGCGACGCGTAGCTAGTTACATCCAAACGCGCTGTTCGGGAGTTTCGGACAACCCCCGCCGGACTGGCTCTTTGGCACCAGAACTTCGACTTCGCGCTGCGAGGCGTTGCCTGCGGCATCACACCGTGTACACGCGCCCATCGCCAGAGCCCGCGCGCGTTGAACGCAGGCAGACCTTGTCGCTGGTCTTCACGATGTCGTCCGCCCCGGCTGCCTCGTTGCTCCGCACATCCACGATGCGCACGCTGGGCGCTGGATCGCAGTAGTCGCTTGCTGAGACTATGATCTGTTGCCCCAACTTGAGTTCCGCCTGCTTGTGGTTCACGGGCCACAAGCACGAAGGATTTACGGTCACGGACTCTATGACCGGAGGGGTGACGTCAGGAAAACAAACGCCGCGCAGGCCGCCGCTCTGAAGTTGTAGGTTGCCGCCGTAGCGCGGAGGTGGAGTTTTCACCGGAACGAAAGCTGGGCGTGCCCGGGTGATCTCGCGGCCGAAGAAACTCACGGCGCGGTAAGGGTTGTTCGAAATACCGGGCTCCGTCGCGTGGATGGCCGAGCCTTTGATCTTCACGTCTGTTGTTTGGGCGTCGTCCAGACGAATCAGTCCGGCCCAGCCGACCTGCGGGATATTTGGCGGACCTTCGTGGCTTTCCCAGGAAGCTCCGATGATGACCAGACCGTTGCTGGTGCCCCCAACGTTCCAGCCGAAGCGATCTCCGATGGTGAGCGGATGCCCGCCCGCTGTTTCAGCCATCTCGCCGATTTGCGGATCGCCTTGGCGCCAGAAGGCCTGTCCCGTTGCAGTGATGCCGGCTGCACCGCCCTTCAGCACATGGGCAGAGCCCTTGGCTAGGTCGTCGTTGAACGCTCCGATGATGAGATCGTCGAATCGGTCCAAATTGGCACGAGTCACCGCGAGGTACCCGCCAAAGCCATCGCCAGGGTCGCTGGAGCCACTGATCGCTACGCCGCCTGCGAGGCCACCGGGCACCAGGCGCTGAACGGTGGTACCCAAGAGACCGCCAGTTCCACCGGTGACCACGTACACGGCTCCGTTCCGGATCGACCCTGAGCCTTCGTTGACGCCGATCGCGAGATCCACGCAGGGCCGGCCCCGGGACGAATCCCCGTTGAAGTTGCCGGCGGCAAGCGCCCAACCGAAGCGCTCTCCTTGGGGCGGCAATTTGGCCAGCCCAAGAGTAACCTTGTCCAGGCGCTGCCGCACCGCTGAGCTGAGCCCAGCGTCCGAGCCGAAGACGACCACCACAGCACCGGCCGGGGAGCCGCCGACCAGCTCCCGAGTGCCGCTGACCGCCAGGTCCTCGTAGCCGTCGCAGTTGAAATCACCGCTGGCCATGGCGGTTTCTAGATTGGCTTCTTCCACGATCCCCACCTGCGACCAGGTGAACACGGACTGCGGACTCGCCGTCGAGAGGCCCGAGTCCTGGACGCCAGACATGATGTGCACGTCGGACTTTGACAAGATCGCAAGGTCATCTCGGCTGTCGCCGTTGTAGTCCCCGACGCTAAGGCGCACACCGAAGATCGCGTTTGCTGAGGGACTACCCTGCAGGTTGTTCTTTTCGAACTGTCGCACCACGATTGGTTGTTTTGGGCATTCCCCTGCAACGAGCGGCACGGGGCAAACGAAGTCCGGATCATTCTTGAAGTACGTGACCATGCCCGCGCGGGCTGCTGAGGACACGGCCACGCCGGGTGCGCCGATGATGAGCGCGTGTGTGCCGATTGAGCTGCCATCAAAGTTGCCCCACGCGAGCGAGCTACCAAATCCGTCACCTGGAACGGACCCATACGAGAGAACCTGCGGCGCCTCTTTCTTCAGGAGGTCGAGATCCATCGGGTACACTTCGAGTCCTTCGCCGGCAGGGCTGGCCACGAAGTAGACCCGGCCGGTTGTAGACTGAATCGGTTGCCCCGCCCAAAACCCGCTCGACTCCAGGCCCGGGGCACTGATGGCAAACGCTTCTTCATCACCAGCCGGATCGTACCAGTTGAACCCGCGCGGCACGAACTGCGCAGGGACGGTCAGCCCGATGTTCTTTTCACCCAGGAACACGTCTTCGCTGCCGTCAAAGCGCACGGCCGCAACGTCATCAATAGCGTCCTCGTTGTAGCGCCCCACACGCATGTACTCGTACGGACCTGAGTGCTGCCAGGTCGTGACAGGCGTGAAGGGTGACGAGGGCGCGCCTGAAAAGTAGTACGGCACCGCACTCAACGCCGGCCCGAACGTGCCAAGAATATCGTCGCGACCGTCATCGTTGAAGTCGCCCCCGAACGTGCCACCCACATCCGCGGAGCTCGCCGGAAACAGCGTATCGAGAGCGAACTCCTGGGCGCCATTGTTGAAGCTCGCCACGATGACGAGGCTCTGCGTAGCCGATAGGCGCACCTCGATGCCATCGTCGGCGGAGCCGTCGGCGTCGAGATCGAGGGCGAAGCGGAAACCTTGGTGACGCAGATGCGAACGCAGCCAGTCGCGGAAGCCAGAGGCCGCGACGTGGTGGTTCCACCGTGGCGCCTCTGCTCCGCCACTTAGGTTTTCCGAATCTCCCGCGTAGTTGAGGCCAACAATTGGACCGAACACTCCGGAGCTGTGCTCGATGCAGGGCCCTCCGGAATCGCCGCGCACCATCACCGGGTCCGGGTTCAGGTCCGAGCCGGTCGGATCAGGTTGAGTTGGAAACACTTGTCCGCCGCGGCTTGTGGCGTAGGCGTCAAGGCTGGGCGCCAACTTCTTCCCGTCCGGCCCGATCGACAGCCCGTGCGGAAACGGCAACACCGTAAAGTCGGCCTTGCGCAACTCTCCATACTTGGCCGGTGGCGCACCGATAGGCAGTTTGTTGGCGGACATTCCGTAGCACGTGACTTCGTGGTAGTGGAGGGCTTTAGTCGGCTTGTCAGATATCGACCGCCGATACAGAGTGCCCTTGCCGTTGACGTTAAATCCCGGGTTGCCGCCGACCCGAACGAGCGCAGCGTCCGCTCCAGGCTTCGTGTTCGCACCCTTGTAGCCCGTGTGGAACCGCCCACCCGTTTGACCCGGCGCGCCGCTCCCAAGGCAGGCCCTTCTCCGGACTTCCACTGGGTCCGTAGAACTGGGGTTGGCGCATGTCAGCAAGCGTACCTGGGCACCACCCGGTGTTGGCATGGTGAACCGCAGATACTTCGTCGTCTGCGCACAATTCTTCTGCGCATGATCCCAATCGACCACGTGCCCTGAAGTTAGGATGACGTCGTGCGCGATCGCGACGCCTGTGCCGGTGTTGCAACCACTAGAATCCGTAGAGTTCACAAGGTGCTCAATCCAGACTGTGCCCACGCTGCTGGCGTCGGGTACGGCAGTGCCGCCGTAGAGCGCCGAGCTGCCCCCCGCGCTCTCAGGGTCCGCCTCTCCGCTGCACGCCAGAACAATCGCCGCACCACAAACCAATGCCCAGCCCGAAACTTTCCCCATCATGCAATGATGGTAGCGATTTTTTTTTTTTTCCGTCAAGCTACTTTCCTGGACCACTTGACTCCCCGCATTTCGAAAGCTGTAGCCAATGTGAGCAAGTGTGCGACGGCACTCGTTGTTGCTGTCCCGCTTGCGTGGTCGGCATGTTCTCCAGCAGTAACACCGCGGCCCGCTCCACGTCCGCCGTCGTCCACGAAGATGGACGCGTCACACGGCGACGCCGTGTCGAACATTGCGGAGCAGCCCGAATTCAAGCGACCCGCTCCGGTGCCGGGTCCTTACCTTCCGCTTACGCGCACCTTTCGTGCCGCGCTGCCTTCCATTGCCGGGCACTATCCTGCTGTCGAAGGATGGGACGAGCGGGTGTGGTTCCTTTCGGAGGGCAAGCTGCTCGAACACGATGGCACGAAAGTGGTCAGCACGGTGACGCTCTGCGACTTCCCGACAGGGCCAGACACACGCACGACGTTGACGAGCCTTCCCGATGGCGTGCTGGCAAACCAGTTTGAGCTCGGCGAACTCGGAGTATTCACGCAACTGAACAAGGACGGCAAAACCTGTCACCAGGCGAATGACCCAAACTTCGAGTTGCAACTGGCCATGAAGCTCCGCGCGCGGGCGCTCGGCGTCTACATTCCTCGAAGCCCAGAAAAGCTCCTCGGCGTCCCGTTTCCACCGCTGCCCCCGGAGCAAAAGTTTGGCGCGGCGGCGCTGTACACCGTCGGCAGCGCTCGCTGGCTCCAAGTGCAGGTTTGGCCTGAGCCCCGGACGTTTCGCGCAACCGACAAAGGCTGGCTCCGCGATGAACCACCCATCCGCTCAATCGGCGGCATGTGGGCCGACCCAACCGGAACGGTCTGGGCAATCATTGGTTTCTACTCGGGCGTGCTCCAGTCCAGCAGCTCCCTGGATCCGGGTTTTCTGTTGGGCAAACACGATGGGACGCGCTGGTCGGTGGTCCCGGTGCCCGAAGACTTCAGGCCGCGTCACATCACCGGCTCCAGCGCGACTGACATTTGGTTCGTCGGCAATTCGGAACACATCCTCCAATTCGACGGAACCAATTGGCACCGCGGCACGATCGCGGCGCCGAAGCGGGAGGTCCTCACCGTGGATGGCCGTAAGATGGTCGACTCGCCCGAAGGGCCGCGAGACATCCACATGACTGCCTCCGGCGTGCTTTGGTTGCTTACGAGTACAGGCCGCATCTATCGCGCCGAGCCATAGCCACGCGGTAACCTCGACCGCGCGTTTCACATCGCGAACAGCACCGACCTCCCCCTGCCGCGCGAGCGTTCGCCGCAGTTCGACTCGCGTCGTTGCTCTGAGTCACATCGCTCGCGGCGAACGCGCAGCCCGGCTTTGGGGGAGGTGGGCGCTGCGAAGCAGCGACCGGTGGGGGCAACACCAGTGAATGTGAAAGCGCGGTGCTCCTTTTCGAAGGGGTGCCGCGTTTTTGCTTTTGTTTTGGGTCGCGGATTTGGGGCGACGGTGGGGCCGCGCGTCTCGCGATGGGCCACGCGGTGCGGCGCGATCGGGGACGTTTACGTTTACGCCTACGCCTACGCCTACGCCTACGCCTACGCCTACGCTTACGCCTACGCCTACGTTTACGCTGACGCCTACGGAGACGCCTACGTTTACGGTGACGCAAGAACGGAGACGCATGAACGGGAACGGGAACGGGGACGGGGAACGGTGGAAGTCCGATCCGTTCCCGTTCTTGCGTAGGCGTAGGCGTGGGCGTCGACTTATGCGTGGGCGTAGGCGTCGACTTATGCGTGGGCGTAGGCATGGGCGTTGACGTCAACGTCTCTTCGCAAGCCCGTGCCAGCTGACGCTGGCACTGAGGGCTTGCATGCACGCGTAGCGTGTTGAAGAAACCGACGTCACTGGCGCACAAATTTTCGAAACCTCCTTTAAAGGGAGGAGGTTTCGAAAGAACAAAAGAACATGACTACATCCACGACATCTCAGCTGCCGCATCATCGGTTGCGCGTTTACCGCGCTGCGCTGGAACTACTCCGCGCGGTGCGCGCGGCGAACATCACTGACCGTGACATGCGCGACCCCCGCAAGGCCGCAAGGGGGTTCCCTTCGGTCTCAGGCTCTCCGCGCGGCGAAGAGCGTTTGTCGCAACATCGCCGAAGCTGCAGGTCGCGTGTCACCGGCGGACAAGGCCCGCGTGTGGGGCATCGCGCGCGGGGAAGCCGTCGAGGCGGTCGCCACGGCGGAAATCGCGATCGAAGCGGGCGACGGCGACGCCGACGCACTGCCGCTCGTGCTGGATCGCGGCAACGCGGTTTATGCGATGCTGAGCGGGTTGTGTCGGGCGCGGTGAAATGGCGCGCAAGATACGGGCCGTCGACTGAGGCTCGCGCCGCGGCGCTTGTCGGCAGCGATCGTGCGGATGTCAGGGCGTGCAAACAGCGTCGCAGCCCAGGCGCGATGCTGCGGCGTTCGATTCCCGATACTTTGAGGCGACCGCGGAGTTTGGTCCCCCTGCCGCATCTACCTCCTTTCGGCACGGGAACGTCGGTGAGGCCAGGTCGCAACCAAGTGTGCCCAAGCAACCCGAGTTGCTGGCACAGGCGAAGATTGGGGAACACGAGGGATCAAGCGCACAAGCAGACGCGTTCACCGACTCCTCATGGCAAATGCAAGCGGCACAGTCCGAGTCCGCGGGCATTGCGTCCATGCAAACAGTCGTGCGCTTCGCGTCGACAGTTGCCGGAAAGCACCGATTTGCCAGGCAAGCACCCTGCGCGGGCGGCAGGGCGCCACAGCACGGCGTCGTCAATCCGCACTGTGCAGCAACGGAACCCAACTGCTCAAACTCGGTCTGCACCACCGATTGGTTCAAGTAGAACCCACCGCCGCAATGCTCGCGGGAGTCCAAGCAACCACCCGCATGAACGCACTCCGAGTCAGCTTGACAAGATTTGTGGTCGTACACGAAGCGCACCAACGCGCGTCGCTGCTCGCATTGGGGAACGAACTTGTCCTCGAAGCTTCCCAGGTCGTCCCACTCGTCAGCAACGTCCGTCGTCATTCCGTCACAAGCCACGAGCCCTGCTGCGATGGCGAGTAGCCTTGCTGCGGGCGTCATTCGTCCGACTCGGCCCAGGCCACGCCCCAGGTGGTTCCTGAAAGACCAGCATAGTTGAGGGGGATCAGTCGGATGTTGTAGCTCTTCGTACCTCCACTTGAGTTTGATACTCGGACGAATTGGTAGTTCGTGCTCGTGTTGTTGGCGGCCGCCACCAAGGTCGAGCCGTCGAACACCTGCAGCGAGAATATGACGAACGGGTTGGCAGAACATACGGTGCTCGCGCTGCAGCCGTTGAACCCGCCCGGCGACGAACAGCCAGGGTTGCTGGGGCATGTCGGCCTAGACTGCATCAACGCGGCGACTCGCAACACCTGACCGGACGCAATGCTGGCATTCCACGTCTCTGAGTAGACGGAATAAGTTGGCGTACTACTTGCGAAGATCGAGCCGTAGTCATGGCCCTGCGCTGATGGCGAGTTCCCGCCGTCACGCTTGGAAGCAACCCCGAGCACCCCACCCGCGAGCGCTGCGTTCAGCAGACCAGCGCCGTCCGAGTCGTCTATGGAATCGTGAAGATTCAGCGGTGTGCCGTCGACGTCCTCGTCCGCTGAAGCCATAAGCCCTGGCACAACCACCTCGGGCCAGTCCCTGAGTGCCGTGTTGCGTTCGTGAAGAGCAGCCACTACCCCGGCGACTTGAGGCGCTGCAAAGCTTGTCCCGCTTACCACGTCAGTCGTATTCGCGCTCTTTCCAGGTACATCTACCGAGGCTCCCGGGGCAACGAGGTGGGGGACCTCGAAACCATTGGCGCCGTTGGGATTCTTGGCACTTGAGAAGCTCGCCATGGTTACGAGATTCCTGTTGCTACCGCCAGTTTCAAGCGCTGCTCCGACCGCGACGCCGTTGCGCGGACGGCTCATCACGGTTCCGGACAGGCCGCCATTTCCCGCGATCACGGCGATGAACGGCCAGGGTGAAACCGAAGCCTTGTAATCGAAGAGCCTGTCGCGAGAAGACTGAAAAGAATCGACGAGCGGATCCGCGCCGACTTGGTCACTGAAGTTAATGACCCTGGCTCCGCTGCTGGTCGCCCAGTTCAAAGCGCTTGAGAAGGCGTCCGGGCCGTGGCTGGTGCAGCCACCGTCTATGTTGGCTGATATCGTCGACGCCTGGTCCGCCATCCCTTCGAACCACAGTGCGCCAGCTGAACTTCGCACGACCCCCATCGTTTGCCTGGAATGCGCGCCGCGCACGCCGGCAGAGCAGTGGCACAGCCTGGAGGTGCCAAACCCCGGATCTGGTGCACAGCTTCCCGTCGGTGCCCCGGGCAGATTCACGGAGCTGTCAGGGCGAACAAACTCCAGAATTGCCACTGTTTGACCGGTGCCATCGTCGCCAAGATAGTCAAGCCAGTGGTCATTTGTCGTGTAGTAGTAGTCCGAGGCACCCGGAACCCAGCTCGACTCCATTGGGACGACTTCCCAAACGTCGTCATGAGTTCCCGCCTGCGCCAACGCAGCGGCATTTCCCCGAGCCCGAAGGACGGGCGGGCCATACTCGAGAAGCCCCTCGGTCGTAGAAAGTATCTCAAGCGCTGGGATCTGTTTGAGCGCTTCGATGACCGTGCGCGCCTTCTCGACCGTGGACAGCTCAAGCTGGACTTCGGAACCCGGATGCCCAGCAGAAATCGCGTCTTCTTTCGGAACGCCCTCGCCGATATCTGGACGAAACCAAATGTACACATCGAAGGGAGCATCTGGATTTGCAGACAACTGGTCCCGAAATCCGCGTCTTGTTCCCGCGTGCATATCGTGAAACGCTAGCGCGTCAGCGCGCTCAAGGTCCGCGAAGTCCACGGATTGCCCGGTTGTCTCCAACGTTGTCGTGAACCGCGATGTTCCGTCAGATGTTCCACATGTCTCAAGGACGACCGCTTGTCCTGTGTTTTCGAACACATGGCGGAATGAGAGCAGGGCCGTCTCGGGGCACGAGCTAACGAGTGAGGCGCCCGAAGCGATGACGTCCGGGCTATCAGACTCCCGGCAAGCTCCGAGCGTAGCGACACCAAATACGCACGCTAGCCATCGAGTCCAACTG
>CBDUPW010000193.1:0-13688 GCA_965369205.1 uncultured Polyangiaceae bacterium | reverse complement strand
AGGTGGCCACTAGGAGCGTCGCGATGCAGAACCCAGACATCAAGATGTGGTCGCCTCGGAGCAGCGTCTGCGCCGGGATCATGCCCGTGGGAGGTACGACGCCGGCGGCCGCAAGCAGGGTCAGGCTCGCATGGCCACCGATGGCCGACCCAGCCACCCAGCGGCGGCGTGGTTTCGAGTCTCCCAGGCCGTAGTAGTAGACCACCGTGGGCAAGACGATGATGGGGCCGCCAACCACACCAAAGTACAGGCACGAACCCAAGGCGAGCAGCACGATGGCGACGCCAATCGCCGTGGAAACCCGTGCGCCGTATTGGTACTTCCGGCTCAGCAGAATGAGTACGCCGACGGCGCTCGCCGCCGCGACGTAGACGACGATCATCACCCAACCCAGCGAAGTCTTTTCGGGCATCGCGGAGGTGGCGACGATAAATACGACCAACGCGATGAACAGCACGTGCAGCGCACCCTTGCGCGTCCGAATTTCCTCGTCGGCCAGTACGCCACCGTCCACGACGGTGGACGCGTCGCCCATGTCGTGGGCAGTGGCAGCAAGGGGCCTCACCACGGTGGGTGCATCCGTCGCCCCGAGCAGTGAATCCTCCACGGTCACTCCAGCACAGTGCCGCGGAAAACGGCGCTCCACAAGCAGCGAGACGCGCGCAGCGGCTTCACGCTTCGAGAAGCGCGCGCACCGCAGGAATCAACACGGCTTGCACGGCGCGAGTGCGCTCTGCGAGGCGGTCCGCCTGAGAAAGAAACCCGAACGCGGGTAGCGCCTGCTTGTGGCATGCGCCACTGCTGCCCGCAGCAGCGGCGTGCGGCAGGGTTTCGTCGAAGGTGGCGCGAGCGAGGCCCCGCGTGTCCGGTGCCACTTCCACGGCCCAACGCACGAATGCCCACGCCAGCTCCGAATGACGCGCTTCATCCTCGGCAATGATCGTCAATGCCAAGCGCGCAGCTGGCTCGGTAGTGGTGCCAATCGCAGCTTTGACCTCGATGGCCGCCAGGGTTTCGCCCACACAGCCCTCAGTGATCGTGGCGCGGACCAAGTCCGAAAGGCTGGCGACCGCGTCCAGGGCACCGGTGATGGGCAGGGGACCGGGACCGAGCGAGCTGCCCGCGTAGGCCGACGCCAGCGCAAAGCCCAAACGCGCATGGACGATTTCGTCGAGGGCCGCGTGGTGGGAGGCCTCTAGGAGTTCCGGTGGCGCGCCCACCGCCAACAGGCCCAGGCTGAAGCGATCGAACGCGGCCACCGACGCATGTTCGTTTTGCGCCCGCTCGGCCCAAGCGCGTGAGGCAGCCGCGACGGTCGCCGCGTCGAAGGCCGAAGCGTCGAAGCCTGCCAGCGCCGCTTCGAACGCAACGATGTCGGAGTCGTGCATGGGCGGCGGTTCGGACGAAATCATGCGGCCGGACGCAGGCGCGCCCAGTCTAGCCTTTGCACGACGCGAGCCAATCGCAGCTGTCCGCCGACGACGAGGGGGCGCCCATCGCAGCCAATGCTGCTGAAGAGGTAGCAACACGCTGCTTCGGTTGCTGGGTCATGCGGCGCAAAGGGCCCGGAGCTGGTGCCGCAACTGCAGCTTCCCGAGCCCGAGGGATAGCCGGGCAGTTTGCCGTGGAGTTCCGTGTTGGCCGGACACGCACCGTTGACGGGCTGGGTGCATCCAACTTTCTCGCAACACTGTCCCCAGTAGCCACCTTCGTGGCTGGGGCCGTCACACCCGGCGGGTTTCGGATAGGGCTTGCTGGGCAACGAGGCGTCAGCGCTTGCGTCCGAGCTGGTACCGCCACTGCTTGCCGCGTCGGCACCGCCACTGCTGTTGCCGCCCGTGCTGGCGCCTCCGCTGCTCACGCCCCCGGTGCTCTGAGTATCTGAGTCGGACTCGCCGCCACAGCCAACCCCGAACGCCAAGACAGCCCCCCATTGCGACGCCTTGATCAACCGATTCAAGAAATCCGCCATCACGCAAGTATAGCGAAAATCGGGGCGCGGCGCCGCAATGGAGCAAGGCCCCCGCTTACTTGCATACGATTGGATTGTACTTTTGAATGGAAGTTGCGCAGTTGCCAGGGCTGTTCATGACGCAGATGCGGAACTGGTCGCTGCCGCAGTATTCGTTCTGGTTCGTGCCTGTGCGCTTCGTTGGCAAATAGCCAGCGCCGGTGCAACCAACTGGTCCCGTGGTGCTCGGAACGCATTTGTCGCCCTTGGCTTTGATCGACGGCGCACCACACTCGGTCTCTTTGGTGTCGCAGTTGAAGTCGAAGGAAACGCCTCCGCCGACCGGGTACCCGCTCCCGTCGCAGTGGTTGCTATTCGGAAAGGCCGACTTCACGTCGTCTGCACAGTCCTCACACGCGCGCGCTTTGGACGACTTATTGACCCAACCGGGTCCCGGGCTTTCGCACGCCTTTTTTTCGGTTGATGGGTCGCCGTAGCCATCGCCGTCCGTGTCGCGGCAATAGGTCTTCATCACGGCACAACCGCCGCCGGTTCCCCCGCCGGTTCCGCCGGTCGCGCCGCCCGTTCCGCCCGTTGAGCCGCCGGTTCCGCCCGTTGCGCCACCGGTTCCGCCCGTTGCGCCACCGGTTCCGCCCGTTCCGCCGGTCGCGCCGCCGCTGCCCGCACTGCCACCGGCGCCCGCGCTACCCGCACTGCCACCGGCACCCGCGCTACCCGCACTGCCACCGGCACCCGCGCTACCCGCACTGCCACCGGCGCCAGCTCCGCCACCGGTGCCAGCTCCGCCACCGCTTCCTGCGTTGCCCGCAGTCGCGCCGCTGCCGGCGCTTCCAGCACTGCCACCTCCCGTCCCGGCGCCCGCACTACCGGCGGCACCGCCGCTGCCACTGAGACCGGAATCGTCCGAGCCGCCACACGCGACGACCAAGGGCAAGACCACTGCTGAAGCAAAGAATCGAATTTTCATAAGGAACCTCCCGAGTGGGGGTTACGAAAAGCAGGACCCGTGCCGAACCAGTCACAGCGGATTTTGCGAGCATCCGACGCCTCCTAGGTGCGCAACGGTGGGCAAGGCCCGCAGAGATTTCATAGCCGCCACGTCCTCGGACTGTTCGCTTGGTCAGCGGCCAAGAGCGGCGAGAACGACGTGCGGCGCTGAGCACGGTATCCTGTGTGCCCGATGGTTCGACTCACGACATGCGCGTTCGTCTGCTTCGGCCTCATCAACTGCGGCTCGGACGATCCCGCATCCAACAGTGGTGGCGGTGGCGGCAACAGCGGTGGCGGCAACAGCGGTGGCAGCAGCGGGGCTGGCGCGGCGACGACGGGTGGCGCCTCTAGTGGAGGTGCGGCGGGTAGTGCCGGCGGCGCGGCGGGTGGCGGCGGAACGACCAGCGGTGCGCTGCCCGAAGGCGACAGCGGGATCGCTTCCAAGTATCCCGGGGACGTCGGCATCCAAGGAGACTCCGCCGTCATCTTTGCGGATGACTTCGAGTCCTACTCAAAGCCAAGCGACCTCGACAAGAACTGGGACTTCGTCTTTCAGTACAGCCAGATCCGGTTTGCGACGGAGAGCGCGAACGTGTTCGCGGGTGCCAAGGCGCTCGAGTTCAGCGTGCCACAGCAGAACAACGAGCTCAGCAATTCTACCGGGAAGACGGTGAGTCCAGAGCGAGACGCGCTATTCCTTCGCTACTACTCCAAATTCGACACGCCATTCGATGTCGTGGGGTCGAGCCACAACGGGTCGAGCATCTCAGCGCACTACTTCGAGAACGGAAACGCCACACCCGGAGTACCAGCCGACGGCAAGAACAAGTTCTTGGCCAACCTGGAAAACTGGCGTGGCGACGCCGGCACGAAGTCCCCGGGACCGATGAACATCTACATCTACCACCCGGACCAGCGCAGCCAGTGGGGCGATCACTTCTTTCCCACCGGAACCGTGCTGCCTAACTCCAGTCAGAAGTTCGACTTCGGACCGAATTTCGTCAGCCGACCCGACGTCACACCCGAGCTAGGCAAGTGGTACTGCTACGAGTTCATGCTCCGCGCCAATACGCCCGGGAAGAAGGACGGTCGCATCGCGTTCTGGCTTGATGGCAAGCTGCAGGGTGACTTCCCCAACCTGCGGCTGCGAGACGTGCCCGGCCTCAAAATCGACCGCTTTGCTCTGGATTTTCATATCGGATCCAATCCAAATGGCCTGACCAAGAAGTGGTACGACAACGTGGTGGCCGCGACTTCCTACATCGGTCCCTTGAAGAAATAGCTGGAACACTGCGCAGCTGTTCCAATGTCCGCTTCGCTACCGAACGTCACGCGCTACCTCGAGCATCTGCCCCAGGGCATAGACTCCCATGCCCACTGCATGGTGAAAGCGTCGGTGTACCGCGACGCCCTTGAATCCCGCGGCTTGCAAGCGGTCCTGAGCGATCTGCCAAGCGACGTGCAAGAGCTGGTCGAGCACCCGCCTCCCGTGAGCGCCTGGGTGCGGGAAGTCCACACCAACACCATAATGATCGCGATACGGGACGCGCATTTCGACGTGGGTGCCACCGGACTCCGGGAATACGGTGAGTGGACTCGGAAACGCAACAGGGCGCTGCTGACGCGTCCGCTGTATCGGGCTTTGTTCCTCGTACTCTCGCCGCAACGACTGCTGCGAGGTGCAGAGCGGCGCTGGGGGGCTTTTCGTCGCGGCACCAGCCTTGTCGTTACCAACGCAACGCTGCATGCGGCTGCTCTGGAGGTACAGTTCCCGCAGAGTCTGTACGAAGAGACAGCTCTCGCTGGCATGCGCGCAGCGATGATGGCGGCGTTGCAAGCCGCGGGGGCGCGCGACATCGAGATGCAGCTAGCCTCCGCGGGAGATCGACACGCGCGCTACGACGCTCGATGGCGCTGAGAATGCCAACTCCGGCTAGGGGCGCAGCACGCAGCCACCCGTAACCTCGCCGCTCCATTTGGCGCGCAACGCCGCTTTGTAATCCGACAGCGGAAAGACGTGAGATACGTGGGGCACGATGCTCCCCGCGTGTGCCCAGTCTAGGACTTGTTTCAGCCGAGGCGCGCGGCTCTTCGGGTCCTTCGTTGTGGAGATCACCGTTGGGCAACCCAGCACGTCAAGGCTCTTCATCATGATCAGGTTGGTGGGAAGGTGGTTGGCGTTGGGCGCGCCGCGTTTTCCCTTGCCCGCTGCAACGAAAGGAGTCGCCGCCCAGCCAACAATGAGAAAGCGCGCGCCAAATCCCACGCATCGCATGCTCTCAATGGAGATGTCTCCGCCCACCGCGTCGTAGACGACGTGCACGCCTTTGCCATCAGTGAGTGCTTTGACGTCGTCACGGAAGGACCGAGGCTGGCCGGCTTCGTCCTGGGTCAACACGATGTGATCCGCACCTTCTTCCCGGACACTCTGGAGTTTTGCGGCGTTGCGACCGGTCGCGATCACGGTTGCTCCTAGGAGCTTCGCAACGTGGACCGCCGCGAGACCGGTTGCGCCGGACGCGCCGTGAATCAGCACGTATTCTCCTTGGCTCAGGCGCCCGCGGGTGACCAAGCAATGATAGGCGGTTTCGTAACTGCTCAGCAGGCCCGCTGCCTGGTCGAAGGAAAGCGAGGCTGGCTTTGGGTGGATGGCTGCCATCGGTGCCACCACGTAGTTGGCGAAGCTCCCATACTGTTGGTAGTCGCCCGACGAACGTGGTCCGGCGAGAAAGCCGTCGACGATGACGGCGTCCCCAATCTGAGTCCCTGTGACGGCACTGCCGACCCAAGCGACCTCCCCTGCAGCTTCCAAGCCCGGTGTGTAGGGCGGCGTGCGCATGTGTTGGTACTGCCCGCTGGTCATGAGCAGGTCCACCCAGCCCACGGCGGCGCTCTTGACACGAACCAATACGTCCGTGTCTTTCAAGGCACGCACGTCCGGCGCCGGCATGGGTTGTAACGAGAGAACCGTATCGATGGCCTCGGCGGGATTGTCCGCCAACTCGCTAACAACGACTCGTTTCCCTTCAGCTAGCGGCATCGTCTTCTTTCACGGGCTGCTTCGTGTCGCCCGCAACGTGGATGGTAATACGGGGGAAAAATTGGGGAAACGCCGGGTTCCACAGGGCGTCGAAGCTACAACCTTCGAGCTCCATTCTTGCGATGCTAGCGGAGAGCTGCTGCCGCGTCGTGGCGTGCACGTCTGGTTGCCCCTTGCGCTCGACCACGACGTCCAGATCCCAAGAGGACCCCGCGTTCCGCATGGCGGTGATGCGCCCGTTGACGCTCTCGCAGCCTTCAATGATTCGTAGTCGCTTTTGCTGAAGGGCGCGCGATAGCAGCCACGCAAGAGCGCCGAGTCCAGCGCCGGCATTAACGCCAATCCAACTTGAGTCTCCACCTGCAGCAATGCTCGCTCCAACGGTCAGAGCCCCACCCAGGGCAAGCCATCGCACGGCGGGCCCGAGAGCCATCGGAATGTTGCGAGCGAGCCGCGCTTGATCGCGCTGGATCGCCAAGGGGAGAGACTGTTCGCACAAATTCAGATGCGCAAGGTTCTTCACGACGGATTTGATCAGTGCCAAGGACGAATGCCGCGCCTTGATTTGTGCGTACAGCTCCTCCACGGCAGCATCGACACTGCCTAACTGCTCAAGGGCATTTGCCCGCAGCGTCGCGGCCAGTCCGCGACAAGACCGGTGCACCGGCAGTTCGCCCGCCGCTCGGCCCACGCTCTCGAGCACCAGAGCGTAGTCGCCTTCCGCCGTTGCAAGCATCGCCGTGCCAAGCCGGTACATGGAATCCGCGTCTAGACTGCGGCTGTGAGGATCCAAGCGCTTCAGCCATGCGCGTGCATCGACTTCGTGGCCCGCGCGAATCGCACCCAGAACCAGATTGCCAACGAGCTTCTGGCGCGTCGGACCATCGCGTACAGCCTCGGCTGCGGACTCCATCAGGGCTCGACGCGCGCGTTGGTCTTCCTCCTGCTTGGACGGCATGGCGTTGTGTAGGGAGTTGGACAGAATCACCAGCGCGGTGCGCGTGGGGACGTCATCAGGATTGGACTCCAACCGCTCCCGCAGTTCCGCCCATACGCCGCGGGCTTCCAGGATCTCGTCCTCCAGCACGTTGCCGTACTTGGCGACTGAAGCGGGCATGACCCAGTCATGATCCAGCTGGGTCTTCAGGTGTTCCAGGCGCTCTGCTTCGTCTCCAGAAGGACTCTGCGGAATCATCAAGGTCTGTGCCTGCGGAACGGCGACGGCATGACCGCACTCTTCGCAGAGCCGCTCCTCTGCCGCTTCTCCGACCACGAGCGCTGCGCCACAGTCGTCGCATGGGCGAACTCGAACTGTAGGGTCGTAGGGTCGCGGCCGGCCTTGGCTTTCGCGGTAGGGCGCGGTGGCACTCACGCGCTCACACTACCCCCTACGGTCGCGGCGACAGTCCGGAAGTTTTCGCTGCCGATGTACGCTCTGTCCGGACACTTCGCCATCAGACCGACCACAAGCAGCCTCGTAACCGTTCGTAATTGCGGCCAATATTCGGATGTAGGGAATCCACCCACGTTGGCCCGAAGCTTGCGAAGCCGGGGCGGCATGATGTGTCGATCAAGCGCGCTCCTGGTGTCGGTCGCCGTCGTGACGTGTGCCGGCGGCTGTGGTCCCGCGGCATCCCACTCCGAAACCCGCAGCGACAACGGATACCCGGCGGCGCCGGAAGAACGTGCCTCAGATTCGAGTCCCGCACCCAACGCTTCTGGCAAGTCCGATGGCGTGCAACCAAACAAGGTCATCTTCATTGGAGGCGTGTGCAGCACGCAGTTTGACTCGCCGGATTCGCCCCTCGGCGAGTGGCCCGACAAGAAGTCTGTGGACGCCGCCATTGATCAGCGGTTTGAGATGAGCACGCCGGTCACCCAACTAAGGCTCACGCTGGACCAGGAGTGCACCGGAGAAAGCTGGTGCTCGATCCACGCCTACAGCAACGGTGCGGCAGTGTTGTCCAAGACGTTGAGTCTCTTCGACGCGACCCAGTGGAACATCCTGTGGGTCGACACCGTCGCCAGCAACGAGGGCGGAAGCGAGCTGTCGGCCTCCAGAACCGCAAGCGTTCTCGAAGCCGTCGGGCTCACCGACTGTGAACTCATGACGAGCATCAGCCCGAGTGATCATCGGTCCGGCTGGAACCACAACGACACCGGTAACCACGTCTTCTACATGCAGGCCGGTCACGAGCAATGGTGGAGTACCGGCGCATGGCCGCACGATTTTTTCTCGGGCATGGCGAATGATGGCTTGGTGGCGTTTCACTCGGCAGGGGGCATGAACGACACTTTTCACGTACCCGAAGACGATCCCTGGCTGTGTTTCCGCGAGCCACGACACTTCGTCAACCACAGGCCGGCGGGCGCCTGTGATGGCGCCCCGAGAGATCACGGCGCCATGAAGATCCACGGATTGCCGGGGGCGAAGTGACCCGACCACGTCGCGGGCTCCAATTCGAAGCCAGCTGCTTCGCCCTTGGCGTGGTGATTTGCCTGCTGCTAGCGACGGCAGTCGTGGGTCGTAGAGCAGCGGCTGCGACGGGATCTGCGTCTGCGGCGCAGACGGCTCTTGCCGGGCCCAAAAACGCGCAAGCGCGCGACAGCCATGGGCACACCGAGCGCACCCAAGCGCCAACTTCCTCGACGCCCATGCAAGCGTCGGCACAGGCCAATGCGGACACCGCGAATACACGTCGCGCCAACCCGCTTTCCGACTACCTCGAAAGCGCGGTGTACCCACCTTGGTCGCGCCCCCTCAACGAGAAGCAACGGGACTTGATCGACTGGAACCGCCGACACGATCCTGTGACCAGCAGTTCGCAGACTCCAGAACTCCGTTTCCGGTTCAGTGCGGATCGCTATTGGCTGACTGGCGGCGAGTCTGCACTGCTGTCCCTGGAGATCTGGCGCGGTGACGTCGCAGTAGTTCCGCAAACGGTCTCCGCCTGGGTGACGAGCCCCGGGCATGACGCAGTGCACGTCGAGTGGCCCGGCGCCGCGGGCACGGCAACGCTTTCACCCGCGGCGTTGCTCGCGACCGAAGCCGCGACTCCGCTACGCGTGCACGTGGAGTTTGAAGTCGACGGCGCTCGTCGTGAGCGGGCGGCGCTGAACTTTAACTACACTCCTGCGGTCGCGATCCCGGCGAAGTTCACCGGCGGGTTCGAAGACGGCGTCCTGCAGGGATCCCTGGAGCTCCGCGTCGGCATGGACGTGTTCGAACCCGGCCACTACCTCGTCGACTGCAACCTCTACAGCGAGGACCAACCGGTCGCTTGGGCCCGGTTCAAAGGATTCCTCGAGGGCGGCGCGGCGACGGTGACGCTAAAATTCTTCGGCCGCGCTCTGATCGACGCCGGACACGGGGGTCCGTACCGCATCGGAGAGTTGCGTGGTGCCCGCTATGTCGAGGGCCAGACACCGGACCTGGAGCGGGTGGCACAGTTCGAGGGCACGTACTTCACCCGACCCTATGCGCTTTCGCTGCTCTCGAACGCCGAGTGGGACGCCCCGGAAAAGCACGCCAAGATCGCTGCGCTTCGGCGCATGGGGTACTAGCGATCGCGCTGGCCCCGCGATGCCGAGTGCATGCCGCCCGGTCACCCTCGGGAGTGATCCGAGGCGGCGCGCTCGGTGGCGAATAGCACCAGCGCCAACAAACGGCGCAGCGCTTCGCGGTGCGCTTCATCCTGAGGTTGGAAGGGCGTTGCCCCACACGCGCTCAGTGCAACACGCAACTCGGAACGCCCGCGGCGTTCCAGCTCTCGCAGCCAAGCCGCGATGGCCGGACTGTGGGTATGTACCTGCTCCAAGGTATCGTGCACCGCTTGCTCCGTGTGCGCATCGAGCAACGCCTCAAGCACGGCACCGGGATGGATGCGTTTCTTCTCGTGATCGTGCGCTTGAACCATCAGCGCGCCGTGGCAGCGCACAGCAGTCGCGACGACCCACGTCGCCATCTCCGGCACATCCGCCACGAGCATACGCACTGCCCGCTTTGTCGCGGCTTGCATCACTTGGCGGCGCGCGTCGGCGAGTGCCGGATTCTCGAACTGATCGGCGAACCAGTACGCGAGCAGCATCAACTCCTGCGCCCGCGCGGCCTCCGTCGTGTTCGCTTGCCAAGGTTCACTGGGCCAAGGAGCGTCCTTGCAGCGGGACGCCCATTGTGCGGGTGGCAGGGACGTGCCCCGACGCACGGCGTACCGAGAAGCGCGCTCTGCCGCGGGCGCCGGCGGCACCTTCGCCTTCTTGGCGCGGGCCTTACGCTTTGCGGCTCGCTTCGGCGTCGCGGCAGTGGACGCGCCTTTCGTGGCGGACACAGCTTTGTCCGCCGCTTTCTTCCGCGGACGTCTGGCCGCACGGGATTTTTCGGCCGCCATGCTTGCCCATGCTACTCCCTCCGGCACGCAACGCGAAAAAACGGCGTGCCGGGGGTTCTCGCGCCGAACTACTTCTTCTTCGCCTCGCGCTTGGCCTCGATGTCCGCCTTCACCTTCTCGTAGACGTTCTTCGGCACCGGCGCGTAGTGGCTGAATTCCATCACGAACTGGCCGCGACCGGAGGTAGCCGAACGCAAATCGCCGATGTAGCCAAACATTTCGCTCAACGGTGCATCTGCGTTGATATGTACGTTGGTGGCGGTGGCTTCCTGGGATTTGATCATGCCGCGGCGTCGGTTCAAGTCGCCGATGACGTCGCCCACGTTCGCGTCCGGAACGTACACGTCAACCTTCATGATCGGTTCAAGTAGTTGGGGCGAGGCCTTGGGCATGCTCTGGCGGTAGGCCGCTTTCGCCGCCGCTTCGAACGCCATCGTGGACGAGTCCACCGGGTGGTAACCACCGTCGACCAACGTGACCTTGAAGTCGAGCACCGGGAACTCAAGGAGTGGCCCCTTGTCCTTGAGCATTTCAAAGCCCTTTTGGACGGAGGGAATGAACTCCTTGGGCACATTGCCGCCCACGATCTTCGACTCGAAGATGAAGCCGGAGCCAGGCTCCCCAGGCTCGATGATGTAGCTGATCTTGGCGAACTGGCCCGAGCCACCCGTCTGCTTCTTGTGGGTGTAGCTGTCGTCGATGACTGTGGTGATTGTTTCGCGATAGGCCACCTGCGGCTCGCCAATAGAAGCTTCGACGCCGTGGGTGCGCTTCAAGATGTCGATCTTGATGTCGAGATGCAGTTCGCCCATGCCCTTGAGAATGGTCTCGCCGGACTCTTGGTCAACCTCGACGTGGAAGGAGGGGTCTTCCGCCACCAGCTTGCTGAGCGCCGTGGAGAGCTTGTCGCTGTTGGCCTTGTCCTTCGGTGCAACGGCAATCGAGATGACCGGATCCGGAAACACCATCGGCTCCAACGTGGCCGGGTGCTTTTCGTCACAGAGCGTGTGGCCCGTGCGCACGTTCTTGAGGCCCACAAGCGCCACGATGTCGCCTGCCTGGGCGGTGTCCACCATGGTGCGGTCGTTCGCGTGCATCTCGACCATGCGGCCGACGCGCTCTGTCTTGCCGGTGAAGGTGTTGAGCACACTGTCACCCTTTGTGATCTTGCCAGAGTAGATGCGAGTGAAGGTCAGTGCGCCGAAGCGGTCGTCCATGATCTTGAACGCCAAGGCTCGGAATGGCGCGTCGGGGTCCACCTTGGCGAACTCGCCCGTCGGATTGCCTTCGAGGTCGACTTCCGGCTGCGGCGGCACCTCCATGGGGTTCGGCAGGTAGTCCACAACCGCATCGAGAACTTGCTGCACGCCCTTGTTCTTGAAGGAAGAGCCGCAATAAGTCGGAAAAAACGCCAGCTTGATGGCGCCCTTGCGGATGCATTTCTTGATGGAGGCGATGTCGGGTTCTTCGCCTTCGAGATACTTCGCGAGAACTTCGTCGTCCTGCTCCACGGCCATCTCGATCAGCTCCGCACGGTACTTCTCGACGTCTTCTTTCATGTGCTCGGGCACATCTTTGACCTCGAAGTTTTCGGGCAGACCGGAGTCGTCCCAAATGTATGCCTTGCGCTCCAACAGGTCGACGACACCGGAGAACTCGGCTTCGGTGCCGATCGGCAGAACCATGACGAGGGGCTTGGCGCCCAGCACGGTCTTGATCTGCTTCACCACGCGGTAGAAATCCGCGCCGAGGCGATCGAGTTTGTTCACGTAAATGACGCGAGCGACCTTCGAATCGTTTGCGTAGCGCCAGTTGGTCTCTGACTGGGGCTCCACGCCACCAGAGCCACAGAACACGCCAACGCCGCCGTCGAGGACTTTCAGAGAGCGGTACACTTCGATGGTGAAGTCGACGTGTCCGGGCGTGTCGATAATATTGAACTGATAGCCCTTCCAAAAGCAGCTCGTCGCAGCAGATTGGATCGTGATGCCGCGCTCTTGCTCCTGCTCCATGAAGTCCGTGGTCGCAGCACCGTCATGCACCTCTCCGATCTTGTGGATCTTGCCCGTGAGCTTGAGGATGCGCTCAGTGGTCGTGGTTTTGCCGGCGTCCACGTGCGCAAAGATGCCGATGTTGCGGTACTTGGTAAGGTCCTTCATGACGCGATTTTTTCCGTTGTGTGACGCAGAGTTAGCGGTAAACCCCTCTAGAAGCGGAACGGGGCTTAGCCGCTTACGCCCTGCGGAGTCAAACCTCAAGCCTCGGCCGTCGCAGACCGGGACAGGCGACGCCTGGACAGAGAGGCAGTGTCGCCGCGGCAGGTCGCAGGTCGCGTCAACGCACGGGGCGAAAACCTCGCAATAAAGAGGCTTGGGAGAACCGCCAGGCGGGCGAACCGCGCCAAGCAGCGCCGGACGGGTCCTGGGGCCGTGACGTGGGGGCAAAGCCGCCGGGCGAGTGCCTGGGGCAGATAGGGGCGGCGAGCGGCGCGACCGGGGGCGCGGCGGTCACGAATTTCGTCCAGCGAGCCACTTGGACTCGGGATCGCGCAGATCCTGATTCGGGCACGAACGTACCAAAGGCCCACAGAGCCCGGTCTGTCCAAAGCGGCAAACCGCCAGCCGACTCGCGAGCGCCGCGAGCCAAGGGGAATCTCCATGCTTCATCCGAAACGTCGCCTTAATCTCTTCAGCGGGATGCGTCTCGCCGCCGTGCTGGTGCTCGCGAGCAGCACGCTCACTTTTGGGTGTGCATCGACGCAGAAACCGATCCGCACAGAAGCGGCCCTGGGCCGCGTCATCATCTATCGCAACGGTGTTGCCTACTTCGAGCGGCGCGCGCGTGTGAAAGGGGACGAACTGACCATTACCGTGCCCGCAGAGCGCGTTGACGACTTCCTGAAGTCGCTCACGGTGCAAGACGCCGCCACCGGAAAATCGCTGCCTGTTTCCTACCCGACGGTGTTGCAGCAGGGAGACGAAGTCGAAATGACCATCAAGCTCCCGCACCCTGTGCCCAAGGAACTGAAGGTCAGCTACGTGACGGCGAGCCCCGCGTGGAAACCCAGCTACCGCTTGGTGATGAGCGACGGCGGCAAGGCGCGACTCGAAGCGTGGGCCGTCGTGGACAACGTTTCTGGAGAGGACTGGAAAGCCGTGACTGTCGGGGTCGGTTCCACGTCGGCACTGTCGTTCAAATATGATCTCAAGAGCGTGCGCATGGTGGAGCGCGAAACCCTAGGCGGCGGTAGCGCCGTCGCCCTCGCGCCCCCAACGGGCGGCTCGCCCTACGAGGTAAA
>CBDUPW010000192.1:0-13689 GCA_965369205.1 uncultured Polyangiaceae bacterium | reverse complement strand
CGCCGGGCGGAGTTGCGCCAGCGCTGGGGCGGCATCTTGCTGGCGGCATTGGCGTCACCGCGGTGAACCGCCTCGTGGACCTGCCAGCGGCCTACGATCTTGCCGCGCGCGCCCATTGGATGGATTCGCGCTGGCCTGGCGTGCTCGTAGAGCCTCTCATCGCCGGCCCCACGATCGCCGCCAATGCGCTGATGGTCGGCGACGAGCTCATCCCCCTCGGCGCCAGTGACAAGACTTGTGTCGACGCCCCCTACTTTTCGACCCACGAGGAAGCCATGCCTTCCGAGCACGATGGCGCCGCGCTGTGGCAAATCGTCGAGAACGCAGCGCGCTGTTTGGGGTTGCGCGATACGGTGCTGCATATGGAACTCGTGCTGGGCGACGCCGGCGCCAGTGTTCTCGAAGTCACTCCCCGCCTTGGTGGCGGACCCGTTGCACGCTTGGTCGAAGTGACGCAGGGCGTGTGGCCCCTTGGGCTCGGATTGCAGCTGGCTCTGGGTGAAGCGGTGCCGAAACCGAAGCCCGCGGCGTGTGGGCGCGCCCGCATCTTGCGCACGCAGAAGGCGGGCCGCATCGTCGCGCTGGAGTCCCCGACCGCCCTGCCTCCGCGGACGGAGCTTCGAAAGACACTGGGCATCGGGGATTTCGTGGCACCTCCTCCCCGAAGCTTCGTGACCGCGCTGGGGTGGGTGCTGGCATGGGGCGAGGAGCCCGCTGAGGTCGCCCGTCGAGTTGCCCGCGTCGCGGGCGCAGTCAGTCTGGAAACAGCGCCGGAGGCAAGTCTGTCGGCGGTCCACGCGCTTGCCAGCCGAGCGGCGGACCCGGAATACCGGCAGCGCTTCCTCAGCTGGGCGTCGCGCTTTGGTGGGCGAGCATGAACGCTCGGGATGTACTCGGCAAAATTGCCGGCATGCGGCAGCGCTTTCGCCCGCGAGGTCAGCTAGAGCGCTCGCTGCTCGGGCGCAGGGTGGTGCTGCGAACTTGGGATCCGCATCTGCTAACTGCCGTTGAGCGTCTGGTGCACAGGCGCGAAGCCTTGAGCGAGGGCGACGAACCGCAGTTGACGATTTGCGAAGTTCCGCGCTGGCGTGCTCGGCGATCGGCGGTTCAGGGCTGCATTGTGCTGCCGAAGTTCACTAGCTTTGAACTAGACACGGGCTCCACATCGATGTCCAGGGATCTTGCTAGGCGCTGGGCCCGCTGCGAGGCGTCATCTTTCAGTGTTTCGGTGCACCGTGACGCAGCATCGTTCGACTTCTTCTATCAACGCCTGTACGAGCCGTCCCTGCGGGCGCGCCACGGTCTCGACGCGTACAAGCGCTCGCGTCAGTATTTGCAGCGCGGGCTGTCGCGCGGTTTCTTGCTGTTCCTGTCTAGCGGGGACAGCGTGGTCGCTGGCGCCCTGAACGTGCTGCGGTCCGGGGATCGCACTGCAGATCACTGGGCCGGCGGGGTGCTGGATGGCGACCCAAAACTCGTTGCCGACGGAGCGGACTTGGCGTTGGTGATCCGCAGCAGGCAGTGGGCCGCACGGATTGGAGTGCATCGGATGGGTCTTACCCAGAGCCAACCGTTCGCGCGTGATGGTTTGTTTGCTTTCAAAACGGCTTTTTCACCAGAGGTGCATTGCCCGGCGCACTTCGACACGGTTCTGGCGCTCAAAGTCCGAGAATGGTCGTCCGGTAGCCGTGCGGTGCTCGACGCTCTGTGCCCCGTCAGCTTTGGTGCACGTCCGACGCTCTGGCACTGCGGAGGTCATGGACTCCGCTTGCCGCGGGGCTTGGATTGCATCGACCTCGAACGAGAGTTCGCTGGATGCAGCCCGAGTGCGGCGATGGGGCGTCTGGCTGGCCTCGCTCGGCGTACCCAACCCAATCACCGCATGCTTCGACTGTGACTACGCTCTACGTTGCCGACGACCACTCTGCGATGCTGCATCTGTGGCGTCGATCGAATGCTCGTGGTTTGCGACTCCTGCGTTTCGACGCGCACTGCGATCTGCGTGGCCTGGTCATCGACCGCGTGCGGACGCTCGCGGCAGCGCGCTTCGACCCCCGGCTACTCGAAGGGCGTGTCGACGGAGGGAACTTCCTTTCTCATGCCGTGCTGGAAGGAAGGGTGCGCTCGATCCGCTGGGCATTCGGTCCCTATGGCGGTCGCGACCGCGATCTGGGAAGCGTCGCGTTTTGCTCGGACCTTGCCCAGCGCTGGCTGCGGCCTCTGCGCAGTCCCTGGGTTCCTTTCGAGTTTGCATGCTCTGTCGAAGCTGGAGCGCTCGCTCCCATTACCGAAGGTGAGGACCTCGATCTGGACTTCGACTTCTTCGCGTCGCGTCTCGCTCCCCACGACAGCATCGAGCCCGCCATCGAAGAGTTTTTCCAAATGGAGTGGCCGGTGCAGCCAGGGTCCGTGTACCTGGCGCGCTCCCCGATGTACTGTCACGCGCTCGGCGGTCGCGTCGAAGGATTCATTGCGCGGCTGCGTGAGCGCTTCTCTGCGACTGTTGTCGAGTTGCCCGCTCCGCCTCGGGCAAGACGTCCTGGGCGTATCGAACGCACGGGATACCGGGTGGATCGATTGTTGCGTAAGATCACGGTGGGGCGGTGACTTTTAGCTCACGAAGCGTGCTGCGCTCACTCGATTGGCGGACTTCGGATCTGCGTGAACCCGATGCGCTTGCGTCCTACCGCGCAGCCCTCGATAGCGGACAGAGCTTCCGCGTGGTGCTCATCGGCGACTCCCGCGAGCGCTACTTGTTGTCGCGCCACTTCGCTCGGGGGCGGTTGCGTCTGGAGCGCTTCGAGTTTTTGCCGCGGGCACGCCCGTCGGACTTGGCCGAGCTTCTAGGCAGTGGCGATCTCCTACTGGCGGCCATGCCACTCAATCGGGCGCGCGCTCTGGGGGCGCCATGGCACGTGGCACCGAGACACCTTTCCTTGAAGTCGGACGTGGCGAGGATGTCGGCTCGGATTGCCGCTGCGGGACCACCCTTTGGCAAATACGCTCGGCAGATCCGCCGCGCCGGCTACGGCTTCCAAGTTGCGTTTGGGCAAGAGGCCTGGCGCCGGTTCTTCTACGATTTCTACGAGCCCACGCAGCGCACACTACGGGGGGCCCGAGTCAAGTTGCGGCAAGTGTCGGAATACGGAGCGTATGCGGAGCCGCCGGAGATCCTGGCCATCACGCAGGGCGGGGAGTGGGTCGCCACCGCCGCGGGGTATCGCGATGGAATGGACTACGTATTCGTCGAGCTGGGATTTGATGGGGGTGACTTGTCCCATCGGCAACGCGGCGCCGGACACGCTCTGTACTTGGCCGCTTTTGCCCGCGCCTATTGTCGACGGGTAGCGCGATTGGAATTGGGCATGCACCCGCCTTTCGTGCTCGACCCAGTCTTGCACTACAAGAGGCAGTGGTGTCCCCAGATGACGCGCTCGCCGTATTGCGAACGTGGCCTGGCCATTCACCTGGGGAAGGAGCCTGCGCGCGGACGGGATTTGCTCGCGCATGCGCCCCTGGTGGTAGAAGATCCCGACCACGGACTGGCGTTGCTCACAGGAAATGAGGACGGTGCTAGGCGGCATCGTGAGCTTTCGCTGGAGCTGGGATTGAAAGTGACGGCTTGCGAATCATGACGGATGGCGAGTTGCACCAGCGCGGCTTCTTTGTCGTTCCTGCCCTGCTCGATTCCGACGCGGTTTGCGCGCTGCGCGACGAACTGTCTGGTCGCTTTGCCGCTGCGGGTAGCCCGCGGTTCTTGAGGTTTTCTCAGTTGCAAGACAGCGCTTCGCTGATGCAATTGCCGTTTAGAGAGCCCCTCGTACAACGGTTGAGGCAGACCCTCGGCGCGGACTATTTCACCGTCCCGGACTTGTGCGCGCAGCACGATGTGTACGGCGTTTGGCATGCGGACAGCGATCCCGACGGTCCGCATCTGGCGCTGCAGCGAGAGCACTTCCGAGTGGTGAAGTGCGGCATCTATCTGCAAGACAACGCTGCGGGCGGTGGTGGACTGGAGGTGATTCCCGGCGCGCATCGTTTGCCACTGCGCTGGGCGCCGCCGCGCATGGCCTATGCTTGCAAGACGCTCCGCGATCGCCTGCTTCGGCCCCTGCGCCGGGTGCGGGTCCCGCTGCGCGCGGGGGACGCCCTGGTCTTCGACTATCGCCTCCCCCACGTCAGCGCGCGGCCCCTCGCCGGCCAACAGGCTCGGGAAAAGTACGTGCTCTATTTCAATGCGTCTGCGTCCGAAAGCGGAAGCCACTACGTGGAGCACATGCAGCGGCGGGCGGTGCGGGAAGAACGAAGGGGGGGCGAGGTTTTCTGGTCGGATGCGCTGCGCCGGAACTATCCCGAGGACTTTCCTTCGGCTTTCGTGCATGCCGCGGACTCAGCGCAGGCACGGGTGCTGGTTCCACCTCCCGACGAAGTATTCAAGTGGCGCAACTGGTATCAGGCCGTCGCGACCAGCTCCTAGGGGGCTGTCTCGTAGTTACCATCTTTCGGATTGCTACTGACGCGCTGGGCTTTCGCCCAGCCGCGCTGCCACTATCTGCCCGCAGCGGCTGGCGGGCAGACGTGCGGCGCTGGCCCGACTGCACTGGAAAACTCCGCCGGGTGCGGGGACATGTGCGCGAGATGAACGCCGTCAAAGACAATCAACGGCGACCGTTGCAGCAGCGCGTCCAAGCCGGGAGTGCGCCTTCGATAGCCGAGCCCGAGCAATCCGGTACGCCAAGGATCACTCTCGATCCTCGCCCCCCACTGGGCCTTGTAACCAAGCACTGGGTTTCCAAGAAACGGACGTTCCGGCCCCAGGTCGAGACGCAGCAAACTGAGCTGGGCTGCCCGTTCGACAGCAGCGGCATACAGGGCGTGACTCGCTCCCTGCTGGCCTTCCGCGTATCCCAGGGACAGAAAGCGGTAGCGGTCGTGGTGGATCAGAGCGGTGCCAGCAGCAACCCAGTCTCCGTCCGATCGTGCCGCAAGCACCTCCCATTCGTATCCTGCATATGCGGCCAGACCATGCGGGTTCGCGGCCGGTCCGAACTTGTGTTCGAGAAACGGGCGATAGAAGTCGAAGTGGGCGCGATGCAGCGCCTCGGCGCTGTGCAGAATGTCGACCCGAACGCCCTCTCGCAGCGCCCGACGTCGGTATTTCCCCAGGGGAGCAGCGCCAGTGGTCCATTTGCGTAGCGCGGAGACTGTGTCGACACGCACGCTCACAGACCCCGGCGCGCGGACAAAGCCAGCGGGCAGAAGCGCGCTTGCCACGTGCGGCACCAGAACGAGGCACAGGTCGACTTGGTCCGTTGCTCGTTGAATCGCACTCCGCAGATGTGTCCACGGAAGTGGCGTCGCGTGAGGGGGCTGCCTTGGCGCCAGCCACGCGCATAGAGACGCCATGGCTTCGGCGGGCGCGAGCACCTCGGCCTCGATTTCCTGGCCTTGCAGGCGGGCGCGACGAAGCCGTCGCAGGGATCCCGCGGCTTGCGCATGCCGAAGCGCTGCGAGCAGAGGCGCGCCGTGGTCCTCTGCGCTGTGTTGTAGCGAAGTGGGCAAGCTACGCAACACGCGGCGGGCGGGTAGCTCCCCCAGGAAGGGCTTGGCCTCTGCTCCGAGTCCCGCGCTGCTCAAGGCGCGCGTCAGTGGGTGAGTGGTTGCAACGGTGTACAGCAGGTCCACGCGCTCGAAGGGTGTCGGATTGTCGATGCAGAATCCGCGCGCGACGTCCACGAAATGCACCTCACCAGGAGATGCGACTATCTGGCATCCGGCAACGGATAGCGTCGAACCCTGCGGCGTCGAAATGGGAGAGAGCAGCGCCACCTGCTGCGTGTGCAGTCCGTGATCAATCATGCGCAGCGGGCCGAAGCGCTGCCCTGGTGCCAGTCGGATCGTACGCGTGTGAATGGGAGCCGGAGCGAGGTCGAGGCAGGGCCGTTCGCTGGGTCGTCGAGCCACGAGGCGGGCCGCGGGCGTCGTCACCCGAAGCCTCCGTAAGTCCGGCGCACGAGTGCGTACTTACCGGTTTTCCCCCGGGGCACGTTCATGACGGGCTCAATTGTGAAGCTCAGCTCGCCTCCCACTAGGCGATGCAGGGCGTGGCGCACGGCTCGTCTCTTCTTGTTCGAGGCAGCGACCTGGGCTTGGGCACATACGTGGACCCGGTGTCTGTCTGTCTGTGTCAGTGCGTAGCGGTGAGAGCCTCCGAACGGTGCCAAGGCGGTTGCGACGTCCCGTTCCGCCACGCGCGTGCCGTCGGGCAGCTCCAGGAAGCTGCGTTCTGAGCCGAGGGGCTCGCCCAAGAGCGGCCAGGCGCTGCCACATCCGCAGCGCATGTCCAGATCGGGGGAGAGGATCACGTCGTCCGGCGTGAATCGGATCAGCGGCATGGCTCGACGCAGCAGCGTGGTCAAAAGCACATTGGCGCGGCCGTCACGGCCGTCGCTCTGCAGTTCGACGAAGACGACGTCCGAATTGGCGTGAAACCGGCCGCGCTTGCAGCTCCACGCAACGAGTCCAGCCTCTGAGGTGCCGTACACACTGCGCGGGGCAACACCGAGGCGGTCGCGGATCAGTGCCGCCACGTCCGCGTGCAACGGTTCCCCGGCACACACTACGGTGCGGGGCGCCAGGCGCATCCGACAGCGTTTGAGTTCGCTGCAGACTTGGGCCAGTTCGAAAGGACTCCCGTGGATCAAATCCGGGCAGTAGCGCAGTAGCGCGTTGACTTGTGCCTCTGGAGGCAGTGCCGAGGAAATCTCCACGGGCTGCGGCAGGTGCAGGCGAGCGCGAAGTCCGCGCATCGGTTGGTGGTCAGTTTCTGGATCGGGATGCCGTAGGCGCGCCCGGCGCATGCGCGGGTTCCAGCCGAGTTGTGCGTATGTGCGCATCCATATGGCATCGCCGATGGCGGTATCGAGTTCGTCGCGCACCACGGTCAGCCGTTCTCCCGATGAGCCGCTGGTAGCGTCTGACGTAGTGACGCCCGGTGCAAGCGTTGACAGGTGCGCTAGGGACGGCAGCTGGCGGAGCTCTGCCCGGGTCGTCGGGGGAAACTCTTTCAGGGGAAGTGCGCGAGCGTTCACGACGCCCGCTAGCTTCAACTGGACCGCCGGAACCGACTGAAGTGAGAAGCGCAATACCTTGCGCAGCCGCGCGCGCACCAGGGCTTCCCGCAAAGAAGCTGGAGCGGAACCGGCTGCGATCATGCCGGCGGCACGGAGTCCGAAAACCGCACGGCGAAGGGAAGCGAAGCTAGCCACCGTGCCTGCTCCAGGGGGCTTCGCGGCCGCATGCGTGCAATCGCGGTCGCAAGATCCGGGCTTGCGGTGCGTCGCCCAGTCCCAGGGGCCAAGCGGAAAAACGCAGCTTGACCCACTTGTTTTTCCACATTTCCAGAGGCACGTCCTTGAACCCCCGGGGCTCGACGTCCCCGGGACGGAACTCTTCGCGTACCAGGCGTCGCACGATGTCTGACTCGAGAACACTGACTTCGATGGCGACGCCGGCTTCTTTTGCCTCCACTGGCTCTATCGTGAACGCTAGGCAATCTCCGGATTCTAGCTCAACGCCGAGGCGCGCGTCTACGGGCGGAGACGACCGGTGCTCAGGCGTCAGGGTCAGACCATCCACGGTTGCCGTTGCGACGCCTCGGGCCACCTCCAATCGGTCCTGATGGATCTCCTGGAGGATGCTCTTGCGCGTCTGGCACGGCGCGACGACGGGCGTTGCCACGCGGATTGTATCGCCTTCGGTATTGCCTCCGGGGTCTACCCCGAAACGCAGCAGCACTTCGCGATTGGCGAAACGCCGCAATGGAAACTCCACAGTCCTGGCGAAGTCTCCGGGTCGCAGGAAGAACCGCACCTCGCGCGGGCGAGTCGGTCCGTCGACGACGTGCACGTCGAAGTAGGTGCCGTCCCCTGCGGTGCTCTCCCGGGTGATGTCGGCAAAGACGCAGGAGTCTTCGCAGGCGCGAATGGGCAGGAAGAGTTCAGCAGGAGGTTCTGGCAACGGGTTCGGCGGCAGCAGAATGGATTTCTCCCGGGTGGCCGCGACGGTGAAGCGTCCAAACGCGTTGGCGTCCGCTCGTTCTGCTAGGTCCACTTGCCGTTCGCACGCCGACGCCTGCGGACTTCCCGGATCGCTCAGCGAGATTTCGGTCAGCGCGTGCACCCGCAACTCCAAGCGGCGCGCCGACGCGTCGCGGGCGACCGTGTGGACGACCATGCGAGTTGCTCCCCGCGGTTTTTTCGTCGGGCGCAGGCCGTACCAATGCCACTCCGCCGACTCCGGTACTGGCGCGATCACTTGCACTGTCTTCTGGCCCACCTCGAGTCCGGGCAGTAGCGTACGTGGCCCGAGGGACTGGTTGCCGGAGAAGAACTCCACTTCGAGCCAAGGCATTCCGCCGAGCAATCTGTGCACAGTGGGCACGGCGAGTTCGTAGGCGATTTCTATCAGATGGTGCTCAGGCACAGCCCGGTCAAAGCTGAGCTCAAGGCTTCCAGGCACCGAGAGCTGCTGCCGACTCAGCAGTTCCGAGATGCGGATGGGGCGTCTCGTCATTTCCAGAGGTTTGTCTCGGAGCCTTGCGCCGAAGACCGCCGGCCCGAGCCGGGCAACCGGTACGTAATACCGGGCGCGGGCCACGAAGTCCGGCCCCAGCGCCCACTGGTGCACTGCGGGTTGCCAATCAAAAGTGTCCAAGCGCATGACGAGGCGTGGGCACGCTCTGCGCTGCAGCGTCTCCGCCACGTCTCGCTGACGCGATGCGGACCAGCGCAATACGTTCTTGTTCGGACCATCTACATCGGATAGCGGATGGGCGGCGCCCATGCCGTGTGGGACCGTGACGCATTCGGCGCCGGCGGCTGCCTCGCTTCGCATCCACGCGACGACGCGCTGCAGGTCGCCCTGGTAGTCGGAATCTGCCCCCGGCGTGTGCGCCGACGCCCGCAGCGAAAAGGCGCGACTGAGCTTCGTGGGTTGCCACGCAGAAGGGCGGTCCCGGTGACCACCGAACCAACCCAGGATGAAGATGCTTGCCAGCAGCCCGGACCATGCGGCTTTGGTGTGGTGCTTCCCCCAACTGCGCGCGCATACCACGCACAGTACCGCCGCGAGGGGCAGCGCCGCCGCATAGACGTGCTCCGGGTCGCTGCGTAGCACACCACGAAAGACTCCGGGCAGCGCGCCAGCGAGCCACATCGCAGAGGTCTTGTCCAAGTACTTCTGCGTCAGGAAGAAGAGCGCCGGCAGCGTTGCCAGAATGACGAACAGCAGGATGCCCGCGACCGAAAACCCTCCGGCGTCGTCCGCTTGGGTGATCGTGTAGTCACGCACCACTGCAGACATGCCACGGAGAAAGGCGATCGGACCGTGGCCAAAGCGGCTCAACGCAAAGGCAAAGCCAGCGGCGAGCACGGCGGCCACCGCGAGGGTGCGTCCCAACCGACTGAGGGCGGGACGAGCTGTCCGATTGGCGACGAGCTCTGCACTCGCCATGGCAAGAAGACTGACCCCACCGAGGATCAGATTGTCGAAGGAGAGCAAGCCAGCCGCCAGCCACGCGCAGGCCGCCAGGCCCGGTCGCAGCCAAGAGCGCGCGCGGCCGGTTCGCTTGGCTGGGAAAGCCAGTGGCACGTACGCGAGAATCACGCCCAGGAAGGCCACCGCGCGGAATGAGCGCACGTCGTCGTGCAGCGCCAGCAGGCACAGTCCGAAGAGGACGGCGGCGCGGCGGGTGGGGTCTTGGGTCACTGCTTTGGCGAAAGCGGCGCACAGTCCCAGGGAAAGCAGTGGAAATATCAGGTGCTGCCCGGAGACCAAACCCTCGGCGTCTTGTCCCAGGAGTGTGGCGCCAATCCAAGCCAACAGCTGCCACAGCGGCCCGACGGGGTACGCAAAGTCAAAGGCGGACCATTCCCCTTTCGCAGCGCGCCACGGCAGCTGCAACTCCCATTCGTAGTCGAAGCGTCTGTATTCGATGGCGCGGAAACTGAGTTCTTCGTGCCAGAGATATGAGTTCGCGAAGACTGTGGCCACGAAGTACAGCAGCACACACCAAGGCAGCGCTCGCCGAAAGTTCACTGGCAACGCCCCAATCGCGGATTCAAAAACGCCAAGAACTCACCGCGCCCGAGCGCGGGTTTTCCACCCATATGCACCCCAATGCTGCGGCCGTTGAAGTCGTGCAACGAAACTTTTGTTGACCGAAATGGCGCTTTGCCCTCAAGGCGGCCTTCGTCGAGCCGGTGTCTCAGTCCGTCCACGACGACGTCCAAGAACACGTCCATGCCGCCTTCGGCTTCATGCTCCTTGGAGAGCGCAAACTCGACGCTTGCGCAGGTGTCGTCGATCACGCGCACCGGGATCTGGATCTCTGCGCCGCGTCGGTCAGTGAGCACGTGGCTGTCTCGCGCTTGGATCAGGCCCCAGGTTGCCTGCGCTCTGTGCAGCGCAATGGATTTCGAGATGTTCGCCCGGGCCGAGCAGTGCATGATCTGCGGTCCAGAAAGCCACAGGAAGTCGCCGGCGGGGCTCTCCTGCCCGTGGCTGCCCACACGAAGCAGGACTTCTCTGCCCGCAAAAGCGGCGAGGGGGATTTCGATCTGGCGGCGTTCTCCCTTTTTTAGCCAGTGCTTGGAGAGCAGCGGCCGGGCGCCGCGATCGATGACGTGGGTTTCCACGGTGGCGCCGTCCCCAGGCTGGGGGCTGTCGTCGATGCCAACCTCTGCGTAGAAGCAACTGCTTTCGCAAGGTGTCACCGGAAAGAAAACTTCTGCGGCCCGATCGAGCTTCCCATTGGGGTGCAGCTGAAAGCTGTGCGCGTCCGAGCGTGGTGAGACATGTCGCGGGAACGCTTCGCCCGCGCGCAGAGATGCCAGCAGGGATTGCTCCCCGTTGCAGACTTGCTCAGGCTGCGGCGTGGGCGGCTGCTGAGGGATCAAAACACTCAAGCCGTGCACGCTCAGTTCCACGTGACTTGGACTGACCATTCCTCGGGGCTCGACACGCAATTCGAGAGTGTCTGCGCTGTGGGTCGGCTGCATGTCCTCCCCCGCGAGCCAGCGCCGCTCAGTGACTTCCGGCTCCGGGCTCAAGTACGAGCGGGTGCGCTGCCCGGCGCCCAGGTGGAACAGGTATTGGAAGTCGGCAAGGGGCTTGCCTGCTTTCAAGAAGCGCCATTTCACCAGGGGTGTGCCGCCCGCAACGGAGCGCCAGCGCGCAAGATGGAGGGTGTAGTCCAGTTGCAGCGGGTGGCGGCCATCCACCTCCTGCGAGAGTGGGATTTCCAGCTGGCTGGGAAGGGGCAACGCGCTGCGGCTTGCGTTTGGGGGCAGCGCTAGGGCTTGCACATGTGCGCCGGAGGGCGTTTCCCGGAGTCGCAGGCCCACCAACGCGGGCCCCAAGCGCTGTTCCGCTTGATACAGCTCTGCGAGGGCGAAGAAGTCCTCCCCAAGGAACCATGCACTCTGCGGAATATCGAAGGAGTAGAGCTCATAGACGAAGACCGGGCAGCGGGCCGCGCGCAGGGACGCCGCCAGCTCCGACTGCAGCGTTGCATTCCAGCGCAGCGCCATCTGCGTGGGACCGCCGCGCCGCAGCAGTGGATGCACGACGGTCAACCCTGCCCGCGCACCGATGCAATGAGGGTCTTCGGCGGCGACCTTAGCGCGTAACCAGCGGGTGGCTGCCGAGACGTCGGTTTGATAGTTCAGATCCGCTTTGCGTTCTCCGTGTCGCACGCTCTGTGCTTCGGCGATCACACGCGGGTGCGTCCACATTTGCTCTGGGCGTCGGCCGAACCATGACAGCACGAAGAACGTGACCAGGAGTCCCGCACCCACACGCTGCGGGTGAGCGTCTAGGGTCGTGCCGCTCGTGGCCACCAGGAGCAGCATCACCAACAGAGGCAGAAGTGAGACGTACACATGACCGGCGTCCGTCTGCAGCAACACGAACGCTGCAAAGGGCATGGCGCCAAGGAGCCAACACGCTTTGAACCAGGCCGTATCGCGTTTCAGCATCCACCAAAGTCCCAGGGCGACGCTGGACACCAGCAAGAAGGCGATCCCCTGCCGGGAAACGACGTCGGGATCCCAGGGCAGCGAGAGGTTTGCCCCATACGCCGTGGCCAGTACGATTTGACGCTTCACGTAGGTGACTGGACTGGCCCCCACCAACAGTGCCAGCACGCAGGCGATGGCAGAGACAACGGCAAAAGTTCCGGCGAACCGCAGCAGGCGTGTCCAAGCTGGCGCCAAGCTTTGACGGCGGCGGCGGCGTGCAGCGAACTCGACAAGCGAAACGACGGCGATCGCAGCCAGAGCGAAGACCAAGCGGTCTGGCGACAGAGCGAGCCCGAACAGGCACAGCAGGCTAGTGATGAGCGCCGCTGGGTAGCGCGCAGTCTCATCCGGATCCTCGCGTGGCGCGTAGGCGAGCACCGTGGCGACGGACACCATCGATCGGAAACTCGCGACGCCAGCTCCGTAGGCGAGCGTCGCGAGCACAAAGAACGTGAAGAGGCGGAGGTAGCCAGGGCGCACGAAGCGCCAAGCGATTGCAGCGGACAGCAGCGTGCTCAGAAGCCTGAAGGCCGCCTCTAGGCCGGCAAGCGCGGCGCCGGCTTCAAAGGGACCGGGCAAAGAACCCAGATAGGCAATCAGTTGGAAACCGGGTCCCATCGGGAAGTGGAAGTCCCGGCCGCTCCATTCGCCATTGTGGGCTCGGAATGCGAGCTCCAATTGCCATGCGTAGTCGATCAGGTGGCTTTCCAGAGCGCGCATGTCCCAGGTGGCTACCCGCACGTAGCGGGTCGAAAGCCAGGCCAGGAAAAGGTAGGCAACCACGACTGCGGTCGCAACTTGCGGGCCGCGGGCACGACGCCCCGGTGCGGATGGTGTCACCTGCGGCCCTCGCCGGAATGCTCCCGGACGATCTTGCGCAGTTTGCCTCGACGGTTGAGCGCGAGGCTGGGCACAGACCGGAGGTCTACGCGCACGCCTGGCCCCAGGATCCCCTGCACCACAGCCCGCAAACCGTCACGTTGCGCGGAGGTTGCCGGCTGCTGCCAAACCACCTGCATCTCGACGAGGTCGCTGCTCTTCTGCACCACGCGGTACTGCAAGAATCCAGGAAACTCTTCAATCCGCGGTGCCAAGGCCCGTGGGCCCACGCGACGTCCATCGTCGAATACCAGAACGTCATCCATCCGACCTTCGGTGAGCTCTAGACGCGGTAGGCCGCGTCCGCAGGCACACGCGCCGGGGATCCGGCGCCCCGCGTCACCGATACGATAGCGGATGAGCGGCATCAGCCGATTGACCAACCCGGTGACCACGAGTTCCCCTTCTTGGCCAGGCTGCACGACGCGCGCGCCTTCCAATACTTCGATATGCACACTGTCGGCGTCGATGTGCATGGCGTCGTGCTCGGCGCAGTCCCAAGCCATGCGGTTGAACTCCTGAGCACCGTAGAGATTGAACACCGGGCACCCGAAGACCGCCGCAATGCGGTCCCGGGTGTCGGTTGGTAGTAGTTCACCGTGGCAGATGATGCCCTTCGGCCGAAGGGCCGCCGCCTTTCGGGTCTCTGCGACGTTCGCCAAAAGCGCCATCGCACTGGGGAATACGTAGATCCAGTCCGGCGCGATCTGGAGCAGTTGCTGATACTGAG
>CBDUPW010000191.1:0-13697 GCA_965369205.1 uncultured Polyangiaceae bacterium | reverse complement strand
GCTGACGTCGACGGAAGTCACATCCGAACGCTGTTGCTTACGTTCTTCTATCGCCAGATGCGCGACATCATCGAGCGGGGGCATTTGTACATTGCGCAACCGCCGCTGTTTCGCGTGCGCAAGGGCAAGAAAGAGATTTATCTCAAGGATCAGCCTGCCCTCGACCGCTTCTTGATCGAAAACGGCATCGACGGCATGACGCTGCAGAGTTCCAAGGGGCCGCCGCTTTCTGGTGCCCCACTGATGAACTTGGCTTCGCGGCTCAAGATGTTCCGGCAGCTGCTCGCGAAGATCGATCGCCGCTGTGACGCGCGCGTAGTGGCAGCGCTCTTGCGTTCGAGCGCGCTCAGTCGCGAAGACTTCCGCAACGTGGATCGCGTCGAGGAGGCGGCCAAGACCCTGCAAGCCTACCTAGAGCAGCGCTACCCAGACTTGATGCCGCTGACGGTCAACGTGGAGTGGGACAAAGAGCACGGCGCGGGTCGCATCCGCGTGAAGTTCCGACCCGGCGCGTCGAGCCGCCCCGCGGAGCTCAGCTGGGAGTTGGCGGACAGTCCGGAGTGGGCGGAGCTCTCGAGCATCGAAGAAGACATTCGCTCCATCGGTCCCGCGCCCTACACGGTGACGGCGGGCAACGCGGAGCCCGTCGAGCTCGCCGACGCCGAGGCCCTTGACGCCTTTATCGACGAGCGTGGACGCAAGGGCACACACATCACGCGCTACAAGGGCCTGGGCGAAATGAACGCCGCGGAGCTATGGGAAACCACCATGAACCCGGACGCCCGCACCCTGCTACAGGTCAAAGTGAACGACCCCGTCAAAGCCGACGAGCTATTCAGCGTGCTGATGGGCGACCAGGTCGAGCCCCGTCGCCAGTTCATCGAGCAGAACGCCCTCAACGTCCGCAACCTCGACATCTAGTCGCTTGAGCCCAGAGGGGTTTACAGGAAGACGGAGGGTCGGGAACCCAGACTGGGACTTCAGAGGGTCTGGGCAAACCCAAACCTTCCGGTGCTTGCGTCTTCCTACTCTCCCCTGGTCACCCGCCGCCGGCGCCGACGGATTTTGGGATTTTGGTTGGTGCGCCGCGGGCGGCATCGTAACGCCCCGGCGCGAAATGTGCGTAATCACGAGGGTTTTCGTGAAATGCCTGCAATTTCTGCCCGCAGCCGGGCGCGTGCTATCCTCTCCGGGCTGGGCAGCCCTCTGGCGGTTTCGGCGAGTATTCTTTTTCAAGGCCGCCCGAACGTGCTTTATTCCGCGGCTCCAACGACTTTTAGAGGTGATTTGTGATGTCGAAATCTTTTCGTTTCGTGATGACTTTGGGCGCCGTAGCGGCACTGGCCTTCTCCATTCCTGCCTGCGGCAGTGACGACGACGACGGCGGTGGCGGCAGCGGTGGCGGCACGGGTGCCACAGGCGGCACCGGCGGCACCGGCGGCACGGGTGGTTCGTCGGGCAGCTCCGGTTCGTCTGGCAGCTCCGGTGCGTCCGGCAGCTCCGGCGCAGGCGGCGGCGGCGTGACGTGCGGCGGCAACGCGTGCGCTGATTACAAAATCTCCGTTCTCACAGTGGGTGCATGCTGCAGTGCGAACGACAAATGTGGTTCGACGGTCGATTCCGTGATTTCCAACGCTTTGGGAAAAATTCCCGAGGGCTGCTACGAGGCGGGCCAGGCAGGTGACCGCGACTGCGCGTGTCCGGGCTACACGTTCAAGAGTCCCCTACCGCCCAACGACGACACCACTTTCCCCGGCTGCTGCACGCCAAGCGGCAAGTGTGGTTACGCCATCGACATCACCGGCGTCGGCGGTCCGAACATTGGCTGCCAGGAAGCCACCTGGGGCGACGGCATGGGCAAGACCTGCACCTCGGGCTCGCCCGACACGTCCTGCTTGGGCGACGCTGGCACTGACGGCGGCACCGATGGCGGTTCCGGCGACGCAGCGACCGACTGATATCCGTCGGTTAGTCAGGAGACGCATCAAAGCCGCGTTCCTTCGGGGGCGCGGCTTTGACGCGTTGGTGGCGCAACGTCCTGCTACAAGCGCACGCAATCTCCTCGACCTGTGCGCGTCTTCGGCTCATCCTTTGGAGGAACGGGGATATCAAATGAATGGGGATGTGTCGGGCTCGCGGACGCGGGCATTCTCGTGTGCCGCCCTGCTCTCAGCAGCAGCGTGCGGCGGCGAGATCGATAGCGGGGCCCCGGATGCGGGCACCGGTGGCTTGGGCATCGGCGGTTACGCGGCAAGCGGCGGTTACGCGGCAAGTGGTGGCTCCGCGGTAAGCGGTGGCTCCGCGGCAAGCGGTGGCTCCGCGGCAAGCGGTGGCTCCGCGGCAAGCGGCGGTTACGCGGCAAGCGGTGGCTCCGCGGCAAGCGGCGGCTACGCGGCAAGCGGCGGCTACGCGGCAAGCGGTGGCTACGGTGGAACCGTCGTCTGTGGTGCTGCAGTCTGCCAGGAGTACCAGATCGGTGGACTGATCACCGTCGCCGCTTGCTGCAGTGCGAAGAACCGGTGTGGCAGCGTCGTCGACACTACCATCGGTTCGCTCTTCGGCGGTGTTCCGACGGGATGCTTCGAGACCAGCCAGCCCGGCGATCTGGACTGTGGTTGCCCCGGCCACACTTTCACGAGTCCACTGCCGCCGAACAACAAGACCACGTTTCCGGGCTGTTGCGCGTTGGGCGGCAAGTGCGGCTACGTGATCGACACCACCGCTCTGGGCGGGCCGAAGATCGGATGTCAGCCCGCAACTTGGGGTTCTGGTCTGGGCAAGAGCTGCACGCCAGGCGCCGGAAGCGCCTGCGACGGCGGTCTAGACGCCGCAACGGACTGAGCGTCGCAGCAAATCGGAGCCGGGCACTGGACCGGCTTCCTTGCATCTCGTACCCTCCGCAGCGGAGGTAAGCGGGATGCGCAGTTTGATCACATTCTTGGGTGCATTGGCGGCGGTGCCGCTTTTGGTGGTGGCGTGTGGCGGCGACTCGGACGATGGCGCGTCGACGGGCGGCACTGGCGGCGGGTTGCTCGGCGGCGCCGGCGGCATGTCCGGCAGCGGCGGCAGCACGGGTGGTACCAGCGGTAGCGGCGGCGCAACGGGCGGCACCGGCGGCGGCATCACTAACGAGTGCAATCCGATCCCGTCTCAAACCGCGGGCAGCGGCGGCACGGATGGCGGCGTCGTCGACTCGGGGACGGACGCCAGCAGCGGCGGCAGCCCCGCGGATGCATCGGTTGACGGTGCCGCGACGGACGGAGGACCCGCACCGGACGCTGGCACGGATGGCGCGACCAGCGATGGCGCGACCAGCGATGGCGCGATCAGCGATGGCGCTACCAGCGATGGTGCTACCAGCGATGGTGGCGCGAGCGATGCCGGGCTGCCGACGATCCAATGTGGTTCCAACAGCTGTACCGGGATTTCCGCCGGCGGGCTGCTCACCATCAATCCGTGTTGCACCCTCGACGGCTGCGGACTGAACATCGAGTCGACGGTCTCGGGCCTGATCGGGATCTCGGCTGGCTGCTACGGAGTGGGGCAAGCCGGCAAAGCCGACACGACCTGTCCCAAATACACGGCAGACAATCCCTTGGGCGGCACCATCGAGTTCCCGGGCTGCTGTCGCCCGGACGGCGAGTGTGGCTTTGCCGTCGACACGTCGAGCTTCGGGGGACCCGACCTGGGTTGCGTGCCCCAAGAGTGCAACGGCGGTCCGGCCAAGACCTGCACGCCCTGAGGCGCGCGCGAATTCTGCGCCCATAGGTGGCGTTTCCAGCGCGGCGGACTGAGACCGCTGCGCTGGAAGCACATTCCTTCACACGCACCGCTGTGGGGTTGAAACCCGCAGCAAAGGATTTATCTTGTACTGCACCGGCGCAAGGCTCGTGCCCGGCAGATGCGTTCCCGGTTTGGGCCTGCGCGTCTCGCCGGAAGCGCGTAGCAAGCGCTTGCCAAGGGGATAGTCATGCGAATGGATCGACTCACAACCAAAAGCCAAGAAGCCCTGCGCTCCGCCGTGGATTCGGCGATTCGGCGTGGGAATCCCGAAGTCATTCCGGAGCACATTCTGGTTGCCGTGCTCACGCAGAACGAAGGCGTCGGTGGTCCCCTCGTCGAGAAGGCCGGCGCCAACGCCGCCAAGCTGACGGAAGCCCTTGAAGAGCGCGTCAACGGACTGCCCCAGGTCAGCGGTGGCGGGGAGCCGAATTTCGGTCGACGCGCTGTCCCGCTCCTGAGCAAAGCAGAAGACGAGGCGAAGTCCCTGAAGGACGACTTTGTCTCCGTTGAGCACTTCCTGCTCGCCGCGGCCAAACACGACAAAGACGTGCAGGCGGTGTTTGATCGCCATGGTCTCTCCTACGACAAGTTGATGCACGCGCTCGCGGAGGTTCGCGGCAGCCAGCGCGTCACAGATCAGAACCCCGAGGGCAAGTTCCAAGCTCTCGAAAAGTACACGCGAGATCTCACTGCGGCCGCACGCCGCGGCAAGATCGACCCGGTGATCGGACGCAATGAGGAAATCCGTCGCGTCTTGCAGGTGCTCTCGCGCCGCACCAAGAACAACCCTGTCTTGATCGGTGAACCCGGCGTGGGCAAGACGGCTATCGCCGAGGGCATCGCGCATCGCATCGCGGATGGCGACGTTCCCGAGTCGGTCAAAGACAAGCGCATCCTGGCGCTGGATTTGGCAAGCATGGTTGCCGGCAGCAAGTTCCGGGGCGAATTCGAAGATCGCCTCAAGGCAGTGCTGAAAGAGGTCGAAAGCAGCCAGGGCGCCGTGATCTTGTTCATCGACGAGCTGCACACGCTGGTGGGCGCCGGCGCGGCCGAGGGCGCCATGGACGCCGCCAACATGCTCAAGCCTGCGCTCGCCCGCGGCGAGCTGCGCGCCATTGGGGCAACCACCCTGGACGAATACCGCAAGCACATCGAAAAGGACGCCGCGCTTGAGCGCCGTTTCCAGCCCGTGATGGTCACGCAGCCCAGCGTGGAAGACACCATCGCCATCCTGCGTGGGCTGAAAGAGCGCTACGAAACTCACCACGGCATCCACATCCAAGATGCGGCGCTGGTGGCAGCCGCCGTGCTGTCCAACCGCTACATCACCGATCGATTTCTGCCGGACAAGGCCATCGACCTGGTGGACGAGGCTGCCAGCAAGATCAAGATGGAGATCGACAGCATGCCGATGGAGATCGACCAGTTGGAGCGCAAGCTGCTTCAGCTCAAGATCGAAGAACAGGCACTGACGAAGGAAAAGGATAAGGGCAGCAAGGCGCGTCTGATCGAACTCAAGAAGGAGATGTCAGAACTCTCCGGTCAGCGCGATACGATGCGCGCCCAGTGGCTCAAGGAAAAAGAAATCATCTCAGCCCTGCGCGACAAACAACGTGAGCTCGAAGAGCTGCGCACTGAGGAAGAACAAGCCCGCCGAAAGGGCGACCTCGGTCGAGCCGCGGAGATCCAGTACGGCAAGGCCCCCGCCATCGAAAAGAGCATCGAAGCGGAGCGCCAAGAGCTCACGCGCGTGCAGGAAAACGGCTCGTATCTCCGGGAAGAGGTCACGGACGAAGACATTGCTCAGATCATCAGCAAGTGGACGGGCGTGCCCGTGACCAAGATGCTGGAGAGTGAAATGCAGAAGCTGCTGCATATGGAGCAGAATCTGAAGCTGCGCGTGATCGGGCAGGACGACGCACTGTTGGCGGTTGCCAACGCCGTGCGCCGCTCGCGCGCTGGACTCGGCGACGACCGCCGACCCATCGGATCGTTCCTATTCTTGGGTCCGACCGGCGTCGGTAAGACGGAGACCGCCAAGGCCCTGGCCGAGTTCTTATTCGATGACGAACGCGCCATGATCCGCGTGGACATGAGCGAGTACATGGAGCGCCACGCCGTGTCACGCTTGATCGGCGCGCCGCCCGGCTACGTTGGCTACGACGAAGGCGGGCAACTTACCGAGCCCGTGCGGCGTCGCCCCTACAGCGTGGTGCTCTTCGACGAAGTCGAGAAGGCCCACCCGGACGTGTTCAACACCTTGTTGCAGCTCTTGGATGACGGTCGGCTGACCGACGGCCAGGGCCGGACCGTGGACTTCAAGAACACGGTGGTCATCTTGACCAGCAATATCGCAACCGCGGAGCTCGCCAGCGTCGAGGAGCACCCGAACCTGGAAGACGCGGACAAGGTCGAGCTGCTGAAGCGCAAGGCCATGGAGGCGCTGCGCGATCACTTCCGTCCGGAGTTCATCAACCGCCTTGACGAGATCGTCGTCTATCGTCGCCTCGGTCGCGACCAAATCCGCAACATCGTGGATATCCAGCTGCGGCATCTGACCGAGCGTCTGGCGGCACGGGATTTCACGATGACGGTCACCAACGCAGCCAAGGACTACCTAGCTGAAGTCGGCTTCGACCCGCAGTTTGGTGCCCGCCCCCTCAAGCGTGCCGTGCAGAAGCACCTGGAAGACACCCTCGCCCAGAAGCTCCTGGCGGGCGACTTGGTGCCCGGGCACCGCATTGAGGTGGATCGGGACGAGACGGGGCTCACGATCCGGTCGCAGGCGGTGAAATCCGCCTCTGAAGCGCCCCAGCGGCCCACTGCCGAGGCCTGATTCAAGAAACCCGTAAAAAAGCCCGGGGGCATGGACTCAAGGAGGCGTCGTGGTGACCGTTCACTCCATCACAACGCCACAATGACTTCCGACACGGTTTACGACGGTTTTGCCAGCCTGCCCAAAGAGGACAAGGAGTTGCTCGAGGAGTTCGAGCGCCTGCGTCGCAAGCTCTGGCTCAGCCCTGAAGATGCAGTTGAAGAACTGTACCTGCTCGAATGGCGCATCGGAACGCGCCTGGGAGAGCTGCGAGAAACCTTGACTCGTGCGCGCCGTCGGGACTCCGGCGCCCCCGCACCCACGGAGCCCATGGGGGCGAACGACACCCCGGTCCTGGAAGCCTCCACGGGTCTCTTTTCAGCCGCGTACCTGCTGGAGAACCTGCCCGCCGAAGTGGGTCGTGCAAAGCGTCGTCGCGGCACTGTCGCGGTGCTCGTGGTGGACGTGGACCGCCTGGCCTGCGGCGAGCGCCAGATGCGCGTGGTGGCCCAGGAGGTCCTGGACGAGCTGCGTCGTGTGTGTGTGCGCATTGAGCGCGCCCCCTTCGCGGTGCGCAGCAGCGGAACCGAGGTCGTGGCAGTCATCCCGGACTTGGACTTGTCCGGCGCTGGTGCCCTCGCGGCGCGCATCCACGCCCGCGTCGTGCAGCAACTGAACGCGACCAGCCCGAAGGACCGCATCACCGCCAGTGTCGGTGTCAGCGCATTGCGTTCCGACGACGACGCGGAGCGGTTGCTCGCCCGCGCGAAGCAGGGGCTGATCCACGCACAACGCGCAGGCTGCAATCGCGTTTCTGCGGCTTGAAGCGAACCTAAGCGTCGTGCCCGTTCCGAAGCACGTTGCGCAGTAGCGCGAGCACCGCAAAGGTCGAGAGCCTGCGCACTTGCTCCCGAGATCCGGGGAAACGCATTTGGCGGTCGCTCACGCCCTTGCGATCGGCGACCGCGAAGTGCACGACGCCAACGGGCTTTTCGCTACTGCCCCCGGTGGGCCCCGCGATGCCGGTCGTGGCGACCGCAACGTCCACTCCGAGCGCGTCTAGGGCGCCTTGGGCCATCGCGCGGGCCGTTTCCGCACTGACGGCGCCGTGGGTAGCTAGCAGTTCTTCCGACACGCCCAGCCGTGATGTCTTCACGTGGTTGGCGTAGCTGACGATTGCGCCGTCGAAGAACGCGCTGGCTCCGCCGCGCTCGGTGATCACTTCGGCAACCAAGCCACCGGTGCAGGATTCCGCTGTGCCCAGCCGTAGGCCGGCCGCTTGCAGCAACTCCCCAATCGCTTCTGGAAATGTGATGGCACCTTCGCCGTAAACCACGTCGGGTCCAAGACGCTCGATGACGGCGTCTGCCGCTGCGCGCGCCCGCTTCTCTGCCGCTGCGCGATCTGCGCCCCGCGCCACGACTTTCACTTCGATTTCTGGGAAATGTGCTCGGTACGCCAGAGCCACGTCGTGCTCCGACTCGATGCCGCTGAGTCGGTCATTCACCGAAGACTCGGGCATGCCGAAGGTCTTCACGTGGATCTGCACGATCGCGTCCGTGACCAACGGGCTGAGCTCCGGGGACACCGACTCCGTGAACATCGTCTTCATTTCGCGGGGCACTCCGGGCATGAAAAAGGCGCGAGCCTTCCCGATGGAGACGCCAAACCCTGGGGCGGTGCCCTTACGATTCTCGAGCACCTGGGCGCCTTGGGGAAAGTCGGCTTGCTTCTCGTTGCTCGTGGCCATCGTGCGCCCGAAGCGGGCCATGCGTTCGCGAATGGCTTCGAGGGACGCGGCGTCGCGCACGAGCGGCACGTCGAGCAAAGTCGCGACGCACTCGCTGGTCATGTCATCGGTGGTCGGTCCGAGCCCGCCGGTGCACAAGATCAACTGGTGTTCGGCGGACAAGCGCCGCAGCGTTGCCACGATTTGGGCCTTGTCGTCCGGGATCGCTTCCATGGCGGTCACCTCGAGCCCGAGGCCGACCAACGTGTCTGCGAGCCAACTGGCGTTGGTATTGACGATTTCTCCCCTGGTGATCTCGGTCCCAATGGCAAGGATGGCCGCGCTCATGCGCGTCACTTTGCCACAGCATGACGCGGTTCCCAGCTACCCTTCGGGATAGACGCAGCGAAACCCGACATGGTCGGGTTTCGGTCTCTCTAACGGGTAAGCCGCGGGTTTGAGCTCAGCCGCGAGTCGAGACGCAAAAGAGCCGCCCATCGCCACTGCAGATCCGTCGGCGCCGATGGCCCACTCGGCGACGTTCCCGGCCAGATCGTGGATGCCGTTCGGTGTGGCTCCGTCCGGGCGTGCTCCGGCGAGCTCCGGTCCATCGGCGCCATGCCCGCACGGTCCGTCCATCAAGCCGAAGCTGGCGCGTCGGCAGACAAGCCCCGTCGGTCCCCAAGGGAAGCGGCGCGCTTCGGTGCCCATCGCTGCCGCGCGCCACTCGTCCACGCTGGGCAGACGTCCGCTGGCCCAGGTGCAGAACTGCGCGGCCTGCTTCGGCGTCACGCTCCGCACCGGCCGCCCAGGTTCGGCGTCCCGCCGGTCACAACGGCCGCCGTCTGCACAACGATTCCAGTCCAGCGTCGAGACCTCGTGGGAATCGATGCGGAAGCTCTTGAGCGAAACAGTGCTTTGTCCGGTGGTCATATTCGCTTCCCAGTCCGCCACCGAAACCACAAAGTTGCCCCCGGACACGAGCACTCGCTGAGTCGTGGCGACGCAGCCACTCTCGGTGACGCGCATGTTGATCCCGCATGCGCTTGGCCGCCCAACGCAGCGGCCACCTTCGACGCGCTGTCCTTGACCGCAGCAGCGTGGCCCCGTTGCCACAAGCCCCGGGGGACAGCGTTGGGGCTGCGTGCGTTGCGAGCGCGCGAACAGCAATGTCGCGATCAACCCACCCGCTGCCGTCAGTGCCAAGGCTGCCGCGACGGTGAAGTTCTTCCAGCTGGAGGGCAACATGGGGAAAAGCTCGGGTCCGGGGCCTTGCACGACGCCAGAAAAGCATTAACTCAGTGCACCAGCGCGGAAGCAAAGCATGCAGAACTTTACCGAAAAAGTGCAACTCGGCCGCACCGGGCTGAAGGTGGGTCGTCTTGGGCTCGGCAGTTCCTTCAAAGCTGGCACGCCCGCCTACGAAAAGGCGTTCGAACACGGCGCCAACTACTTCTACTGGGGTTCGCTGCGTCATGACGACATGGGTCGTGCCATCCGCACCATTGCGAAGCAAAAACGAGAAGATCTGGTCGTTGTTGTGCAGAGCTACGCCCGCGCGGGCTTTCTGGTGCGCATGTCGGTCGAGCGGGCATTGCGCCAGCTGGGCCTCGACTACGCTGATGTGCTGCTCCTGGGCTGGCACAACTCCGAGCCGTGGCAAACGGTCATGAGCGGCGCGCGAAAACTCGTCGAGCAAGGTCGCGTCAAACACATTGCGCTCTCCAGCCACCAGCGCACGCTCTTCCCTAAGCTCTTGGATTCGGATGTGGAGATCTTTCACGTTCGTTACAACGCCGTGCATCGTGGTGCAGAGCGCGAAGTGTTCCCCGCCCTGGACGATAGAGCACCGCAGGAGCGCCCGGGGATCGTCACGTATACCTCCACACGTTGGGGGCATCTGTGTGATCCGAAACGCACGCCAGCGGGAGAGCGCACGCCGACGGGTACGGATTGCTACCGCTTCGCGATGTCCGATCCCCATGTGCACGTCGCCGTGGCGGGGCCAGCCAACCCGGAGCAAATGGACCAGGCGCTTCGGGCGCTCGAGCTGGGTCCCATGAATGCCGAAGAGCTCGCGTGGATGCGTCGGGTGGGCGATGGCATCTACGGCCGCGACAAGACCAGCGGCGTGCGTGATTGAAAGCACGCGAGTACGAGTAGCGGCGTACCGGTGAGCACCCATGGTGTGACGCCGGCTACGAGTACAAGTACGAGTACGAGTACGAGTAGCGGGGCAGATCAGGAGGCGACGGCCTCGCGGGCCACGCTGAAGGTGAGCGACTCGAGACCGGTGCAGCGGACTTCTACTTGATCACCGTCGTGCAGGGGGCCCACGCCTTCCGGAGTGCCGGTCAAGAGCACGTCGCCGGGCTCTAGGGTCATCACTGCGCTCCCTCGCGCGATGATCTCGGCCACGGAAAAGACCATGTTGGAAAGTGCGGAGTGCTGACGCACTTCGCCGTTCACGGACAGCTCCAAGATCCCGGCGCTCAGGTCCAGGTCCGTGTCGATGCTCGGCCCCAGCGGGCAAAGGTGTCGAAGCCTTTGGCGCGGGTCCACTGACCATCGCGCTTCTGCAAGTCCCGCGCGGTCACGTCGCAAGCCAGGCTGTAGCCGAAGACGTGACGCATGGCGTCTTCGGTGGCGACGCGACGCGCGCGCCGTCCGATGATGACCGCCAACTCACCCTCGTATTCGACGCGCTCGCTCTCCGGCGGCAGCAACACGACGCCACCGGGGTCGAGCAGCGCGGACACCGGCTTGAAGAAGAACAGTGGCTCGGCGGGCACCTCGTTGCCCAACTCCGCAGCGTGCGCGCGGTAGTTGCGCCCAACGCACAAGATCTTGCTTGGCCGTGCTGGACACAGCGCTGCCCCCATGGACGGCAGCTCCGCGTCGACTTCCCCTCCGCTCCATGGAGGCGCGTCGAGCTTTCGTGCTGCACCCGCAGCCACTTGAACAAAGACGTCCCCGCCGGTCATGCCGCGGATCTTTGCGAAACGAGTCACGCCGTGAACTATACGTGATGCCGCGGCCGCCGGGCGCGCCATGACGGGCGTCGCGAAACGCCCGCAGCCTGGGCACGCAGGGTTTTTCGCGCAGCCGCGCATCGCGACTGCGGTGCTCTCGCTTTCAGAACCCCTTGCCCAGCCCGCCAGCGGCCTTTGCGGCTTCCCCCGCGGCTTTGCTGGCCTGACCGGCGGCTTTCGTCGCTTCTCCCGCTGCTTTGGTGGCTTCAGCCGCGGTCTTCGCTTTCGCCGCGCGATCTGCGGCCGCGTTTGCGTCGTCCGCGGCCTTGTTGGCCTTGTTTGCGGCCTTCACCACATCACCCGCAACTTGCTCTGCCTCGCGCAGGGCTGCGCGCGCCTTCGCGCTCCCCAGCAACTCTCCGCGTAGCAGTACCCCGGCGTGGGAATAGTTGTCGCCGCTCACGCCGTACGCCAAACGACTTTTGGGCCCGCCCTGATCCGTCAACGTCGCCAGGCCCTGGTATTCCCCCTTGTACTTGCAGCCACTCACGCTGAAGCTCAGGTTGAAAGCGTTGTACCCGGGATGCGCGATGGACAGCGCCCCGGTGTACTCGCAGCCGGCCGCGTCCTTGCCTTGGAACAGTCCCTTCTCGTTCACCTGCATGGCGTACTGGACACTGCCCCATTGGTCTGCCAGCTCTGCCAGTGTCGCCGGCCGATCGTACTCGGGCCCGTACGCAAACTGAAACGACCCGCGATCGCTCTTGCCTTGGAACGTGCCCGCCAGGGACTTCTCGGCGACCACCGTTCCGTCTAGCGATACGGTGTCCGAAGCCGCGTGGTTCTGATACCCAACCAGGGATCCGGTGAACTTGCCGGCGTCCGCCTTGAGCGAACCCACGAACTGCATGCCGCCATAGGTCACGAAGCGCGCGTCGCCGGACTCCGTGACCATGCCAACGACGCTGCCCGTCACATACTTGCTCTGGAAGCGCCCACGCCACACGCCGCCCACCGGATTCTTCTCCGCGGCCTTGGCCGCTGGCGCCTCTGCCGTTGCAATCCCGCTCGCGCTCGCCGCCGCGTTCTCGTCCTTCCCAGAAAACTGCTTGCACGCCAGCAGTGTTCCAAAAACGAGAAACACGCTCCAATGAGTTCGCATGCGCAGAGCCTACAATGCGCGCCACATTGGATCAAAACGGACAGCGACTGGAGATCCCAAGCAACCCAAGGCCCACCCGGCTCGACACAGTGTCCCTCCCCGGGGTGGGCGTCGTACACAAATCCCGCAACCGAAATCGGCTTTGTGCCGACCACTGAGCCCACCCGCCCTGGGCCCCGCCGGTGGGCTCTGTGTTGGCAGGACGGCGGATCGAGTTGCGCGCGTGTGTCTTAAATTTGTTCCCACCCTCGCGGCCTCGCGGGTGGGCCCTGTGTCGGCAGGACGGCGGATCGAGTTGCGCGCGTGTGTTTTGAAATTTGTTCCCACCCCCGCGGCCCCGCGGGTGGGCCCTGTGTCGGCAGGACGGCGGATCGAGTTGCGCGCGGAGCACGCCCGTTCCCGAGCCTGAGCGCCGCGCCGTCGGCTGCTGCTACCGAGTCAGCAACGCCAGCGCCTCCCGCAACAGCGCCTCAATCGGCGCGCGACCCAGCTCCGATCTGCGCTCCAGTCTTCCGATCGCGTCTCGGGTCTCGCCGCGCCGGAAGCCCATGGTCGTCAGCGCCGCAAAGAGTCTTCCACGAACCTCCGCCGCGTTCGCATCATGGGGCGCGCGCTCCACGGCTCGGCTTTCGCACTTTGCACTGGCCAAAGAGCCGTCGTCGCTGCAACTTGAGCCGTCGCCGCGTGGCGCGCGCTGCGGATCTCCCGGGCGGACGTCCATCGTCTCCTTTCGAAGGTGGAGCCCGCCCGCGCTGCCCACGGTGTCAAGCCTCTCCTGGCGACGGTGACTTCCGTTCTCGTCAGAAGTCACTTTCGTGGTCGCGCGATCGAACTGGGTTGAGTCGTCGTCACGCCGCGCGCGCTGCGGATCTCCCGGACCGTTACACAACCTCTCCTGGCGAAGGTGATTTCCGCTCTCGTCAGAAGTCGCTTTCGTCGTCGCGCGCTCGGCCTGAGTTGAGTTGTGGTTGCGCCGCGCGCGCTGCGGATCTCCCGGACCGGAGTCGAACCTCTCCCGATCCTGGCGAAGACGGAGCCCGCCCGCTCTCCACTCGTTGCCCAACCTCCCCTGGCGAAGGTGATTTCCGCTCTCGTCAGAAGCCGCCGGGGTCAACGAGCTCTCGGGTTGAACCGAGCCTGCGTCGCGGCTCGCGCACGACGCGCTTACCGAAGCGGCGCCCAACCTCTCCTGGCGACGGTGGTTTCCGCTCTCGTCAATTTCGCCCCCGCGCGCAC
>CBDUPW010000190.1:0-13823 GCA_965369205.1 uncultured Polyangiaceae bacterium | reverse complement strand
ATGGATCCATCATCCACCTCCTCCGCGCCCAGGCTTCGCCTGGCGCACTATACAAATCGATTTTCACCCACGCGGAACCCCTGCGCGGGCGGCGTCGGCTTCGCCGGGGTGATCGGTGCGCAACTGTCCCATTCGGCTATTTTCACCCACGCGGAACCCTTGCGCGGCAACCGGAGCAGCCGCCATCGCCGCTACCTGATCGACGCGCTAGCGGCGCTCGCAGCGCCAACGGCGACCGATGATGCTCCGGTCGGCACAAGCACGCTGTCTTTCGGCCGGATCCGATAGAGAAGACTGCGCAACGGCGCCTCGGCCATGATGCCCTCCCAAGTGCGCCTCCGTGGCCGCTTCATTTGATCCGCCAACCCGTACGGAAACCCGCTGAGTGGATCCGTGCGCTCGATCAGGATTGCGTGCTGATGGATCTTGCCGTCGTTCTTGAGCCCTTGGATGGCGACAATGTCCCCCGCTCGAAAGCGATCGGCGTGCTCGGTCAAAAATCCAAAGAAGCGCTCCCGATCCCGAAACTTGATGCGCTCTTCTGGTGCCAAGCGCTCGTGCTCGAACAACTCGGTTCTCTCTCGCGCGAATTCCCCAAGGGCGAGCACAGCACGTCTGTTTTCGATGCCAAAGGCGTTGAAGTCCAGCCGACCCGCGTGGCGCCGGGGTGCCTCCCCCCGGGGCGAGTACCAGGTGTCATTTGCGCGCTCGAAACTGTCGAGCACGAAGTCGACGCAGACTTGCGGCGGATGTGGCCGCCCCTCGGAATCGTAAACAGGGTACCACTGCTCATCGAGTTGAAAGCTAGTGCGTCCTGCCAAGTATGCGAAACGCCATGCGGGCCGCAGTTGCCCGTCCCGGTCTGCGGTCTCTTCGCCGCGAGGCCGGTCAAAGGGAAGCGCCTCACTGACATAAGCGTCCACCGCCTGCCGAATTCGATTCAGCGCCGCGCGCCGGGGCGCCTCGCTGGCGAGGTGTTTTTCGATGCGCAACCGGCGCGCTTGCGGTTCCCGAAAACAGTCCAGGCGCAGCGCTGCCCCATCGGAAGCTAGTGTGACCTTGGTCCACGCAGCGCCGAAGCGCAGTTTCGCCACGATGCCCTCTTCGCTCGCGTGTTCCACCTCCATACGATCGAAGCCCAGACGATCCTGGAGCGCCCGAACGTCGCGGTGCAGTGGCGTACGCAGGGCTTCGCGTGCCGTGGCCACCCGGTCGCCGAACAAGAGTTCCGCACGGCTGCCATCGTCGTGTTCGTAGCGTGCATCTCGTCCCATGCGCCGAAGTGCGTGGATGACTTCGCCGCGGTGCAGATAGATCGCGTCTTCTTCAAACAGGTCCGTCAGCGTGAGGCGTGTCACCAGTGCCAGCGCTTCGATCGGGTCCGCCGAATAGACGTAGCCTTGTGGCAGCAGGAGTGCGCGGAGCGCAGCGCGATCACCGGAGAGCGCTCGGCGCAGTGAAACGACACGAGCGAAGGGGCTGCGTTTCGCCGTGGCTTTCTGTATGCGAAGTGCGACCGCTGGAAGCTGCTCCTCTGGCGTCAGCTCTGGCGGGCGCAAGAACAGCATCGGTTCGCCGCGGGCGCGCCCCAGGATCTCCGACCGCTTCGCTTCGAACTCCGGGACCCCGGGTTGGGCCGGCTTTCGACGGATCTGCTCGGTCCGCATCACACAGCGGTCCAGTTGCTTGTCCCCCTCGGGAACGGCGGCCGCGGACTCCGTGCCGGCGGGACGAGGAGCCGGCACCGACTCCGCCTCGCGGCTACAGCCTGAAAGCAGCACAGAGAGACCGATGGCGAAGCCCCAAAGCGGGATTGTCATCTTCCCCCAACAAACGCTGCAGATCCCGGAAACAATCCCGCCTACTCCGCGTCGCGCTGCTGCGCCTGGAAGCGTTCGATATGCGGCCGTAGCGCGGCGATGGCGCCGGCCACGTCGGGAACACAAGTCGGCAGTGCCACGTCTTCGGCGCTGGCCAAAGCGGCACCGTTTTCCACCATGTTGCGGGAAGCCCACTCGGTCAGTTCGCGCCACATGTCGCCGACGAAAATCAGCGGTACATCCGTCACGTGACGCACCTGCAGTAGCTGCCACACCATGAGCGTCTCCAGCGCGGTGCCAATCCCGCCGCGCACGATCACGAACGCGCTAGACAGCCGCATGAACTGCGCTAGCCGCGAGTAGAAGGTGCGGTGCGTGTACACCTTCTCCACAAATGGATTCGCGCCCTGCTCGAAGGGCAACTCGATTCGCACACCGTAAGAACGTGTCTTGTTCTCGGGATCGCCAAGGTTCTCGCCTTCGTTGGCGGCTTGCATGAGCCCGGGGCCACCGCCGGTGACGATATCCACGCCCAGCTCCGCAAGGCGGCGCGCCAGCTCCTTGACGTCGTCATAGGTGGGCGAACCAGGCTTGGCACGCGCGGAACCAAAGATGGCAACACGATAGTACTCCGGGCTGTCCGGTCGGATCTGTGACAGCTCGTTCACCACCGACCAGAGTTGGTCCACCGCAGTCTCGACGACTTTGAGGGTCTCGGCGCTCGCCGCCGGGCTTGGCACATCTTTCTTCATCACGCCTCCCTGGCAGAGGTTCGCACGATTCCGTCCGCAAGCCGCTGATCGAGCGCGAGCGCCGTGCTCACCCTAGCTTGTTCGAAAGCATTCTTGCCCGCGGCGAGCCGAAAAGGCCCTACCCGCGCAACACCATCGACCACGAGCGCCACCAGACCCGCCCGCCGCGGAGGGGTCAATGAGGCGCTAGCTTTGCGGCGCCAGGGGGACCGAGACGCGAGATGGTGATGCAGCACACGAGTGTTGGGGCGGGCGCCGGCAACGCCAGGCCTATCGAGCACGCCACCGTCGAGCAGCGGCCTGCCATCGACCCAAAGCGGATGGAACAGCCCGGGGAGCGTGCAAGACGCCTGGATGGCAGGCGCGAGATCCCCACGGTCCAATACGCGGGTGGCTCGCGCCAACAGATCGTACACGCTCAGCGCCGCAGGAACGCGACACGCTTCAAAACTCGGCACAGGCAACAAGTCCGAGAGCATGGCGCGGAAAAGCGCGCCTCGGAGCAGGCCGAATCCAATCCCAGGATCCCAGAAGTCGTCTCGTCGCAAGCGCATGAGAGTGTCGCGTTGCGCACAGGCATCGACCCCGCCCGCCCACAAACCGCCCACCAGCGCACCAGCACTGGCCCCCGTCACTCGCGCGGGCAGCAGCCCCGCGTCCTCCAAGGTCACCAACATGCCGGCGTGAGCGAAGAAACCAAAAAAACCGGCCGACATGGCCAGGGTGAATTCGCCTTCGCGCAGCCACTCGCGCAGGGTGGGGCTTTCCACAACGCTGCACTCTATCAGAAGGACTCAGGCTGAGCAGAGTTGGCTCAACCCGGTCGACCGTCGACCCGGGGGGTAACGAGCATCGAGGATTGCCATAGAACGAAGGCGGCGAAACCAGAAGCCCACAAGAGACCGGCGCACACCAACAGCGTGACCTGCGCCGAGCCGAATAGCGGCGCGACCACTCGCAGGACAGCGCCGAGCGCCGTCGCTAGAAAACCCCACGCCACTGGCCGCGGCGCAGCAAGCATGCGACCGGTGTGTCCGAGAGTCACTCGCGACATCATTCCGAGCGTCAAGCAACCAATCCCGCCCGCGGTCAGGCAGTGGGTCCACATCGAAGTGGGAACGATACCCAGCGTGCCGCTGATCCCGCGCAGCACCAGGCCGATCCCGATAAAAGCATGACCAACATGCAGGATCCAAAGCAACGGACTCTGCAGCGTCCGCTGACCCCGCCAGGCGTGCGCACGTGCGAATACCAGTACGCCAGTGGCAAGCGACAGCGCCGACACGACGCGCTCGTCCACAGCTGCCCCCCCCAGCAAAGCAACACCGACCGCACCGCCTACTGCCAACCAATCTAGGGTCGGCTTGCTGCGCACTGACGAGTCGTCCAGTCCGTTGCGGGTGAACATCGGCACGATGCGCGCCGTCACCAGCACCATCATCACAACGACTACGTCCACCGCCCGCAGCGGTCCCAGACGCAGCCCCGGAGCAGCATGCCCGGACGCCCCGAGATGAACCCATGCGTCAGCGCAAAGCAGCCCAAAGATCATGACGGGGAACAGGTAGTTTCGCTTGGAGCGCGCAAGCAGAATCGGCCGGGCGATTGCGAAGCAGAAACCCAGGAAGAACGCACCGTCCGCGATGGCCGCAGCACTGTGCCCCAGCAGCGAGAGCACCCGGCCCAGCAGCCACAGCAGACTGAGCAGCGCAAGGGGCGCTCCTGTCGCTGTGTTTCTCCCGGTCCAGTTCGTCACGGCGGTGAGCAAGAACCCCGCGATGACTGCGCTCGTGAATCCAAAAAGCATCTCGTGGGCGTGCCAGACGTTGGTGCCTAGCCCACCACCGACCTGGGTTTGACCCGCAAGCACAAGAACCCACAGCGGAACCATCACCACCGCGTGCAGCGCCGCCAACAGAAAGAACGGGCGAAAGCCTTTCGCCAAGATCGGGAGCGAGTTGCCGCGAATAGGCGCATCTCGGCCGTGGACTAAAGAACTCGACATAAATGGGACCGTCGACTCAGGGACCGGCGGCGAAATTCTGTGCAACTTCCGCGGCGCTGAGGGCTGCGCAATATATAGCCACCAAATGATAGCTGCCAACCCAGGAGCGTGAATCCACGAACTCGTTCCCTAATAGGAAGCCGTAGCTGGCATCCCAGTTACTGAAATCCCCACTCAGGATGTTGGTCTTGGCGGCCACGCCGTCGACGTAGAACCCGCTAGCCCCGTTGGCTGCGCGGGCGAATACCAGGTGGGTGACATTGGTGGACGTGGTGCCGAGGGTCGTCTGGATTTCCGGTGTTCCGCTGATATTGGTGCTGGTGCGCATGCGCACGCCCCAGGAGTTGTCCATCTGCATGAGGGCAAAGTTGCGATCGGATTGGCCCTTCGAATTGCTGAGGATCCGAGCGTGGCTGCCCTGGGTCGTGTTTTTTGGCGTCACCCAGGCTTCCATGGTGAAGGCTTTGGACTTCTTGCAGTCGTCGATCACCTTCTTTGGTTGCGCTGAATTCTCGATGCGCGTCTCGCTGTTCACCGTAAGCACGCCGCTGCCCCACGTCACGTTGCCCACGTCCGCGATGGTCAGGTCGTAGGCCTTGCCGGGGCCCGTGTCTTTGACCTTGCTGCCGGAAGCATCGTCAAACTCGTACAGCAACTGCAGGCCAGCGGTGACGCGACCTGAGGTGGCATCAGGTGACGCATCCGCGACAGATCCGGCGCTGCCCCCAGTTGCGCCACCGCCGGATCCTGACTGCCCGCCTGCGCCCGCGTTCCCACCGGCCCCGGAGCTCCCGCCGAGTCCACCGGTACCAGAACTTCCCCCAAGACTGGCGTCGGAATTGACGACCGTTCCGCCCGTTCCGCTGTCGGGACTAGCGCTGCTCAGCCCACCGCCAGAATCTTCCAAGCTGCAAGCGACGACCGCGAGAAGCAACGCACCACATACGGTCCAGGAGCGCCACATAGGGACAAAGCGTATCACGTGGAGGCGGCGCGGGCGCGGCCGAGCCAGAGAGGCACCCCCAGGGCCGGAAGCGTCAACAGGTCCGTCACATCCTGCGTGAGGTGCACGCGCCGCGGCGCCGGGCTGGGGCGCCCCCCAAGCAGCTCGAATCCGGCTTCAAACGGCCACTGCAGGGCACCCAGCCCCACGCGGTAGACCTCCGCGGCGACTGGGTGCAGCTGGACCGCGGCAAACACCAGGGCGGTCAGCACGACCGTCGCTAACAAGACGCGGCTGCTGCGACGTACCGGCTTGCCGAAGACGCGCAGGCCCAGCTCCCACAGGGCTTGCAGGAACAGCGGGAAGAAGACGAGTCCGGCAATGTCCGAGAGCTTGCCCGTGATCGCGGATGGCCAGAGTCTCTTGAACACATGATCGTTCAGCAGCAGCAGGGCCACGGCGCTCAGCACAACGGGATGCAGCAGCTGCTCGCCAACGATCGGCTGCCGCAACGGCGTATCGTCAGCGGTTTCCGCGAGCGGCGTCACGTCAGTCTTGAGTAACAGTCACGAAGGCGTCGCTCGGCTCGTCTGCCCCTGAGCCTGAGATGACCGCAACAAGATCGTAGTCGACGTGGACGGACTCGTTTGGGTGCCCATCCACCATGGTCAGCTTGACGGTGTAGCCCGCCGCACACTGTTCTTCGGCGCAGGGCACGTCCGCACTGGCGTGTAGCGGTGAATCCTCGAGCTCGCCATCCGTGGTCACAGCGTCCGAGGCACGTTCGATTTGTTCACGCAGTAGCGAGCCGTCATCCGCCAAGATCTGTACACGCACCGCGCCTGCCGGCGAGGTGATCGCGCTGTCCCAGCGGATGTTGCCAGAGACGGATACCGTATGCCGCTGACTGGAGCGCACCGAGAAACGACGAACGTCTTCGGGTTGGTTCGTATCCAATCGCACGTCCGTAACCGCGGACTGGTCGGACAAGCTCCACTCGGCCGGGCTGGTCGCAAGGGAAGCGAGCGCAGCCAGCACCACCCCCGCGCCGCTCAGTCCACGCCTCCAGGTGTCTTCGCGCATGCCCAGGTGTACCAGCAACCCGCGTGCCTACCAGGTTGGACCGGCATTTTGCCGGGGTTGAGCGAGCTTCCGGCGAGCCCGGCGTGACAGCCGTGTCAGTCCCCGCGAATCCGGGTGTTCACGCCGTGCGGTCGAGCGTTTATGGTCCTGGGGTGAAACTGACAGCCTTTGGCGCCACAGACGTTGGCCAGGCCCGCACCCACAACGAAGACCATTTCCTGCTGGACGATGAGCTTGGCCTATTCGTCGTATGCGACGGAATGGGCGGGCATGCTTCCGGCGAGGTGGCGTCGGCCATGGCTGCCAATTCCGTGCGCGCTGTCGTCAAGGCAGAGCTAGGCGCCATCGACGCTCAAAAGGACGAAGGGCGCGCGGCGGACTTCGTCGCGGACGTGCTCAAGCGCTCTGTGGAAGCAGCGAACAGCAGCGTTCACTCCCACGGCAAGAACGCTGAGGCCGGACGCGCGGCGGGCACCACCTGCACCGCGCTTTGCATTCGCGGCAACCGCGGCACCCTGGCCCACGTCGGTGACTCGCGGCTCTATTTGCACCGGGGTGGCCAAACGCATTTGCTCTCCTTTGATCACAGCTTCTTAGCGGAAGCCATTCGGCGGGGCATCCCACGGGAAGAAGCGGAACAGAACTTCCCTCCAAATCTACTGAGCCGAGCGGTCGGCCCGCTACCCCGGGTGCAAGTCGACACCCTTGAGTTCGACATCCTCCCCGGAGATTTGTTTGTACTCTGCTCCGACGGACTTCATGGCTACTTCGAGTCAACCGACGCCGTCGGCGCCATGCTCAATGACGACGCCGCTTCGCTCCCAGAGCGCCTGGTTGCCTTCGCCAACGAACGGGGCGGTGCGGACAACATCACGGCGGTGGTCGTGTGCGCGGGCGCCGCCGAAGCGGAAGAACCCGCACGGCTTTCCCGGGTGCACGAGGACCTTTCCGCTCTCCAAACCATGGAGCTCTTCAATGAGCTCACCTACCCGGAGCTGCTGGAAGTCGCCGCCGCACTAGGCAGTGAGGAGCACGGCCCGAAGCACCTGCTCCTACGCGAGGGCGAGACGAGCCGCAGCCTGTACGTCATCGCCTCGGGCAGCGTGGAAGTCCGGCGTGGCGAGACCCTGCTTGCGAAACTGGCCAGTGGAAGCCACTTCGGAGAGATGGCCCTGCTGACGAACCGCCCGCGCTCCGCGAGTGTCCGCACCCTGGAGCCGTGCCGGCTCCTCACTTTGGATCAAGATCAAATCTATCCGCTCTTTCAGCAGAACCCGGTCATCGGTCTGAAGTTCCTTTGGAGGCTGGCGCAGATACTGAGCCTGCGTCTGGACGAGGCGACGCTGTTCACGTCGCCGATCCCAGACACGGAGCGTCGCGCCCCGGAGATGATCGGAACCGTCACCGACGAGCTGTTTCCGCCACCCTTCAGCAAGAAGGTCTAGGATTTCCCGCAAAATTTGCGAACGACCTGGGAATTCTGCGCGGCATCCCTGCCCGCGGCTTTGTTTGCTAGGTTAGCCGCCCCCTGAGAAAGGAGCGGTGGAATCATGGCCGAGGCCCCCACAAAACACGCCCAGTTGCTCGCATGGGTTGAAGAAATGAAAGCGCTCTGCAAGCCAGAGCAGGTGTACTTCTGCGACGGAAGCCAAGAGGAATACGATCGCATCGCCAAAGAGTTGGTGGCGTCCGGAACCTTCATCCGCCTGAACGATGCCAAGCGTCCGAACAGCTTCTTGGCCCGCTCCGATCCGAAAGACGTCGCGCGCGTCGAAGACCGCACCTTCATTTGCTCGAACGCCAAGGGCGACGCGGGGCCAACCAACAACTGGATGGCACCGAAAGAAATGAAAGCGAAGCTCCGCAAGCAGCTGGACGGCTGCATGCGCGGGCGCACGATGTACGTCGTTCCCTTCTCCATGGGCCCGCTCGGTTCGCGCATCGCGCACCTGGGCGTGCAAATCACCGACAGCCCCTACGTCGCCGTCAGCATGCGCATCATGACGCGCATGGGCAAGGGCGCGCTGGACGTGCTCGGAACCAACGGCGAGTACGTGAAGTGTTTCCACTCCGTCGGCAAGCCCCTGAGCCCCGGCGAAAAGGACGTGCCTTGGCCCTGCAACCCAGAAGCCATCACCATCGCGCACTTCCCGGAGAGCCGCGAGATCTGGAGCTTCGGCTCGGGCTACGGCGGCAATGCACTCCTGGGCAAGAAGTGCCTGGCACTACGCATCGCCAGCACCATGGCGCGGGACGAGGGCTGGCTCGCAGAGCACATGCTGATCGTGGGCGTCGAGAACCCCCAAGGCGAAAAGACCTACGTTGCTGCCGCGTTCCCCTCAGCCTGCGGCAAGACCAACTTCGCGATGCTGGTGCCACCAGAAGGCTTTGACGGCTGGAAAATCTGGACCGTCGGCGACGATATCGCCTGGATCAAGCCCGGCAAAGACGGCCGGCTCTACGCCATCAACCCGGAAGCGGGTTTCTTCGGCGTGGCCCCGGGCACGGGTGACCACACCAATCCGAACGCCATGCGTGCTTTGGACAAGAACTGCATCTTCACCAACGTTGCGCTCACGGACGACGGCGACGTGTGGTGGGAGGGCATGACGGACGAGCCGCCGAAGCACTGCACCGACTGGCGCGGCAACGACTGGACTCCCGACTCTAAAACCCCCGCGGCGCACCCCAACGCGCGCTTCACCGCACCGCTCGCTCAGTGCCCCACCGTGGACCCGCGTTGGGAGGATCCCGAGGGAGTGCCTATCCGCGCGTTCATCTTCGGCGGACGCATGTCCAAGAGCATGCCGCTGGTCTTCCAGGCGTTCAACTGGAGCCACGGCGTGTACCTCGCCGCCACGATGGGTTCCGAAGCGACGGCCGCCGCCGTCGGACAAGCAGCCACGCGCCGCGACCCCATGGCGATGTTGCCGTTCTGCGGTTACAACATGGCCGACTACTGGAGCCACTGGCTGGACTTCGGCCGCCACATCCCGAACCCGCCCCGTATCTTCCGCGTGAACTGGTTCCGCCGAGACGAAAACGGCAAGTTCATCTGGCCGGGATTCGGCGAGAACATGCGTGTGCTCAAGTGGGTGGTAGAGCGCGTGCGCGGCCGCGCCTACGCGGTGGAGAGCCCCCTGGGCTGGATGCCACGCTACGAGGACCTGCACTGGGCCGGCATCGACTTCCCACCCGAGCGCTACCAGGAAATCATGGCAGTGAATCGCGACGCGGGTCGCGCCGAAGCAGCCGACCACGAAATCCTCTTCGACCGCTTCTACGATCGCCTACCCAAAGAGCTGCTCTACGAACGCGAGCTACTCCGCTCTCGCTTGTGGCGCTCGCCGGCGACCTGGGAACTGGCTGAAGAGAACTGATCGCCGCAAGCGCGGTGGTTGGTTTGGTTTGATTGGATTCACGTCCCAGCGCGTCATCGTCATCCGCGCTGGGACCTGATTTCTCGACCGCGCAAGTTGCCTCGAACGTCAGCCCACCAGGCGCAGCCGGGTCCGGCCATCCGTCGTGTGCTCCGCTCGCGTCACGACCGTGCCCAGGCCCGGGGGCAGCGGCAAGTTCTGGTGCTTGGCGTAGACGCCGTGCTTGCCCTGCGTCGCGTACCACTCCCCGACCGTGGCCGTCTGGTGCATCTTTTCTACGATCTGTCGGAACCCGACGCCGGTGTTGTAGGCGCAAAAGGAGATCTCTCCCTGCTGGGTGCCGTAGGGAATGATGCACATTTCCGTGCGACGGAAATCGTAGTTCCACAGATCCTGGAACCACATGCCCGCCACGAACAGAAAGCGCCATTCAAACTCAGCTGCGTCGCCCTCACTGGCTCCGACGCCGTCGCCCTTGGCTCCCATCTGTGACAAGAGCTGACGGGTCAACTCGACAAGGCCATACCCCTCCGGTGCCTGCTCGGGTCGGAACGCCTTGAGCAGCGCCAGTCCCATGGCGAAGAGCGTGCGCTTCTTGCCATAGCCTGCGTCGGCAATCGTGGTGAGGTCACGTAGGAAACCGTCGACGTCGACGAAGTCCGCGAGTGGCACCATGCGCTTGTCTTTCTTGTGCACGAGCAGCACGGTGCCGATACCGCAGTTCGGATGGCAGCCACATTTCAGCGCGCCGAAATCTGCGCTTTCGTCCAGCATCAAGTCGAGCACATCGCTGAACGGATTCATCGCCGACAGTGGGTACCAGTCTCGCATCGGCTCAGTCGCACCCAACTGCGTGCTGAGATCCCGCGCCAGGTGACTGAGCGTGTAACGCTGCGCTTTGCGGTCCGTGTCGCTGATGTCTTCATCGCGCCCGGTGAAACTCACGGGCTGGAACGACACCACGGTGATCTTGTCGGCGTTGTCGATGGCAAAGCGCACGATGTCGCCCACTTGATCGTCGTTCACTCCGCGCACTACGGTCACCACGAGCACGACGTCGATGCCCGCAGCGTGCAGATTCTCAATCGCCCGGCACTTCACATCGAAGAGGTTGCCGACCTTGCGATGCCAGTGGGCGGCGTTGGAAACCCCGTCGAACTGCAAGTAGGCCAAGCGGAGCCCGGCGCGCTTGGCTGCGCGACAAAACTCCGGTTCTTGGGCAAAGCGCACACCGTTCGTGGCGCATTGCACACAGAAATAGCCTACATCCCGCGCGTACTTCACGGCGTCTAGGAAGTGCGGACTCAACGTCGGCTCGCCACCGGAGAACTGCACGCTCAGCTGTCGACGCGGCTGGACAGATACCGCGTCGTCGAGGATCTTGGTTACGTCTTCCCAGGCTAGCTCGTGTACGTAGCCGACCTGATTGGCATCCATGAAGCAGGGATCGCACATCATGTTGCAGCGGTTGGTCAGGTCGACGGTGAGCACTGCGCCGCGCCCGTACTTCACGCTGCTAGCGCCGTGATTGCGCAGCTCCGACTTCGGAGCCAGGTAGTCGCGACCGGGAAACAGGCTCTCGATGCGCGAGAAGAACTTGGAGTCGATGCTGAGCACGTCGTCGAAGCTGCCGTGTTTTGGACAACGCTTTTCCATGCGGATCTCACCGTCGCGTTCCAGGATCTGCGCCGGGATCTCCCCCGGGTGATCGTGCACTAGCTCGGAGAGCGGTCGCTTGCCGCTCAGGACGGCGGCGCGCACTTCTTTGACACATTCGGGACAGAGCGAGTCCGTCTGGCGTGGGAACCCTAGAGTCGGGAAACTGCGTGCCGCGCCGCGGATCAAAGGCGCGGGAGCCCACTTCGGTTGGCGGTCCGACGCCGGGAAGCGCGCAGCCACTCGGCCAAAGGCCCCAAACAGCTCCGCGGCGGAGCGCACGATACCGCGCTCGACGGACCCCGCGGCGGCGACGGCGCGGATCCGCGCGCCTAGCTTTTTCGGGGATCTCGACGATTCACTCGGCATAGGTCGCAGCATACCAAAGGCCGTCGGAAAGGCAGCCTGCGCGGAAGGAGTGTAGGATCTGGGCCGTTCTGCGCGTTGGGACCTGTACAAGCATGCCTGTGACGCCTCAACGAGCAGCTTCGCGACGCCGAGTCTGGTCGTCCCGCCTCGCACTCATCGCGGTCGCCGCTGCATGTCTCGCAACGTCGCGGCCCACGATGCGACGCAACTTTCCGATGTGGAGCATGCACAGCTTGGGGAACCGCACATTGTCGTGTGTCGAACTGGACGCCTACGTCAAAAAGAGCGGCAAGACCGGTGTGGGCATCGTGCTCGCCCTGCAACCTGTGGCCGCGGGCTGCGACGTGGAGCTGGAATCGGCAAGTCTGAACATCGGTGGCGAGCATGTATCGGCAGGCGCGCTGCCCGCGCCCCAGCAAGTTCGCGCCGCGACGTATCTGTATCTGGCATTCCCCTTCGACAACGAGGCCGCGTGGAACGCTGGCCGCAACGAAGGCACGCTACGTTTGCGGTTGCGGGTAGGTGCGCGCTCCGAACAGATCGCCCTGTCCATGCGCCAGCACCGAGACGGCAGCCACGTCAGTGACCGCGAGGACACCGAACCTACTTTGGAGTCGCCCGCAGCAGTGCCCGGCAACCCGCCGCAGCCCGCGTCGAACCACGAAGTTCCCTCGGCGCCTCTGCAACCGCTGCCGGCGAACGGCGCTTCTGACGACTTCGCGGAGCCACCTCCGTGACGCGCGTTCTCAATGCGGGCACATGGATGTTGTGCCTCGTTAGCGGAAGCGCAGCCTGTACGCACACGGATCTGTCCCGAAACGCGCCGGGCCACATCCAGCTCGAATCCCCGCCCAAAGATCCAGCGAGCAGCGCCGCTGAAATTCCAGAGGATCCTGGCGAACGTGTGCTCTTGTTCAGCTACGGCGTGTTTGCCGGAGGCGGCGCACGCTTCGAGGACCGAGATGTGGCCGGAGACTTTGGCGTCGGTCCAGAAGTCGCGCTCGACCTTGGGAACCGCCAGCGCAGTCACTACGGAGACGACTTCTTCGTGCTGCCAGACCGCAGCTTTGGCCTGCGCCTTGGTGTGAACCTGCTCGAACATCGGCTGGAGCCTCCCGGTGCGGCTTTCGGAGAGCTCAGCTACACCGAGGAACTCTTGCGATTGAGCGGTGGTTGGGCGTGGGATGTGGATGACGCCCGTCATGGGCCGCAGGCCACACTGGCGGCCGGCCCGCTGTACTTGCGCGCCAGCCATGCGCTGGACCACGGCACGGCCATCCACGGGGGCTTGCTCATTTACGGCAGCCACGCTTGGATCTGGAGCCAGTGAGCCTGCTGCAAGCACCAAACGCCGCCAACGCACCCGCGCCCAGCGTGACTCCGGAGTTCTTCCGCTGCACCCAATGCGGCAACTGCTGCAAGGAGCTGTACGTAGCAGTCACCCACCACGACCTGCGCCGCCTGCAAGACGCGAGCGAGTCGCCCGCGAGTGCCATGGTGGCGTGGCTAGCGCCGGGCGCCGTGGAGATCGCCAGCGCCGCGGGGCAGTTCCTGCTCACGGCGGAGGGTCTGCGCCTGATGGTGTTGGCACACGTGTCCGGCGCGTGCCGCTTCCTTTCGGCCGACAAGCGCTGCAGCGTTCACGAACACCGTCCCCTCGACTGCCAGCAGTTTCCGCTGCACGTGTCGCACAAGGGCAAGGTGGAGTTCTTGACGGAGGCGCGGCCGATGCCAGCCCTGCGGCTGCGCGTACTGGGCAATGTGCAGTGTGAAGCCGAGCAGGGCGAGCTGTCTCTGGTGGAGCAAGCCACACGC
>CBDUPW010000189.1:0-13840 GCA_965369205.1 uncultured Polyangiaceae bacterium | reverse complement strand
CCAACTTGCGATCTGCGGCGCTGCGCTCTCGGGCCGTGAGGGGACCGCCGGACTCGGCTAGCATTTCGCTCAGCAGCGCGGCCAACTCGTCGAGCTTGAGCTGCTCCTCGAGCGCAGTGGCGACATAGGCACTGACGGATGCCGCGCGACCCCGCTTGACCGCGCGGCGCGTGCGCTCGGCCACGCGTTTGGGCAGACTGATGGCAATTTTTTCCGTGGTAGTCATACCACTAGTATGACTAGCTCAGGCATACAGCGCAAGCGTGGTAACGCTGCGCGAGCATCGGATCGTCACGCCGGCTGCGCAAGGGTGGCGCTAGCCGCGCGGCATGACCTGACTCCGGCTCGATGGACTCCACGGCCAGCGGCCGCGACAACTCACGGCGGTAGCGGCGTGCAGACTCCGATGCGGTCGTGTCCCCGTGTGCCCATCGGTCCCATCGCAATCGATTGTAGATCATCACCGCACGCACATTGAGAATCCGTGTCGCACGCGCGCCGCTTGCAGCCGCGCCCGGCGGCCGCAGGGTCGCATTCCGTGTTCACCGCACACTGGAAACCGTCTTTGCAGTGGACAGGTTCACACAAGCCGTTGGCGGCACACTGGAAGCTGTCCGGGCACGAAGTTGCCGTGCATTTTTCAATGCAGCGCGAGCTCGGTCCCGACGAACACGCGGTTGCGTACTCCTCACAGACCATGTTCGCCCCACACGGGTCCGGTGTGGCGGGCTCACAATCGCGCATTGGCAATTGCTGATTCCCGCACTGCCCCTGCGAATCCGGAAACGTGCAGATCTCAGCGATGCCACTGCACTCGCTCTGCCCCCGGCAGGTTGGAGTCCCAGCAGGCACGGGCGGAATGCCCTCACATGCCGTGGGCGTAGACCCAGCCCCGCCGTTCTCCGAGGAGCCGCATGCAGTGCCAAATACAACTCCAAACAAACAAAAGGCGCGGGCCCATTGGATCAGCACGAACTTCCAACCAACTCCCCGCGTGACCGTCATCGCAATCGATTGTAGATCATCTCCGCGCGCGCCCGGGAAGCAGTAGGCACCAGGGCACGCCGGGGGGAAGGTCCTATGGAGCAGCGTCGTAGCATGGGCGCGCATGGCACGCCTCACCTTCACTCTGCCGCTGCTCGTGCTGTTGACGGCCTGCGGCACCTCGTCGCCGCCCCCGCCTGTGGCCACGCCCTCGCGGGGTCCCGCCACGCCCTGTGACGAGCGGCCGGACTCGCCAGAGTGTCTCGAGTATCTGAAGGGGCCAGCGGACCCGATAGATCGCGCTCGACGCATCGCGCGTGCTTGCGACGCGGGAGGCACGCGAGCGTGCGCGCTGATCGTCGCGTCCCTTGAGCACCGAGAGGCGCCGCTGACGGAGTGCCAACCGCGCGAGCCAACCCCGGCCCCCAAAGGTGGACCACAGGCATCGCTCCCGGAAGCGGATGAACCTGGCGATGAGTCCGAGAGCGTGAACGCGGAACGAGAAGCCGCGATCGGGGCGCGTCTACTCGAAGATCCATCGCCGAAACGGCTGGCCGCCCCTGACCACTTGTTCAAAGCCTGCCGTGCTCGCAGCGCGCGTGCCTGCAACGACCTCGGCTGGGTGTACGACCACGGTTTCGGAGCCGTGTCGAAGGACAAGCGACGCGCCCAGGAACTGTTCGAGAAGTCTTGCGAGTTGGGTAGCACGCTGGGCTGCTTCAATCGGGGACGATTGGCGCGACGAACCAACACCGGCGACGCGGCGCTCTTTCTCGACAAGGCATGCTCACGTGGCTTCAGCGACGCATGCGAACAGCTCGCGGGCGTCGTGCAGCAAACTAGAGCGAACTGCAGAAGGCATAACGGGGGTTGCACCAACTGGGGCTTCATCCTCGAAAACGGGCTGGGCGTGCCTTCCGACCTGAAAGCGGCGCTCCGCGCCTACGAGAAGGCGTGCACAGGGGGCTCCGCCAACGGCTGCGGGAACGCCGCGCAATTCCACGCGGAGGGCCGGGGCACGCCCGTGAGTCGCACCCAGGCCGTGGTGCTCTTCGACGCGGCTTGCAAACGCAAGAGCGACTGGGGCTGCCTCCGTGCCACACAGCTTCGTGCGAAGCAGTAAGCAGCCCTTTGACTGTTGTAGGTCCGCTGCGGACAGCCAGGCACATCGGTCTGCTCGGTCTATGACGCCAGCTCAGCGACCGAGGATCTGCTTGCGCCGGCGATACTGTTTGGCGATGTCGCGCCAGCGCTTCTTACTGTTGGCTTGGGCCTGCTTGTCTTGGCGTTGGGCCTGAAAAGCCAACTCCCGCGCGAGTTTGTTGCGGCTCTTCAGCCTGCGCTCGTCCAGCTCGCCACTCGCGATAGCAGCTTGTACGGCGCAGCCAGGCTCCGCCGCGTGATTGCAATCAGCGAAACGGCACGACGCACTCAATGCGTCGATGTCGGCGAACGCGCCAGGCAGGATCTCGTCCTCGGACCATAGGGATACCTCCCGCAACCCGGGGGTATCGATCACGAGACCGCCACCCGGTAGTGGGAACATCTGACGCGCGGTGGTCGTATGGCGCCCCGTGCCGTCCTGATCGCGTACCGGCTGCACTCGCTGTGCCTCGGTGTCCAAAAGCGCGTTCAGCAAGCTCGACTTGCCAACACCGGACGAGCCGATGAAGACCAGGGTCCTGCCGGGACGGTCGTAGGCGGACAGTTCATCCAAACCATGGCCGGTCTGCACTGACGTGAGAATCACCGGCGCCTCGTCAGCGACAGCATGTGCTTCGCTGATGGTCGCCTGAGGGTTTTCGGCGAGGTCGAGTTTGGAAAGCACCACCGCGGGCCGGGCACCGCTCACGGAAATAGCTGCAAGGTATCGCTCCACACGCGCGGAACTGAAATCCGAACCAAAGGACGTCACGATCACCACATCGTCCACGTTTGCAGCAATGACCTGTTGCTCCGTTCGCCGGCCCGCGGCCTGACGCGCGAGCACGGTGCGGCGCTCCAGGACGCGAACGACGCTTGCCCGATCTGCGTCGATGGGTTGTAGCAATACCCAATCACCCACCGCTGGCCAGCGCGCTCCAGCAAAGCGCAGTTGGCCGGTGGGCGTAGCCGTCAGGTGGCCGCTAGCGCCCACAACCTCCCAGGTTTCAGCATGCGCAGCAGTGACCCGCGCGGGAATGAGTCCGGAAGACTCGCCATCGATTTGATTCTGAAAAAACTCTGACCAGCCCAGCTGATCCAGGGTGCGATCTGATTGCATCGTTCCAGTCCACGGTAGCTCCGGAGACCCGAGCGGGCCGGAGCGCTGGCGCGGCGCGTTGCCGCGCCAGCAGAAACGTTTCGGACGCGCTGGCGCCCTTCACAAACGCGGATGCTTCGACGAATCGAGGCTCGACGCGTAGGTCGGTCGGGACAGTTGCTAGGTCGCCAACACAGAGGCGACGCTCGAAGTTTCTAGAACAATCATCGGGTGCCTCCTTTTGCTCTGCCCCATCGGGCCTAGGAAGCATGGCAACACTCCGCGTCGGAGTCAAATTCGTGCGCCGGGCGGTCGGAGGCGCTACTTCTGGGCTGACAGCGCCGGCCGGGCATGCTGCGGATTGCGACAGGGACGGCGTCAAACGACCGCTAAGCTTGCATACACATGCGGCGGAGGCGGCTGACCTCGACTCGCGCCGGTGGAGGGTGAACGTGCAGCAATTCAAGGTAGAGTGAGCGCCAGGGCCCCCAACCCGAAAGCCGGGTCGTGGCGAAAGAACGCCGCGCTCATGGTTGTCTCCGTTTTGGGTTCACTGCTCCTGGTCGAAGGTGCGATGCGAGCGTTCGACGTGCGCCCCATTCCCTTCGAGAACTCCCGGCATCGCAAGTCCATCCGGCCCCTCGCGCCGCCCCGCGACTATGGCTTCGTGCCCGGCTACTCCGGCGAGATTGCGGAGACGCCCATCGCCATCAACTCCCTTGGGTTCCGCGGCCCAGAACCCACGGACCCCGCACCGGCGACGCGAATTGTCGTGCTCGGGGACTCCGTAGCGTTCGGCCTTTTCGTTTCTGAAGAGGAGACGTTCGCGCGTCAGTTGCAGCACAAGCTTGCCGCCGCGAATCGCGTTGCCGAGGTGTCCAATGTCTCCGTGCCGGGCTACGACACCCACCAGGAAGTTGCGTTCCTTGAGGAACTCTATCCGCGACTACGCCCACAACACGTGGTGCTTCAGGTATGCCTCAACGACGTGAGCGTTGCTTCGCCGCTCCTGGGCTTGACAATGGTCAGCCAGCTATACTCCGGCGCGCTGATTTCTCGTTCGCGTCTGCTGCAGTGGCTCACCACGCAGTACTATCGCCGACGTATCGAGCAATTCAACGACTGGTCCAACGATGCGGAAGTGTTCCTAGCGAACCATCGGAATTTTGTTTCGCCAATTCCAAGCAGCGACTCTGAACTGCTGGCGCGCATGGCTCGGGTTCGCGAGGCATTCCCGGTCGGAGAAAACCCGCCCGCATGGTTCGGAGATCCAGTGCGCGTCGGGTGGCTGCGCCACGCGTTTGAGCAACTGGCGAAACGGCGCGAGCGACACGGATTCAGAGTCACCGTGTTGCTTGTTCCCCTATTCGAGGAGTTCGAAGGGAAGTACCCCTTCGGTCTGGTGCACCCGGTTGTGGAGCACGAAGCCAGGCGGCTCGGATTCGGATTCTTGGACGTCACTCGTGAGCTGGAACCGCGTGGGATGAAGAAGATGCGCGCCCGCGAGTTTGACAACGTGCATCCAAGCGCAGAAGCCCACGCGCTGATCGCGGCGGCCTTGGCGCAGGGGGCGTGGCTGAAGTGACCCAGCCCAAGCCGCGCAACCAAACTGTTGCTGCAACCTACGCTTGCGGCGGTTTGGAGACCCGCTGCTGCCGCAATACCGCGACGCCGGCGGCGATCAGCACGGCCCCAAAAAGCAGGGGAGCAATGCTGATCTCGTGTTCCGTGACCTCCGCCGAGAAGCGCACGACCAGAAGCACGACCGCGTTGTAGACGCCGTGGGCGATCATGCTGACGCCGAGGCTGTCTGTGCACAGCCGAGCGTAGCCGAACGCTGCGCCAAGGAGCACCGTGCCCGCAGCCTGCGTCGGCTCCAAGTGGAACAACCCGAACATGACGCTGGGCACGACCACGGCTAGGAGCATGTTGTTGCGAAAAGCGGCGGTGATCAGCCCGCGGAAGAGTGCTTCCTCCACCAGCGCGGGCACAACCGCCAAGCTGAACAAGAGCAAAACAAGTTCCGCGTCCGATGCGCCGCGCGCCGCAGCAATCACAACGCGAGACGCCGTCACGTCATTCTTGACGACGCGATGAACGAGCTCACCGACGGCCTCCGCGTAGGGCGCGGTGCCAAAGGTCAGCAGCAGCGCGCCAAGTACCGCAAGGGGCCGCGGGGAGCCCATGGGCATCGCTTCGCGCGGGGCTTTGAGCTTGAACCACCAGAGGGCAAAGGCACCCAGCGCGGCCGCCTCGTTGACCAGGGTACCGATGGCGATCCAGGTCGGATCGTTCAGCAGCGGGGACCTCGCGGGGTCCGAAAGCAGGTCCTTGGCGTCCGGCCCACCCAGCACTTGCGCGAGAACCAGCCCGAAGACGAGACTGGCGACCACCAGCAGCAGCGCCGCAGTCAGCCAGATTTGTAGCGCCGAAAACGCAGTGATTTGCGGACGCGCTTTTTCGGGCTCGGGCACGAATCCACGAGCCTAGTGCATCGATTCTCTCGAATCGATGGGCTAGGCGTCAGAGCAGCGGACTGCCACGGCGCCGCCCCCCGGCAGGAGGGAATCCGGGCTCCAGTGAGTTCGTAACGCTACGCTTTGATAGGGCTTTTTTCTGGGCTCGGGGGATATCCGCCGCTTTCGTGCCGAATGAAATGGGCTGGGGTATCGTCCACTAGAGACCACTATGAAAGCGCGCGGACTACTCCTCTTGGCCCTAGGCCTGAACCTCTTTTCCTGTAGCAGCGAGAAGGACGGCGCTGCTGCCGTCGACCCGTACCGTTCTGAAGAGTCGTTTTGCGGAGAGTGGGCCAAGGCGGCCTGCAACAAATCCGTCGTGAACAAGTGCTCGGGGGGCGGTGACGACACCGAGGCCTGTGTCCAGAAGCAGACCAGCTTCTGTTTGGCCGCACTGCCCGAAAACTACGCCCCCACGAAAGCCAAGGCCTGCGTGGAAGCCGTGCGCAAAGCGTACTCAGACGCGAAACTCACCGCAGACGAGATCAAGATCGTGCGCGCTTTTGCCGCACCCTGCAATCAACTCAGCAAGGGGCCGAAATCCGAGGGCGACAGCTGCCTTCGCAGCTCGGACTGTGACACCGTCGCTGAAGTGAGCTGCGTCATTCGGCCCGGCGACAGCGAAGGAAGCTGTGAAGTCCCGGTCGAGGCCGGGGGCGGCGACCCGTGCAGCGAAAAGCACCAAGTTTGCGCGGACACGCACTATTGCGACGGGTCGAACTGTCTGACCAAGGTGCAGGAGGGCAAAGCCTGTGATGCCGCCATGCCCTGTGCTCCGGGCCTGCGCTGCGCGGATATGTCCGGTGCCTTCACTTGCATTTCGAAGCTGAGCACCGCCGCAACCTGTACCGCAGATGACGAATGCGTCAGTGGAGTCTGCGCCAAAGGCAAGGGCGCCACGGAGGGCACTTGCGTGGAAACCCTTGAGTTGGGCGTAACCGTCGGGTTCTGCGGCGACCTGTCCTAACGTCAGCGCATCCCTGCGCCGAATCTGTGGCATTGGGCTCTCCCGCGGCTTGACCGCGAGGGCACGGGAGCGCTTCAATCCCGAGCATGTCGCATTCGCCCCGGTTCCTGTTTGGGTTTGGACTCGCCTTGGTTTGGCCATTGGCCGCCTGCGACGACAGCCCGCCGCCTAAGAACCCATTCGACCCCTCCCCCTCGGCAACCAAGACGCCGCCCCCGGTGACGGCCGCGCCCAAGCCGAAGACGGCGCCGCTCTTGAGCATCGACGACATGGGCGTGAAGATCGGTTACTCCCAAGTGCTTTTGGACAAGCCCGAGGGGCGGGACAAGTTGGACAGGGAGCTTGAGGAGCATAAGAGCCACTTTGAGGGCAAGGAGACCTCCCTCGCGGTGGTCCGCAAGGCCAAGCTGAACCACGTGGTCACGATGGTCACCGCGTTGGAGAAGATCGGCGTCACGCAGGTGACGGTAAAGACCGAGACGCGAAAGGAGTACCCCTCCGAACTACCCTTTACTCCCCAAGCGAAAGCAAAAGACCTCGCACCTTGCACGGTTGTTGCGATGGTCCTAGACGATCGCGGGACCGCAGTGTGGAAGATTTCGGGGGGAACCGCGACCAAGCGTGCAAAAGGCTTCGCGGGGCCGGATCTCACGATGACCGGCGACACCATCGAGCGCTTCGCAAAGGCCTGCAAGACGTCGACTACGTTCATGGTGTCGGCAGCAGAGGGAATCGAATGGGGCTTGGCATACGATCTGGCCGCCTCCACCAAGAAGATCGAAAACGTCAGCTTCGACCGCTATGTGCTGCTGAAAGAGACTCCGATCGCCGGCAGAAAAGTCGACGTAGACGGCTGACGTACCTAGAGCAACCGGCTATATTCCCTCCGTGAAGTTCCGAACACTGCTCCTGGGCCACCGCGACGACCACCAAAAATCGCGACTGAGCGATGCACTGGACCGCATGGATCCCCAGAGCCGGCTCTGGACCGCGATGAGCATCACTCCCAAAGAGCAACAGGCGCTGTGGGAGATGTTCGAATCGGACGCACCGGATGCGAGCCACTTCGTGCCGTCTGGGTCGGATCCGTTGAAAGAAGTGATCCATCACGGCAAAAACACTCTGCCGGCGTTCAACTTCTTTCAGAAACGCTTCTGTCTGAGCGACGACGACTCGGGCGAGCTGTGGGGCTACAATCACGGGGAAACGTCCTTCGCCATCGGTCCCGGCTACTACATTGCCCATCCGACGGATGACGAGGAATCCCCGCCGAGCAGCTACGTCATCGACTACACGCGCCTGCCCAAGAAGAAGCCGGAAAGCTGGCCGGAAATCCTGCCGAACGAAGCGAAACTCGGTCGTTTCGTCTACTCGGGCATGAAGGACTACATGCGCAAAGTCAGCGAGCACATCTCGATCGGACGCGCCTACAAGGGCGGCAAGTCGATGAACGCCTGGTTTCTGCTGTGTCGAGAAGACCCCGCAGACGAGGGCTAAGCCTTCCATCGAAAACGCTACGGGGCGGCTGAGCCGCGCAAATCCGCGACAATTTTCCCTAAAATGCGCAAACCCTTGGGTTTCGGGCTATCGTCATGACAATGGCAGCGTCGCGCACGCTAGGTCGCTACGAACTCATCTCGGAATTGGCAAAAGGCCAATTGGGCTCGGTTTGGTCCGCAAAGGCGACGGACAACGATGGCAACGTGAAGCTGGCGATGATTCGCCGGGTTCCGACCAGCGCTCCCGTCACCAAAGACGAGATCGACCAGCTTTCCGAAGGGGCTTGGTGGGCCCTCGAATTGGTGCACGACAACGTGGCGCACACCACTGACGTCGTCATGGTGGACGGCGAACTGGGCGTAGCCATGACCTACGTCGAAGGCGAGGTCCTGCGTTCTTTGCTGCGCCTGGCGAGTTTCAAGCGTAAGGCCATCCCGGTCCCCGTCGGCGTTCGCATCGCGTTGGATGCCCTGGGCGCCATCCAGTTGTTGGCCGCTGACGCGCCGCCAGCTTCAGGCTCGGGCCGAAGCCTCGGATTTGGCGGACTGGTTCCGGACAGCGTGCTGGTCGGCTCCGACGGGATCACGCGGGTGATGGACGCGGGCGTGTCCTCAGCCGCCTCGCATATCGGCCCTCTGAATCGGCATCCCGAGATGACGGCTTACGCCGCCCCGGAACAGCTCACCGGCGAAACCCTGGACGAACGGGCGAGCGTATACGCCGTAGGCGCCATGCTGTGGGAAATGCTCGCGGGCAAACGCTTGTACGTTGGCTCAACGCAGTCAGCGGTCGCCGAAAAGGTAAAGGCCGGTGGCGCAACGCGACTCGACGCTCACAAGCCGGTGGGGGGCGATAGCATCTCTGAGAAGATCGCCGACGTCATCGAGAAGGCGCTGTCCGTCAAACGTGACGATCGGTATGAAAGCGCTCAGGCGTTCGTGGATGCTTTGCAGGAAGCCACGGACGTGGCGGACCACGAAACCGTCGGGAAGTTTGTGGAAGAACTCGCGGGCAACACCCTAAGCACTCGACGCAAGGTGCTCGACCGAGCAACCCATGCGGGGTCAGTGGGCGGCGCAAGTAGCGCAGCAAAACCCGCACCCGCTGCACGTCCCACTCCACCCAAGCCCGCGGCGGCGCAGAGTCCAAAACCTCCCCCCGCTGCGCCGAGCCCACCGGCACGCATTGCCAAGCGAACGCTCTTGGGCATCGCGCCGGTGGTGGACGGACCACCGCCGCCGCCAGCACGCGCACCGATGGAGTCCTTGGACTCTGAGCTGCTGGAGGTCGCAGAAGACTCGGGAAGCATCGACGTCAAGTCGCTCACCAAAGAGGCCGCGGGTGCTCACGCGAAGCAGAGCGCGAGCGCCGATTCTGACGCGGGCAAGCCCGCGCCCGCGAACAACCCGTTTTCCGCTGCGGCCGCTGCAGGCGCTGATGTGCCACCGCCGCCGTGGAACACGGGGTCCAAGTCCGACGGCGATGACGCCGACAAGGCGGAGCCGCTCGACAAGGAGACGTCGGACGCGCCGGACAAACCGGCCGCAGGTGCAGTCACCGCGAGCCTCGAAGAGCGCGCCGAGGCGGGCAAACCCATCAAGACGATGTTGTTTGGCACGCCTGCGCCGGCGCCGGCGGCAGACGACGACGAACCGCCGGTCTCCCTGGAGCCCATGTCCTTGGAGCCCATCTCCCTCGACGCGGACAATTTGGAGCCAGTTGCAAGTTCGAAGCCCGCGCAAGATGCGCAGGACACAGCTGCCGGCGACATGGACGCCAAAGCAACCAGCGTCCCAGCGACGGCGCCGCCGCGCGGTCTCGACGTGCGCCAACCCTCCAAAGCGGTGATCATCGCGGACGCCGAAGAAAAGGACGCTGCGGAGGAGGAGAAAGACAAGTCTGAAAAAGACAAGTCCGCCGTAGCGTGGATTGGGCCACCGCCAGGGGAAGCCCTTGCCGAAGTAGACATGCCGGAAGAGGAGGTCCCGGTCTCCATCCGCACCCAGAAGGCACGCAAGATGGTCACCTACGTCATGGCCGGACTTGGGGCCGTGGTCGTGATCGGGATCTTGGTCGTGGCATTCCGCGGTGGTGATGAGCCGAAAGAGGAACCTTCGGAGCCAACCGGCACGACCACGGCCGCCGCGGAACCGGTGAAGACCGCGGAGCCACCGAAGCCGGAGCCCAAGCCGGAGCCGAAAGAGGAACCCAAGGAAGAACCCAAAGAGGAACCCAAGGAAGAACCGGAGGAAGCCGCGCCCAAGCCGGCTCCGAAACCGGTGGCTCGCCCCTACCGGCCCCGCCCGAAACCCAAACCCAAACCCAAACCCACCTTCATCCCGAAGGGGATCTGAGAGAGACTCACGCTCATGACTGGACGGCGCGCACTTCGAATCGTTCGCACTTGGTCGTTGGGTGCTGCCCTGATGGCGGCCTCCAGCGTCTGCTTCGCGCAAGGCGCGTCTTTGGACAGCGCGACGGACGCACAGAAAAAAGCCGCGCAAAAGGCGTTTATCAAGGGCGCCAGCGCTGCGGGCAAGGGCAAACACGACGAAGCCCTGACGTCCTTCAAAGAAAGCTACGACGCAGTCGCTAGCCCAAACTCCCACCTCATGTATGCGCGTGAGCTGATCGCCGTGGGCCGTCTGACTGAGGCTTATGAGGAGTTCGAAAAGATCATTCCCGAAGCCGAAGCGGCCGCCGCAGTTGACGAAAAATACCGCCAGGCCGCCGAGGCTGCTCGCAAGGAGATGACGGACCTTGAGCCAAAGATCGCTCTGGTGACGGTGACCGGTGCCGGCGAGGGCGACATCGTTCGGGTCGGCGGACGAGAGCTCGCAAAGGAGCGATGGGGCAAGCCCGTTCCAGTCATGCCGGGAAGTGTCAAGGTCGAGCTCGTGTCCTCGGACGGCAAGGAGCGAGCAAAAGAGCTGGATGCGCAAGCCGGAGGTCGCCTGGACGTGGACATGGCTCCGGAAGTCGTCGCACCACCTGTGGCCGCACCGGAAGAAAAGTCGGACACGGTCTCGACGGACTCCAGCAAGTGGGACAAGCGAACCTGGGCCTACGTCGCTGGCGGTGTGGGCGCAGCCGGCATCGTGACCTTCGGCGTGTTCGGATTGATGAGCAACTCCAAGCACAGCAAGCTGGAAGACGACTGCAAGAACGGCATCTGTCCCAAAGGTGCAGAGGACGATCGGGACACCGGGCAGACGTACCAGACGGTCGCCAACGTCGGGCTCGTGGTGGGCATCGTGGGCTTAGGTGCCGGAACTGCGCTGTACTTGATGAGCGAGCCAAAGACCGAGAAACAAGCGCGCCGGCAGGCCCCCAAACCCCGCGTAGACGTGGCGGTGGGGCACCAGTCGGTCACGGTCTTCGGAACGTTCTGACAATATTCGACGATGTACTGACAAAGTCAGCACGTAACGGCTGCGTCATCGACAACGGCTTGACGTACCAGGCAGCGGGACCCAACACTCAGGGTCCCTCGATTCGGAGCACCGCCGCAGACTCATGGCCGCCGCTAAAACACGGAAACGCAAGGCGAAACGGGCAAAGGCCCCGTCCATGCCGCATCGCGACGCGAGCGAGTCCGACGACTCCGACGAGTCCGCTGAAGAAGAGGACGATCTTTCCGACGAGGCATTGGAACGCGAAGGCGCCATCGAGACGACCGCGGAGGTTGTAGACGATGGCGCGTTGGGAGCCGTCGTAGCGAAGAAGGCGAAGAAATCGGAAACCGCGATCAGTCGCGTCGACCCGATGCAAATCTACATGCGGGAAGTGCAACGCCACCCGCTATTGACGCCGCAAGAAGAGCACGAGCTCGCGGTGCGGTATACCGAAACCCAAGACGTAGAAGCTGCCGCACGCATGGTTACGGCAAACCTGCGACTCGTCGTCAAGATTGCGTACGAGTATCGCCGTGCGTACCGCAACATGATGGACCTGATCCAAGAGGGCAACATCGGTCTAATGCAGGCTGTGAAGCGCTACGACCCATACCGGGGAGTGAAGCTGTCCAGCTATTCCGCGTGGTGGATCCGAGCGTACATTTTGCGGTTCATTCTGAACAACTGGCGCATGGTCAAGATCGGCACGACCCAGGCGCAACGCAAGCTGTTCTTCAACCTGAATAAGGAAAAGGCAAAGCTGACCGCCATGGGTATCGAGCCCAGCCATGCGGAGATCGCCAAGCGGCTGAACGTGGAGGAAAAGGAAGTCATCGAGATGGACCGTCGTCTATCTCGCGGCGACGCCTCTCTCGACGCGCCGGTTGGAGAGTCCGATGGACGTCAAACCAGCCGGGTAGAGCTTTTACCCTCAACCAGCCGCGGCCCCGGCGAGATCGCGGAAAGCATGGAACTCCAGGACATTGTCCGACAAAAGCTGGACGAGTTCCGCACGACACTCTCGGGCAAAGATCTGAGCATCTTCGACAAACGCCTGGTCGCCGAAGACCCCTTGACCTTGCAGCAACTCGGAGATGAGTTCGGCGTGTCACGCGAACGCGTGCGGCAGCTTGAAGCGCGGATCACCGGAAAGCTGCGCACGTTCTTGCGCGAGACCCTCGGGGATGCCGTAGGCGTCGGCGGGCAATGAATTCCCAGCACGGGGAGCGCGGGAGGCTCTTCGTCGTGGGCACTCCCATCGGGAACTTGCAGGACATCACCCTGCGAGCGGTGGAAACGCTGAAGGACGTCGCTGTCGTGGTGGCAGAGGACACCCGGCGAACGCGTGCGCTCTTGAGCCATCTTGGGATCTCGAAGAAACGCCTGCTCGCCGTGGACGCGCACGCCTCAGACGGGCGTATCGCCAAAGTCGTGGCCGCGTTGCTGGACGGTCAGGACGTTGCACTGGTGACAGATGCCGGAATGCCCAGCGTGAGCGACCCCGGCGCCACACTCGTGGGCGCAGCGCGCGCGCAGGGCATCGCTGTTGAAGTCGTGCCGGGGCCGAGCGCCGTGACCACCGCAGCTGCGGTGTCTGGGCTCGTGGAGGGTCCTTTCTGGTTTGCTGGTTTCTTGCCGCGCAAGGGAAAGAAGCGCCGAGAAGCACTGGAACGCATCCGTGACACCCACGACGCGGTGATCCTATTCGAAGCTCCGAGTCGGCTTCACACAACCTTGGCAGAACTCGCCAAATCCCAGCCAACACGCAACGCGTGTGTCTGTCGAGAGCTCACCAAACTACACGAAGAAAGCCAACTGGGGTCTCTTGCGGAACTCGTCGAGGCTTCGATCTTGGAGCGCGGCGAGTTCACACTAGTGCTCGCTCCGGTGCAGGCGGCGCCCGCCGTAGAAACACCGGAGGCGTGCATTGCTGAGATGGACGCGATGCTGGAAGCTGGATCGAGTGTGCGCGACATTGCGCGCGAGCTGGCGGAACGAACCGGTCATTCGCGGCGGGATCTGTTTCAACTGGCTCTGACGCGTCGTGGCAAGGACAGCTGAGCAGCGCCTTTTCAGCGGGTTTCCATCACGCAGAGGGACGCTTCTGCAGATCAATTTCGCCGGGTTCGGGGCAAGCGTATAGTCGATTCATGACCGTCTTGGCCGAAGGCCTACAGGTCACACCGACCATACGTCTCGTGAAACCGCTCGGCGCTGGCGGCATGGGAAGCGT
>CBDUPW010000188.1:0-13925 GCA_965369205.1 uncultured Polyangiaceae bacterium | reverse complement strand
GTGCTGCCCCGACCGCGGCCCTCTGGGCAGCGTGAATAAGTCCAATATCGATCCGTTGAGCGACTACGGCGCCGGCGGCGGTGACGTGCGCATCCACGCTACATTCTCGGGGCAGCGTGCCGAGAAGATGATTTCCTGTCTACGTGAGGGCGCGCCACGGTACCCGTATCGAGATCAGTATCGAGCCTGGCCGGGACCCAACAGCAATACCTTCGTTGACTACATGGCGCGTGAGTGCGGTCTCTCTGTCGATCTGCCCGCTGGGTCCATCGGCAAGGACTACCGAGGTGTCGTTGTGGGCATGTCGACGACTTCGGGAGGCACCGGAGTGCAGTTCGAGACGCCGATCATTGGCACAAAAATCGGCATCACCGAGGGGGTCGAGCTGCATCTATTCGGCATGGCGTGGGGGATTGATTTGTGGCCACCGGCCCTGATCGTGCCGGTCGGACCAGGCCGCATCGGCTTCGACGACCGCTGAGTCTCTAGTGGGACATGCCGTCGACGGTGTATCCGACGATCAGTCCGTAGCCAGAAACGTCCAACCACTGGCGCAGTACGCCGCCTACGAAGAGTCCGCGGCTCGTGACAAAGCCCATCTTGTGGTGCTCCGCACCGATGCGCAGGCCGACGCCAGCATCGAATTCATCGGCGAACTGCAGGTCCTTGGCGCCGTCCTGTCGCGCGTCGACAGCGAGCCAGGCCGGCCGAATGTACGTCGCGAAGTGAAACGGCCCGGGCAATTCGAATTCGAGGCGCGCCTCAGCGATCAGGCGCGGCGCGAAATCGACGCGAGTCGTCACGCCAGATAGGTCGCCCCCGCCCAGCACGGCGATCCAGCCGATGCCGTCTACGATCCCCGAGATGCCCAGGGGCATGAGTGCGGCCTCGTAGGCGAATCCGCCGGGCACGCTAGCGCCGAAGTGGTAGCCCATGCCCGCCGCCAAGCCCACCGGGAAGCTGCCAAGAGTCGCTGCGCCGCGAAGATCCAGCCCTGCGCTCCCGACCACCTCCGGTGCAGCATCACTATCCTCCGCGTTCACCAATCCTCGCGCCGCGATCAGCGCCGACCCGCCAGCGTGCTTCGGCTGTGCGAAGGCCAGGTTCGGCGCCAAGCTGAGCAGCGCGAAGGACAGGACTCTGCTGGGCACCACGGCCGAAGCACGATAGCCCACCGGACAACGCAAGCAAGCAGCTCGTCGTTCGCACCTGCTCCCGTGCGCTGCTATCGTGCGCCTGCCATGGCTCGCTTGTGTGTCTTGCTCGTTGCGCTGCTGCTATCGCTTTCATGCGCCAAACGGACTCCGAGTGCTGAGTTCGGAAAAGGGCCAATGATCGTTGCGAAAGCGACGCCGGCAATCGTGGCCTTAGAGCGGAAGATGGCGGCACGCCTCAATCGCGACCGCGCCAAGAACTCGCTGCCAGCGCTAGCCTACGACGACGCACTCGCTGACGTGGCGCGTGCACACTCCCAGGACATGCACGATCGTAAGTTCTTCGCCCACGACTCACCGTTTACGGGTTCTTTGCAAGACCGTCTCGACCGCGCCGGCTACCTGATGCAAACCGCTCGGGAGAACTTGGGGGAGGGCGCGACCATCGATCACGCACAAGAGCTGCTGCTCAAGAGCCCGGGGCACTACGCCAACATCATGGCCAAGGAAGTGACCCATATCGGCATCGGCATCCTCGACGTTGGCACCAAGCAACAGCCCAAGCTGCTCGTGACCCAGGTCTTCGCGACGCCTATCAAGAACCAGGACCCAGTCGCCGCTCGCGGCGTCATGCTGCGACGCATCGCCGAGGCGCGTCGCGCGGCAGGAGTGCGTGCGCTGCCGTCGCACGCACTCCTGGAGAAACTCGCCAAAAAGCACATTGCCGATGTGCCGAACGGCGCAGATGCGTCCGCCAACCAGCGGATCGGCGACGCCATCGCCGGCGAGCTTCAGGACAGCGGAATGACCGGCGTATCTGTCGGCACCACGGTGTTCCTGGCGCCACAGATGTACGAACCCAGCGGCCTTGTCACGGACCCGGGCGCACGTGGCTACGGCCTCGCCACGGCCCCCGGCAAGGACGAGCAGGGGCGTCCGGCGATCAAGGCGCTGCTGCTCGTGGGGCAGTGAGCAGCGCTCTGCGCTTGCTCCGATTTCTCCGCAACTGAGCGCCCACGGCTCCGACTAGGGCCGTATGAGCGACCCAATGCGCGTGGCGGCGGCTCGGCCGCGGCCCGTTCCCGAGGCAAACGAACCGCGATTTGAGCGCGCAGTGCGCCGCCGAGCGCCCGGCGCGCGACTGGAAGCCGGCGTGACCGCTCAGGGCGTCGCGTCCCTGGCCAGGCCGTCCAAACAAGCTGCCATGGGGCGTCGGCTCGACGCGCTGCTCGAGCAATCCCGCGGGCCGTACTCCGTGGGCGGCAAGAGCGTCGGTGTCACCCCGGCATTTCGGAGTTTGTACCCCGGCAGCGCCAAATACTCTCCGCAAACCTATCTACACAAGATCCGATCCGAGGTCGGCCCCAGCGTGTGGAAGCAGATCGCGATGAGTGCGGCGCACGCGACCGGGTCCCGAGGATCCCTCAAAGACATCCAACGCGTGACCCAAGCCTTGATCGATTCGCCGCTTGGTAAAGCCGAGCTCGAAGGAGCCTCCAAGTCACCTGAACTGGCCATCCGCAAGTTGATGAAGGAACACGGCATCGGACTCGACTGCAAGGGTTACGCGCTGCACGGATTTCTAGAAGCGCGGGCAGAAAACGGCGTGCGGCCGCCAAACGCAAAGTACGGCTACCCCGCCACGGACGTACAACCGCACCAGAGCGACAAGCTCAAGGAAGTCGGGATTCATGCCGCGCGCACCGGCGACTTGATCCGGCTCAGCCCCGACGGCGGGCGCGATCACAACGTCATCGTGCGCAGCAAGCAAGATCTCGTGATCCCGCCGGGCGCTTCGCTGATCGCCCTGGGCAAGTCTCCCAGCGCTGCGTTTCTGAAGAACCCCCAGGGCGGCCCCACGAACATCACCATGCTGACGGTCGATGCATCCTGGGGCGACGCAAGGAGCGAGGACGGCGCCGTCGGCGGCGTGGAACGGCGCGTCTGGCTTCGCAACGAATCCTCGGGAAAGTGGGCCTGCCTCGATCGCTTCGGGAACTTCAAAACCAGCGATGGCCCCGATGGGCACAAATCCGCCGTTGTCTACCGACCGAAGGCCGAACAATGAATCGCACCGCACAGCTTGCGTGCGCTCTTCTCCCGCTGCTCCTCGGCGCCTGCGACGCGCCACAAAACGCCGCGCCACGACAGCTGCGTGGGCGGGCCGCGGGCGCCGCCGTCCCGCAGGTGACCGGCGACTACTTCCGACAAGACCCGAACAGGTCGGCACTTTCTGGGGCAGCAGCCCAAGCGCCGGTGCTGCTGAGCGGTGACGGTGCGCCCACGTCACTCTCGTCCGTGCTGCTCGATCCCACGCGTCCCATCCACCAGGTGGCGCCCTTTCGCCTGCCGTCTGCGGAGCATCCGGACGGCACCTTGTTGGTCAGCGCTCGCTCTGCTTTCGCCCACGTCGTGGTGCGCGAAGTCGACACGGCAAGCATGCGGATCCTCCGCGAAGTGCAGACGCCCAGTGAACAAAGCGGCTCCAACGACAGGCACCTGCGCATCATCGCGACTCCAAACCGAGTGGTTTTACTCGGCCGCACGCTGAGCAAGCACTACATCCACTTCCTGGACGCGGAACTGCGCAGTCTCGCGACGCACTATCCCTGGAGTCAGTTGCCCATCGAAGGCGCTGGCGACGACGCCACCCTGGTCACCTTCCACGGCCACGAAAAGGGCGGCGGCAAGCTGATGAGCTGGGACATGCAAACTGGAGCAAATCTGGCTGAGCGCAACGCGCAACTCGTGCGCTTCTGGGGGCCCGCCGCGGGAGGCTGGGGCGTGCAGGGAAATACCGTATTCGCCCTGAGCAACGGGCGCGCATCGGTTGGATCCATGCCCACCCGGTTCGGCCGCCCCATGGGGGCAGTGCCGGTCACGCCGGGCGCCAGCGCTTCCGAGCGCTTCTCCGATGCATCGGAAGCCCAATCCCCACTCATCATCACGGCGCAGGGCCCAGTCGCGCTCCTCAACGGGGCGGCCAACGCGTTCAGCGCAGACCTACGCCCCATCGCAACCACGGCGTACGACCCGGAAAAGGAGAGCGCCACCGCTGCCATCGATCCGATCAGCGGCCGCGTGCTCTTCGCATCCGGTCGCGGCGCGCGACGCATCGGATCTCCCTTGGCAAGGTGGGTCCACTTCGACCGTCAGGCCTGGCGCGACCCCGAAGCGTCGCCGAACCAGATCGCGCGTCAGGACGGATGGCGCGTCTTCTTCCACGCGGGCCGCGGCATTCTGTTCACACGGTTCCCCGTGCCCCGCGTCACCATCCTGCGCTGGGACAAGCAAAGCTAAGGCCCAACGCGAAACGCGGCCGCACCGCAAGGCGCCCGCCCCGCGCTTTCTTTCGCGCGGCAACCACGACACACTGCCGGCCATGCCGCGCTTTGGATCGCGCCGTTTTCGCCATAGCGGACCCGTCTCGGCCCTGTGCGTGGCGGCGGGCGGAACGCGCATCGTGAGCAGCTCGTCCATGGCCGACGAAACGGTGCTCTGGAACGCTTCCAGCGGCGAACGGATCTTCACCGCCCCAGAGCCTGCCAGCCACGTGGCGTATTTGCCTCGGCAGCAGCGACTCTTGACCGCCTTCGCCGCACTGCACGTCTTCGACGTCGAGCAACAAGTGGACATCACGCCCGAGGCGTTTTCAGAGCTAAGAGCGCCCATGGCCGCAAGCGAAACGGACCGGTTTGTCGCGTATCGCGCGACCGACGACACGGTCGTGCTTGCAGCCGTGACTGGCCAGCGACTCGGCGCGCTGCAACTCGATAGGCCCGACGCACTTGCCTTTAGTCGGGACGGTCAGTTGCTGGCAGTCGGCGAAAAGGACGCGGGCCTGCGGGTCTTTCGCGTAGGCGCAGATCTCAAGATCGCCGAGCTGTTCCAGGCGCGGGGCAAGTGCGCCGCGCTCTGCTTCAGCGCCAAGGGCGACTTGTTGCTCAGCGCCGGGCCGGACGCCGTCACCCTGTATCGAAGCGCCGACGGCCACGTGATCTGGCGGCGTAGCGAGGACTCAGTGCAGGGGCTCGCCATCGCGCCGGACGCGAGCCGTTGCGCCAGCTACGGATTTTGGGGGCAGGTGCAGCTGTATTCCATGGTCGACGGCCGCTCTGGAGCGAGCTTCAAGGTGCAGCGCAGCGAGCCGCACCTCGGCTTCCTCGATGCGGACACCCTTGCTTACGCTCGCTCCTTCGCCGTGAAGCTCTGCAACGCCATGAGCGGCCATGAGGTCTTTCGTCAAGACGCTCACGACGCGGAGATCACGCAGATCGCCGCCACCGCGACCACACTCGCGACCGCCAGCCTCGACCACGGCGCGCGGGTTTGGGACGTCGACTCCGGCGCGCCGCTGCATTGCTTCGAGCACGCGAACGCCGTGCACGGCGTGGCACTCAACGCTTCGGGCAGCCGCGTCGCGTCGGTCAGCGCGGACGACACGCTGCGCGTCTGGTCACTTCCCGACGGCGAACTCGTGGGCGAATTCGCGCGACGTGGCGCAGACCTCAGCGCTGGGGGCGTGCACTTTTCGCCGAGCGGGGCGCTCTTGGCCGTCGATGTCAGCGATGGCGTGCACGTCTTCAATGCAGCCGATCTTGCGCCGGCCTGCACCCTCGCGGCAGAGCGCCCCAAGCGCCTGGCGTTCGCCACAGAAGCGCGCTTGATCTCGCTCACCGATAACAAACAGAGCGTGGTCGAAGTCGCCACAGGGCGGATCCTGTGCATCGAGGTCGACAAATACGACGACGTGCTCGCGCTCTCCCCGGACGGCGGGCTGTGCGCAGTGCGCATCGATGAACACGTCGTGGTGCGCGACACGACCACCCTGCGCGAAGTTCAGCGCATGCGCATCCACCTCGTAACAGACGCTGCGTTTTCGCCAAGCGGTCTTTTGGTCTGCACTCGCTTCAATGCCACCCATGTCGAACTCTGGAACGTCGCCACGGGCGCGCTAGACGGGCGCATCGACTTCGAAGCGCGCCCAAGCGCCGTGTGCTTCGTCGACGCGCGCACCCTCGCTGTGGGCATGCGCGACGGCTCCGCAGAAACCGCGCCGCTGCCGCTCACACCCCAGGAACGAGAGCAGCAGGCGGCGCGCGCATTCACTGAACGCGAAGAGCGCGCCCGCGACTGTCTGCGCCACTTGGCACTGCGATCGGCGCCCGGGTACCGCGACAGCCCGGGTCGTGAGTTGCTCGACGCGGACGGCTTAAGGCTGCGACTGCCCGCCCTAGAAGGGCCCCACGCCGCCGTGCGCGTTGCCGTGCAGAGCGATTGGTTCGGCGTTGAAGTGCAAGTTGGCGACGCCACGCAGGCGCCCACAGCTTCGTTCTTCCGCTTCGGAATGTGGATCCGCGATCGGCTCGGCCTCGGTAAGAGCGACGCAGATCCGCGGGTCGCCGCCTGCCTACACGCCATGCAGGCGGTCGAGGGCGTTTCCGTGGCGCGGGTCGATCGCATGGGCGCCGACGGCGTGCTGCTCAGCGCGCGCTGCACGTCGCTGCCGGATCCGGAGATCTTGCGGGAGTGGGTGGCGCGCGGGATCGAGCTGTTGCAGGCGCGGGCGTGAGCGTGAGTGCGGGTGCGAGCGCGAGCGCGTTGGCGCTAGGGGCGCTCGGCGGCGCGGCGCATGGTGTCGACGAGGGTTAGGGCGCTGCCGGGGAAGACGCCGTATTGGATTTCTGGGTGGTGCTTGAGGAAGAATTTTACGAGCCAGCCCAGGGACGCAATGTCGAAACCGATGCTGGCGACGAGCACGCTATTCGCAGGGCTCTGCAGGGGCAGGACGTCGAAGCGCAGCGCGAGATCCCGGGGTTCGCCGGAGACGTGGGCCAACTCTAGAACGCTGCCCTCTTCGATGCGGGTGCGCGCCTTGAAAGAAAAACCCACGGAAAAGAGCGCCAGCTTGAAACGCAGCCCGACGGTCGCCAGATCGTCTTTGAGCTCGACCTTGTCCATCATTGGCACGCGACCACCGTAGCGCTCGACATCGGCGATAACTTCCCAGACCCGCGCGGGCGTGGCGGCAACTTTCACTGCCGCCTGGGCGCTATTCGGGCGCTGCCGCTCATCGAGCCCGACGCGCACCAACGGGCCAGCTGCGCTGACGATGGCGTCGAGTTCGAATGGCGTCTGAGCGAAGCGCGCGGGCATGAGGGGCGGCGATACTGGCACTTCGAGAGCGACCCCGCCAGGGCGGGTGCGGGCGCGAGCCCCCCGCGCTTGGGAGAACTGGTCGTCTGCCTGCTCTCGCTGGGCGCCCTGCACGCTTGCGGTGAGCGGGATCCGTCTGTCGCCGATGCTGGACTTTCACTAACATAGTTGCAGATAGCGATGCAGCCTTCGGTCCAGACTAGAGCGGCTGCTGCCGCGCGCGGCGTCATGGCTGCGCTGCCCGCGGCCTTCGTCGTCAGTTTGGTGTTGGCCGTCTATGGTGGAAGTGTCTCATGGGCATTCACCAGTGAAGACTGGTGCCACGCGTTGCGCGATCCGACGACCGTATTCCAAGTGGGTACAGACTCAGCGGCGCGCTATTCCCCGTTGGGTTGGGCGTACTTGGCGCTCGTGCCTGGGCCATTGGGCTTGCGGCTCTGCGCGCTCGGCCTGCTCTGCGTGAACGTCATTCTGCTTGGAGTGCTCGGCCGCCGACTGGGCTTGTCGCCGCAAGCGGCGTGGTTGGCGCGCGTTTTCTATGCGTTCTATCCGTACCACTACGAGTCAGTGTTCTGGGTCACCGCTTCGGGCTTCTATCTGACGCTGACGACCTGTGTGCTGAGCGCACTGCTCCTCTTGGAGAACGCCCTACGGCGGGCGTCGGCTGCAAGCGCTGCTCTGGCCGCCATTCTCGGCATCCTGGGCATGCTATTTCACGAGCAAGGCACGGCGATCTTGGCGCTGGCGTTGCTACTGCCCATGCCGCGTGGGTTGGGCGGGCACCTCCGGCGCCGTGTTCTTGTCGTGTGGGTGCTGGCGGCGCTGGGGTTATTCGGTCTCAAGCTGTGGGCGCATCTGACCCTGGGTCAGCATCTGGGGATCGTCCCGGCTTCCGGAGCGCCCGTGCTTGCAAACCTGGCTGCGACGCTGCTGCACGGTTTCCCAGCGACGGTGTTCGCGGGGCTCAGCACCCAGAACGCCCTGGGTCAGAGCGCGCCCCTTGCTCTGGGTGTGGCGATCTTCGGCGTCGCGGCCGTGGCGCTGGCGCCTTGGCCTAGCAGGACGCGGCGGCTCTTGTGGTCCTACCTATTCGCGGCGGCACCGACCTTCCTATTCGTGGACACCATCGCCCCGCGCTATTTGTGTTTGCCCGCCGTCTTTCTGGCGTTGGCGTGGGGCAACGTTCTCAGTCACTACTTTCGCCGCGCATCGCGATCATCCCGCGTGGCCCAAGTCGTGGCAGGCGTGACGCTCGTGGCGCTGAACTTCGAGTACTTGCAGCAGCGGCGTCTGGAATGGTCGCATACGGCGCGGGTCTACCAGGACGGCGTGGACACTCCCGTGCGCGACGCGCGCAAGCTGCCGCCTCGCGCCGAGCCGTATCAAATAAAAACTCTCGACTTTCCCGCGCGCTACCCGGAGGGTGCCTTCTCGCCCGCGTTCGTCTTTCGTATGTGTTACCCCTTGGCGGTAGAGCGGGCGCTGGCTGACGCCGAGCCGCCCGTTGTTGCGGAGCTGTCCATGGTTCGCACGCGCGGCTGCGCGGAGTGCTGGCTGGACGCGCCCGCGGTTCTGGGCATGCCCGCGGGGGACCTCTGCTATCGCTTCGACCAGGCGGCGGGCAAGCCACTTCGTACGAACTGCGGCGCGCCAGACCATAGCTTCGAGTTCTCCGCAGCGCAGGCGTCGGCGTTTGTCGAGCAGGGAATCAACGAGAACTACGCGCCCGCCAAAGCCGTCGACGGCCGCCTCAACACCGAGTGGCTCGCAAAAACAGGCAGTTGGCTGGATGTGCACTTGGCTGAGCGCCAAGCGGTCACGCGGGTACGCCTGGTCAACAGCGTGAACACGCCCTACAACGACCACGCAACCTACGAGTTCGTGCTTCGGCTTTTTGACGGCGAACAGCAGGTAGCCGAAACGCGCGGCACGTTCCCCGGCTTCTCTTTGGAGCCTGGCTGGCACGACGTCGCCCTTGCCGCACCCACGGCGACCCGCGTCCGATTCGAAATCCTCTCCCACTTCGGCGCCGGCGGCGGGATCGCCGAGATGCAAGTGCAGTGACATCCTGCTCTCTGGAATCGCGATCTAGTTTGGGATGGGATGCCCCCGCACCTCACGCCAGAGCACGGTCGGCGTGCTCGGCCTGCAGCCTCCGCGCGCCGGCGCCCCCTTACGCGGCTCCGCCGCGTGGGGGACGCCACGAGGCCGGGCGAGGCGAGACGATGCTACCCTCAGCCGCCGACCAGCGGAACGAGCTTGATGAAGCGATAAGCTGCACCCGTCAAACTGTGCGAACTCGAAGACCGGGAGAAGAGCCATGCGAAGCACCAAGCGCTGCCCGAAGTGCGACGGCCGCGAAATAATCTACCTGCCCCGGCTCGTCGATTACCAGAACAGCGCAATCGCCGCGCACGTGGAAAGCGACGACTGGGCCAAGGCTGGACGCGTCAGGGTCTCCGGGATCATGCGTGCACTGGTCTGTCGCACCTGCGGGTTCACGGAGCTGTACGCGGTCGCTCCCGAGAAGATCCCAATCGACGAGATTGAAGGTGCGCACCACGTCACCGCGAGCCAACGAGGCCCCTACCGCGAATGACCCAAAGACGTAGCCGCCATGGACCCAGCCGCGCGGCTCTCAACAGCTGTGCGTCCGGCGCGGTCGGATCGAGACAGCGAAGGCGCGGCCGAAGCCCACGGGCGAGGCTGCCAGAGATGTCCGTCGCGAACTCTGGGAAGTGTCTGAGCAGCGTCCCGATGCCGATGTCGGCGGCGGCCGCGATCTGCCTCGAAGCCCTTTCTGGCGGACAGCTTGCGAGCCAACTGCTCGATTCACGCGAACTGTTCCGCCTTGTTCTGTTCTCGGCGGTCAGGTTTTCGAGCGCGCTCAGTATCGAGCGGGCGGTCGCCGTGGTAGCCGCTCCGCACTTGCTCCTGTGGCGCGGATAATCGTTCTCGAAGACATCGAAGCAACCGCGGACGGCATGGATCTCCGTTCCCGGCTGTCTGCCCTCGTCCCCACCTCCGTGCAGTTGGACTTCGGCCGGTCGCAGCCCGACCGAGCCATGCTCGCCTTACGCTTGGTCGATGCCGTAGTTTCCCGCTTTGTCGGTGCTCACTTTGCGGTAACGGGCCGTCGCGCGGTGCGACGGCTCTTGTCGGGACACCTGCACGCCACGGGAGCGCGCTTGAGCTCGGCCACCCCATCGCTCGTCGTGGACGTCGCCCCCGGGGTCAGGCAGCGCAGCGAGTGGCTCGACGGTGCTCCGCCCGTGCTTCGCGTCGCCTCCGTTCCCTACCCCGGGCGGCGACAGCACGCCGCCGAACACTGGCTCGATTCCGCGCGCGCCGCTGGGCTATTGCCCGAGCGGGGCTCACCTTGTCTGAGGATCCCCAAGGCATCCGTTCGAGCTGCCCACGGGCTACTGCGGGACCTCGCGCCCTCAACGCCGGTCGTCATTTTAGCTCCGCGTTCCAACGGGTGGGGCGCGGAATCCTACGTGAGGCTTGCGCAGCAACTCGAGGCACGGTTGGGCGCGCGCGTGCTGACGCTTCGGCCCATGGATGGCATTCGACGAATCGGACACGACGACCCGCTCGTCCTCGCCGCGGCTGCACGCCTCGCCAGCGTGGTCGTGGGCGATGCAGGCGGTTATTGCGACATCGCAGCGGCATCCGCTGCCGCCGTCGTCGCGTTGCACGGCCGCACGAGCTCCGCGCGCTACGGGCCTACTTCCCGCTTGAGCGCCTCTGTGCTCGCGCGCTGCAAGTTGCCCGAGGAACACCACGCCAGCCCTTCCCGAGAGCTCCGCTGCCTCCGTTGTCTCGGGGTTAGACCAGTGCTCGAGACGACCGAGGAGCTGGCTGCGCGCCGCTGGCCGTGGGATCGGCTCGCACGTTGGATTGGAGAAGCATGAGCGTCCGCTACGTCGGCTTCTTCGCCGAGAGCTCCGGCTATGCCGAGGCCGCGCGACGCCAGCTGCTCGCTCTGGCAGGAACTGGCCACCCGGTGACCGCGCTCAGCGTCACCTTGGAGACCGACGCGGCCTTCGACTTCGTCATGCCCTCGGTCGATCATCGCGAAGTGCGCCGCTTGGCGCGCCGCACGGCCGCCGAGCAAGTTCGGCTCATTCACACGCCAGCACCCCATTTCCCACTGTTCCGGATCCCGTCGTGCCGACTCATCGGTATCACCGCGTGGGAACTCAGCGCGATCCCGGACGATTGGCGCACACCGCTCGACAGCATGCACGAGATCTGGGTGCCCTCGCAGTTCTGTGCCGACGCATTCGTCCAGGCCACGCAGAGACCGGTGCAAGTCGTTCCTCACCCTGTCGAGGCGGTCGGCGAGGGTCCCGCCGAGATCCCGGGCGTGGACCCGTCTACGTTCCTGTTCCTCTCCACATTTGAGTGGTCCGATCGCAAGAACCCCATCGGTCTGCTGCGCGCTTTCGCCCACGCTTTTCCAGGGCGTCGTGACGTTGCGCTGTTCCTGAAGGTCGGGCTTCGGTTTCAGTCAAACCCCAAGAGGATCCTGCGAACCATCGCACGCGAGCTCGGACGCGGCGCCTTTCCCCACGTCTACGTGTGCTTCGATATGCTCTCGCCGCCCGCAATGAAGCGGCTGCTACGCCGGGCGAACGCATGCGTGTCTCTGCACCGTGCTGAGGGCTTCGGGCTCACGTTGGCCGAGGCGATGGCGGCGGAGAAGCCAGTGGTTGCAACCGGCTACTCGGGCAACCTGGAGTTCATGGACGGGGACAGCGCGTTTCTGGTCGACTATCGTCTGACGCCAGTCAGAGAGCGTCTGACACGCACCAGCCTCTTCGACCCCCGACTCTCTTGGGCAGAACCGCTACACGACGCCGCTGTCGCAGCTCTGAGAGCTTGCGTGGACTCCCCCGCGCTAGCCGCGCGTGTAGCGCGACGAGGTTGGAACCGAGTCTCGCGCGAGCTCTCCTCCGAACGCATCGGGCGTCGCATGCGGTCGCTGCTGCAGGAGCAGCCTACGTTCGACGTGTAGTCCGCGGACCGATCGACCGAAGCAAAGAGAAACCGTAGCCGTAACTGCCTCCCGCACCATAGCCGTAGCCGTAGCCGTAGGGATTGCTGGGGCCGGACGAACACGCCGCGACCAACCAAGAGATCGAAGCCCCCGCCAGGGCAGCCGCACTGGAAGCGACAAGAGACGCTTTCATGAGCGCTCGCCGGGATGTCTGTTTGAGCCGCTTGGTCATCGCTTCGCCGAGCATAGCCAAGCGGCCAGAAGCTTGGGCGAGAAACTCGCGTAGTGCCGTGACAAACTCGCCCTGGCTGTTCCCGCCCAGACCCCGGCGAGCGGGCTTGGCCGACCGGTGCGGGTTTCATCTCGGCAGGGCAGAACCCGTACCGTAGTTTGTGAGCGCACCGGGTCGAGCCGGCCGTCGTCTACCGATCACCGACCTTGGCGCCGTAGCTCCGCGATGCCTTCGCGATGCCGCCCAGCTGCTGGCGTTTGCGCGCGCTGAGCGGCAGCGTCGTTTCGCAAAGCTGGACCGCTGCTGAGCTCGCCTGAGATTGGGCTTCGATCGCGCTGAGGGGGACCTGACTCACCTGGCCGCCGGATCGGCTTGGGCCGCTGGCTCCGGGGGGGCTGAGTTCGTGTTCAGAGTGAACGCGGTCGTCCACCAGGACCTTCAACTCACGGCAGCTGTCGGCTGCCCCGGTGACACGCAGTTCGACGTGGTCGAGACTGCGCCTGGGTCGCACCTCGTACCGGAGCGCATGATCCTTGATCCGGAAGTCCACCGTGAAGCGACCGCGCTGGAGCCGCACTCCAGAGGGAGGGGACCATGCTCCCGGTTCGAGCCCCTTAAACGTCTCGAAGAAGTCGTACACTTTCCCTCGCTCCGGCATCCCGACCGCCAGTTCCAGATCGCACAGTCGTACGACCGCGCTGCCATCGGCCTCCCCAAGAGCCGCAACGGCCGCGAGGGATAGCGTGCCCTGCACGGCTTCGGTCACTCGGGTGCCGCCCAAGCGTTCCGAGTACTTCAGATTTTCAGCCTCGTATTGCTCGCCGTCCGCCGTCACACTCAAGCTCTGGCACTCTTTGAAGCGACCGCCCGAAGTGGATGCACGGACGCGAAACGCGATCTGGTCGGGCGCTGATTCCGGTTTTCCCGCAAACGTCACCGTGCCGCCGGTGAGCCTGATGGTGATCGAGACAAGCCCGTCGCTCCGGGTTGGCGTTGCTGCCATCTGTGGCGCGGCGCCCTCGGAAGCGTTGTTGCACGACGCTCGCGCTGAGCCCGTAGCCGGGTCCACGCGGTGCTCGGAGTCGATTGCGTTGCGGCGCGTGCTTGTCTGACTGCCGCCGATCCAGCCGGAGAACGAGAAGCTCGCCAAGAACGCCCACCCGCCGCGACCGAACTCCACGTCGCCGACTTTTTCGCTGCCGTTGACCCGATACACACTGAATGCCGGGTCTATCGAGAAGTCTTCCGTCGCAAAGATATGCGCGCCGACGCCCAATCCGAGCGCGAAGGTCGAGCCACTCGCGATGGTCGTGTCGCCGTTCGAGGTCTCGTAGCTGCGAATGCTCAGGTTCGCCCCGAGATAGGGTTGCAACGTCGA